>JAAYYI010000093.1 GCA_012515445.1 Candidatus Bathyarchaeota archaeon | reverse complement strand
TGCAATGGTTTTTCTGTTGCTGTGCCGCTTTGTGTCATAGACCTTACCGCACACGCCAACCCCCTCCAAAAACATTCAAAAACAAGTCAGAAAGCAACAATTTATACACCCAAAAAAACCCCAAACAATCCCCTAAAACGCAGAAGCACCCCAAAACACACATCTCCAGGCCGCCGACACACCCATAAATAGCCAACTGCTCCATACAAACCCGCACAGTACGCCATATTTCACCAACCAAAATATAAAACCTAACATATCACAAACAGCCCCTCACCCACTTTTTGCCAAGATGCCACTCATCCACTAACTGATACCCCCATACGAGAAAGGTCTCTTTCCGCCAAATTCTAATTGTTCCACCATTAAGCTTTGAAAAAGCACTTGTTTAGGAAGAAGAAAAAATCACCTTTTTCGCAAAACAAAAGTATTTTCTTTCAGACAGTTTCAGGCCGCGAATAATGCAAGTCTATTAAGACACAAACACTATTCTAACCCGATACTCTCCTGATAAGTTATATCATGAAGAGGCAAAAAGGCTCCTAAGTGAAATTGAACGCGGAAACTTTTCAGCAGTAACTTCCGTATTAAAATTTTGCCCTAAAATTAAAATCAACTTTATAATACTTTTAACCGCGCAGGCTACGATGTAAAGCCCGAGCCAGCCGTATCAGCTGAGCCTCTTTGCGCACGCTCTACCTCTACTCCTCCCAAGAACTCAGCCCACCGCTAAGATAAATAATATAAATCATAAACCAGAATGTTATACGATTAAAAATGAGAGTAGGTCTTCTCGGATTTGGAAGAGCAGGAAAAGCCGTCGCAACCGTATTACTACAAAGCGAAGAAACTGACCTCTGCTGGGTTTTAAGAAAATCAAAAACCCTAAAACACCGATCTGTCCCCGAATTTCTCGGCATCGCACATGAAAACCAAGGATTAATATTCCCCAAAGACGAATGGACGCCAGAAAAACTCTTCGACCAATACCCAGTGGATGTAATAATCGATTTCTCTTCCCCTGAAGCCATATACTACTATGGCCAAGAAGCAGCAAAACGAGAAATCACCATCATAACAGCCATATCAAACTATCCAGACGAAACAATAACATACCTAAAAAAACTATCACAAAAAACAAAAGTACTCCATTCACCAAACATCACAATCGGAATAAACTTTTTAATGCTAACCGCTAAAATCCTCAAATCCATCGCCCCATACACAGACGTAGAAATCATTGAAGAACACTTTAAAGCTAAAAAAGGCGTCTCAGGTACAGCAATAAAAATCTCCGAAACCCTAGACTTACCAATCGAAGACATAAAATCCGTCAGAGCGGGGGGAATTGTGGGGAAACACGAAATAATCTTTGGTTTCCCCTATCAAACCATACGCTTGACCCACGAGTCAATTATGCGAGAAGCGTTCGGTGACGGTGTACTATTCGCCGCAAAAAGCTTAGCGGACAAAAAGAAAGGATTCTACACAATGGAGAACTTACTACTACCCTACTTCAACCTAAGCTAATCAACCTTTTTTCTATTAGGGCTTCTAAATACCTAACTCCAAAAGCTTGCGAGCACTATTAACCTCAATAGCCTTTGTACCTGTTGCAAACCTGGATAGCTTTGGATTAGCCTCAGAACCCAACGTAACAACCGCACCTCCCTTATAAGAAAGGGTGACAGTGATGCCTGCAGAAGACAAATCCTCCGCAGCGTCCTTAAGCAGCCCCAATCCGTCCCTAGCGTTTCTAAGCAAACTAACAGATTTCTCAATCGGTCCCTTACCCTTTCCTGCACCATCCTGTGCAGCTGATAGGGCATCTTTCACGAACTTCTTGTCCAGAGCGGTTACGTCAATTTTCTTTTCGGCCGCTTTGATCTCAAGTGCTTCAACATTATTTCTTGAAACGACTATTCGACCTGACTTCAGCATCTCGGCTAGGGCAGTTGTAAGCTGCATATTGCTTACCTACGTCCTATTCTGTTGCTTCTTTGGCATAAACGACGTCTAGAACAATTGCACCGTTAAGTTTAGCCTTAAACATTCCCACATCGAGCGTTAAATCTTCAAAACGAAGTTTAAGGTCAGATTCTTTCCCAGCAAGTTTATCCATAACTGCCAGAACCATCTCTGCCATCTCATGACCGGTTTTTTCGAGTTTAGAAGCTTTTTCGATTTTACCTTGGTTTTCCATTAAAAACACCACTCTATATACATATTTTATCACCTAAATAACTATCGCTAACCAGCAATACGAACCGAGCGATCTAAAGCCATATTAGCGGTACACTTCCACTCACCAGTTTAGGTGGCTAAAATAGCTGAAATTAGCGATATCACAGAAAAGTTAACGTGATGTGAACCTATTAGACATAAGCACACTAATTTGCTAACTGTATTTTATCCTGTCTCAACTTAAAGTGGTTACAATGTCTTATTAGGTAAGTACACAAACGAGAGATAGAGCAAAAAAGCTCTAATACATTAATAGGAGAAAAAAAATTTGAAAAAAATCTATACAGTGCTCTTTTTGGTACTACTTTTGACTTTGACATCAATCCCGCTATCATACTCTGCAGTTCCAATACATCAAAAAGCAACACACGCATACATCGGAGCCACACCTAACCCGATTGGTATAGGACAGCAAACACTCATACACATAGGCATCACTGACGAATTAGAGCTAGTACAATACGGTTGGAAAGGCCTAACAGTAACCGTGACAAAACCAGACAACACAACCACCACTCTTGGACCATTCGACACAGACTCCACTGGTGGAACAGGCACAGTCTTCATCCCCGACCAAGTCGGCACCTACTACTTCCAAACCCACTTCCCAGCACAATGGTTCAACTGGAGCACACGCACAAACGGCGGCGCAGACATCTACTACAAGGAAAGCACTAGCGAGAAACTCGCACTAATTGTAACAGAAACTCAGGCTACACAATTCTACCAAGCAATACCTCTTCCGACTGAATACTGGACACGGCCAGTTGACGGTCAATTCAGAGACTGGTACCAAATCGCCGGTAGCTGGGTACAGCCAGCCCGCAGCTCTGCAGTATTTATTCCAAACGAAATGTATGCACCTGACACCGCGCACATTCTCTGGGCAAAGCCACAGACAGTCGGCGGCTTAGTCGGTAGTCCCTATGGCACCGAAGGATACGAAAACGGCGACGCGTATGAAGGACTCTGGGGATACGGATCACCTGTAATCATGGGCGGAATCGTATACTACAACAACGACAAGGACTCCGGAACAGCCAACATAACGCATACAGTCTCGGCAGTAGATCAACGCACAGGTGAAACCCTATGGAATAAAGAACTAATCAGCCCGAACAACAACCGCAGCCTACCGCTACAATTTGGATCG
The DNA here is from genome assembly GCA_012515445.1 of Candidatus Bathyarchaeota archaeon. Lineage (GTDB taxonomy): Archaea > Thermoproteota > Bathyarchaeia > Bathyarchaeales > Bathycorpusculaceae > Bathycorpusculum. The sequence continues at coordinate 1,790 of JAAYYI010000093.1, read as the reverse complement.
ATACTGAGCTTTAACAGCTACAACTACCAGGGTGCGTTCAGCTACATCTGGACAACATCCGGCAGCACCTGGAATGCATTTGACCCATTCACAGGTGAATATGAATACAGCATGACAAACGTCCCCTCAGGCACACAAATCAGAGGTCCAAACGGTGAAATCCTCATCTACACATACAACTCAAACGGATGGTTAACACTCTGGAATTCCACAAAAGTCATCAGCGACGCCGGAAGCTTCCTACGCAACGGACAAGGAACAACATACGACTGCACCTGGAGCTCCCCACGCAACGGCGGTTACATGTGGAACGTAACAGCACCCAAAAATATTCAAGGCTCAATCGCAGCAGCCTTCCTCGACGATATAGTAATCGGTAACAACCTACAAGGCAGAACCGCAACTGCAAACGTCCTAGGCTTAACAGGCAGTCCCTGGCAATTCTGGGCACTCAACGTCAAAACAGGACAAGCAGGGCAACTAATGTATAACAAATCATGGAACCCACCCACAGGAAACCTCTCAGTAACATTCGAAGAATCAAGCTTAGCCGACAACGTGTTCACCGTCTGGAGCAAAGAACTCCGTGGACGCTTCGGCTTCAACCTGCACACAGGCGACCAAATATGGGGCCCAACAGAACCAGAATACTACCTGCAAACATTCGGCTTACAATCAGGCTTTGCCTACGGCAAGCTCTACAGTTCAGGATACGGCGGACACTTATACGCTTACGAAGCGACAACAGGCAATCGACTATGGGATTTACCAATCAAAGAACCCTATGGCGGCTCAGAAGTCCTATGGAGTAACAACTGGCCAATGGCTATAATGTTCATCGCAGACGGAAAAATCTACATGGCTAACTCCGAACACTCAGCCAACCAACCACTACCAAGAGACGGACCATTCATGGCAGTAAACGCAACTGACGGAAGCATAGTCTTCCAAATAGACGGAGCTTTCCGACAGCCAAGATGGGCAGGGCAAGCAGGCATAGCAGACGGCATAATCACATTCTTCAACACATACGACAACCAAATCTACTCAATCGGCAAAGGACCAAGCAAGACTACAGTAACCGCAAACCCGAAAGTGCTAACATTCGGCAACAGCATCCTACTCGAAGGCACAATCCTGGATAATGCTGCCGGAACACAAAACATTAACATCGCCGCAAGATTCCCCAACGGAGTAGCAGCAGTATCAGACGAAAGCATGAGCGCCTGGATGAAATACGTTTATATGCAGTTCCCATCTCCCAGCAACGCCACCGGAGTACCGGTAACTCTCAGTGTGCTCGATGCCAACGGCAACTACCGCACAATCGGACAGACAACCTCAGATGCAGGCGGAGCATTCCACTATCTCTGGACACCCGACATATCTGGCTCATACACAGTCTACGCAACATTCCTCGGAACCAACTCATACTGGCCATCATCAGCACAAACAGCCGTGGGCGTGAGTGAATCAACAACTCCAACAGCAACCCCGACTCAAGCGGTAACATCAACATTTGACACATACTTCCTCCCCGCGGTAGCTGCGATAATAGCGGCAATCGCAATTAGCTTTGCTGTAACCATACTAGTGCTGAGAAAAAAGCCATAAGGTGAAAGACCACGAACAATCTTTCCTTCCCTTTTTTAGTCAAACAGGGCGTAGGACTGGGGCTGAGTGGGCTTCTGGGATCTAGCTATGTGGTTGCAGCCACTAACTGGTTACACTTTGTGTAGTTTTCCTCTCTTTCTCCTAAAGTAGGCGTCCAGAAACCCCAGCAAACCCTT
>JAAYYI010000092.1 GCA_012515445.1 Candidatus Bathyarchaeota archaeon | reverse complement strand
GTTTTGTGTTGTGGGAAAGGTTGGTTTTTTGTTTTGTGTTGTTTTTTAAGTTGTATACGATGGTTTTTTTGCCTTTTTGGTGGTTTTTTGAGGCTTTTTTTGGGATATTTTCATACATAGCAGAAGCTTTGTTGAACAAGACTAGAAGGATCGGGAATTATGATTGGTTACAGTCGAAATGACTTAATTTTGAGAATATTCGGGTAGGTTATTGATAGTTATCACACCAGGGTGGTTATTCGTTTGTTGTGTTGTGGATGGGCGGATATATGGTAAGCTGATGTTTTTTTGTATGGTATTTTGGTGGTTTATAAAATGTCAACAGAAAATTTTTGATCTACTGTTATATAAGGGAGGGGGAGGTACTTCCTGAGAGAGGTAGGTACCTCGATGTTGCTTCAATGTGAACCACCATAATCTAAAATGCCACTGACCGAGTTGGAGTGGGTGTGGTTTTGTTTTATGGCAAAATTAGTTGTAAACGGAGCAGAATTATTCTACAAGGAATGGGGCGACGGTCAACCTGTCGTTTTCAGTCATGGGTGGCCGCTTAATTCAGACGCGTGGGAGGATCAAATGTACTTTTTGGCGCAGCGTGGTTACCGTTGTATCGCAGCTGACAGGCGCGGCCATGGTCGATCAAGCCAGCCGTTGACTGGTAATACAATGGACCAGTATGCAGATGACTTAAACGATTTAATGGAGAAGACATTTGCCAAAGACGCCATCTTGGTAGGTCATTCGACCGGCGGAGGCGAAGTAGTACGCTACATCGCAAGATACGGCACCAGCAGAGTGTCAAAACTGATTTTAATCAGCGCAATTCCACCGCTAATGCTAAAGACCTCCGCTAATCCCAACGGAACGCCGATGGAAGCCTTTGACCAGCTAAGAGCAGGCATTCTTGCTGACCGCTCGCAGTTCTTCATGGACCTCTCAATGCAGTTCTATGGCTACAACCGGCCGGGCGTAAAAGTTTCAAACGGCGTCCGAGACAACTTCTGGCATCAGGGCATGATGGCAAGTCTGCCGGCGGTGTATGAATGCGTTAAAGTTTTCAGCGAAACGGACCAGACGGAGGACCTTAAGAAGATTGATGTGCCTACGTTGATTATTCAGGGCGATGATGACCAGATTGTGCCTTTCGCTGACTCTGGGATGCTCTCGTCAAAGATTATCCCCAACGCGACGCTTAAGGTGTATCCGGGTGCGCCTCATGGAATACCAACGACTCACAAAGACCAAGTCAACCAAGACATTCTCTCCTTCATTAAGGGCGAGATGATGACTCGACGGCAAGAGGCTCCGATGGCGGCGGCCTAAACAACCTCCCCGCCCACTCTTTCTTTCATTACCCTGAAAGCGGTATTCACTTATGTTTAGCCAAGTTCGAAGCTACAACCTCAGTACCTACAGCAACCAAAAGCCTAAATGTGTTCCAAAATTTCTTTGGACCCACATTATTCTTGAACAAGTACGCCGGCGTCTTAATGAGGTTAGCAACCGACGGCTTAGCGAGCCAATTCAGATCCACCTCTAAATGCACAGTTGAATCCTCGACTCTGCCATACGTAACCTGTATGTAGTTTACACGATCACTGGTTGTGTTGAATACGAAACTAACAGCTGTACCATCGAGGTTCAAGGTAGCCTGTATCTTCTGAGACCCTAGAACACGCAGAAACTTTGATAGCTCTATGGCCTCATGCACACCAACAGTTCGCGTATATGCTTCGACTCGTGGGTCAACATAAGCCTCAAGAAAAGTCTTAATGTGCTGATCGAAATTGTCTTTCTGCAGCTCCGTTCCGTTATTGGCCATGAACCCCAGGTTCAAAACGCGTTCTTGGACAAAGTCAACGGCAGGTTTCTTTCTTAGGGTTCTCTTCTGGTAGACCATTTCGTGGTCGATGAAGGTATCTATGTTCCAGAACTTCGCCATGCAATAAGTTGCTAACTCTTCAATACGCTTCTTTGACAGGTGATTAGCTTTGAAAACGGAGTGCATCTCATCAAAATGGTCCCAGTTAGTTTCAAAAATTAATCCTTGCCCATCAAGCTCAGAGTAGAAGTCGGTTCCCGGAAACGGTGTAGCTATACCGAATGCGGCAGCAGTTAAACCGATCTCCTTAGCATAAACAGGGAAAAGCTTGATTTCCTCTTCTGTCTGGTTAGGGAGACCTATAACGAAGGTACCGCCAGCTCGACCACCATTATCACGAATATTTTTTACAGCCTGTTTGTGAGATCTTATCGCCACACCCTTTTTTGTTGACTGCAAATCATGGCTGTTTGGGCTTTCAATTCCCATCTCGAATTTAACAATGCCAGCTTTACACATCTTACGCACTATATGCGGGTTATTTGCCATCATGTCAGCTCTAACTAAAGCTCCGAATTCAATATCCAAGTCATGCTCCATCAACAAGTCACAGAGGCGCTCAACCTGACGTGCATTGCCGATAAAGTTGGGATCCGCAAACATTACACTTACAGGTTTATACTCATGAAACCGCGCCATCTCCAGTATCTCTTGCAACACATTTTCTGGGGAACGGCACCTTGAACAGCCACTACTCATACTGGGTTCACAGCAGAAGCTACACAGGCCATGGCAACCCCTTGACATCATCAGCACGTCGCAGTCAGTTTTGCGGTCTGCACTCTTGTAGGGGTACTGTCGCAGGTGTCTTGCTGGGAAGGGAATGCTGTCTAAGTCGACGATTCTTGGGCGGTCTTCATTATGGATTATTTTGCCGCTTTTCCGGTATGAACAGCCTAGCACGTTTTCAGGATTGCCCTCCTCTGCTAGGTCACGCAGGGTCTGTTCGCCTTCGCCTCGGACAACTATGTCTATCTGCGGATGGCTAAGCAAAGTGTCAGGTATGGCTGTGGGGTGGTAGCCGCCTACAACTGTGACGGCGCCATTTTTCTTGGCCGTTTTGGCCAGTTTCAAGGTTTGGTTGTGCTCGGTTGCGGACAACGAGATACCAACCAAATCAGGATGATAAGTATCCAGGCACTGCTGGAAGGTTCTTCTATCAAGTTCTAAATCGACGATGTTGACTTGCTCAACAGTCTCTTCGATATAAGCAGCTATGTACTCTAAGCCAAGGGGTATTAAGTCAAAGGCAAAACTCAGGCCTTTTCGGCCAGATGGCTTTACTAGCAATACACGGTTAAAGGGCACTCAAACACACCGAATTAACCTTCCACAGTATAGACATAGCGATAAAAACCAATCGTGTGCAAACCATGCTTCTTCTTGGAGCATGTACAATTTACCTGTAGTTCTTAACAAGCAACAGAATGAATTAGAGTACAAAAAGAGAAAGAAAGAGAATCGACTACCATTTCTTCCAGGGCAACTCATCCATGTACTCGTTTAAGCTGCGGATGCTGTTGCCATTCTGATCCTTCTGACGCATAACATCAACCAGCGCCTGAGCCAACTGCAGGTTGGTGATTACTGGCACGTTGAATTCCACTGCTTGTCTGCGGATAGCGTAGCCGTCGGTGATGATGTCGCTCATGTTGCTTCTGCGGTTAGCCATTGGTACGTTGATGACGAGGTCAATTTTGTGTTCCTGCAGGTAATCAAGAATGTTTGGTGTGACGTCTGGGTCTTTGACTTTATGCAGCACAGTGTTTTGGATGCCGTGGGCTTCGAGAACTTTGCTGGTGTTGCCGGTTGCGTAGATTTTGAAGCACATTTCCTCGAATGCTTTAGCGATTGGGACAACGCGGGCTTTGCGTTTGTCGTCACCGCCGACGCTGATCAGGACTGAGCCGCCTTTTGGTGGAATCGCGAACTCCGCTGATTGGAGCGCTTTGCTGAATGCGTCACTGAAGTTCGCTCCGATGCATGCGACTTCGCCTGTGCTAAGCATTTCAACGCCTAAAACTGGGTCTGCGCCGCTGAGTCGCATAAAGCTGAACTGAGGCACTTTAACGCCGACGTGTGGCGCAACCTTCATTGGAGACAGCTTTATGCCGTCGATCTTTTTACCCAGCATCGCAAGCGTGGCGAGGTCAATCATGTTTATGCCCCTTGTCTTGCTGACAAACGGCATTGACCTTGATGCGCGCAGGTTGCATTCGATAACGTTTACGACGTCGTCTTTAACCAGGTACTGGATGTTGTATGGGCCATGGATTTTTAGTGCCTTAACGATTTTAATGGTGGCTGTTTCGATGTCCTTCTGCACTTCCAGTTTAAGCGCTTGCGGTGGGATTGTCATGGTTGCGTCGCCGCTGTGGACGCCCGCATTTTCAACGTGCTCCATGATTGCGCCGATGAAGACGTTGTCGCCGTCTGATACGCCGTCAACTTCGACTTCTTTGGCGCGTGTTATGAATTTGCTGATGACAACTGGGTGGTCGCGGCCAACTTTCGCTGCCAAGTTGAGGAAGTTTTCTAGTGCAACTTCGTTGTATGCGACGCGCATAGCGGAGCCTGAGAGCACATAGCTTGGTCTGACGAGGACTGGGTAGCCGATTTTTGCTGCAAACTTTTTTGCTTCCTCTATGGATTGGAGTTTGCTCCAGCTTGGCTGTGAAATGCCTAACTGGTCAAGGAGTGTGCTGAATTTGCTTCTGTCTTCCGCTAAGTCCACGTCCTGTGCTGAGGTGCCAAGTATGGTTGCGCCTGCCTCAGATAGCGGTATGGAGAGGTTGTTGGGGATTTGTCCACCGACGCTTGTGATGACGCCCATCGGGCACTCCTTGTCGTAGATGTCAAGTACGCGTTCTACCGTGAGCTCCTCGAAGTAGAGTTTGTCAGATATGTCATAGTCTGTTGAGACGGTTTCGGGGTTGTAGTTGACCATGATTGCTTCTTTTATGCCGTTCTTCTTTAGTGCCCAAACCGTGTTGACGCCGCACCAGTCGAATTCGACGCTTGATCCGATGCGAAATACACCTGCGCCTAACACGATAACTTTGCTATTTGTATTGCTAAATTCGATGTCGTCCTCATCGCCACCGTAAGTCATGTAGAGGTAGTTGGTTTTAGCTGGCCACTCTGCTGCGAGGGTGTCGATTTGTTTTACGACTGGCAGGATCTTGCTGACTTTTCTGTAGTTGCGGATGTTCTTCTCGTCGGTCTTCTGGCAGATAGCGATTTGCTCGTCTGAGAAGCCGATGCGTTTAGCTTCGCGGATAACCTCTGCGGAGTCTTCGTCCGCTAAGTTGAGCGTCTTGAGTTTGTCTTCCATGTTGACGATGTTTTGGATTTTGTAGAGGAAAAATGGGTCAACTCCGCTTAAGCGGTAAATCTCTGGAACAGACAAGCCTATACGCAGGGTTTTAGCGATCTTGTAGAGGCGCTCATCTGTTGGGTGAGCCATCTCGTCACGCAGGCTCTCTTCAGATTCTGGTTCGTCATCTTCCGGATTGCAGACAAGGCCGATTTTGCCAGTGTCGAGCATACGTACTGCTTTCTGGAGTGCTTCTTCGAAGCAGCGGCCAATCGCCATAACCTCTCCGACGCTTCGCATCTGTGGGCCGACGTGGCGGTCTGCGTTGCGGAACTTCTGCAGGTCCCAGCGTGGAATCTTGACTGTGATGTAGTCGAGTGCTGGCTCAAAGCATGCAGTGGTGGTTCCTGTCACTTTGTTAATGAGTTCAGGTAGAGTGTAGCCGAGTGTGAGTTTAGTTGCTATGTAAGCGAGCGGGTAACCAGTGACTTTACTTGCCAGCGCGCTGCTGCGGCTCATTCTGCTGTTAACTTCGATAACGCGGCACTCCTCTGATTTGGGATGAAGCGCCCATTGTATGTTACATTCGCCGACGATGCCCAGCGCGCGGATGGCGTTGATTGAGATGGCGCGGATGCCGTGGTACTCGCGGTTAGTCATGGTTTGGCTTGGCGCAACGACGATGCTGTCACCTGTGTGTATGCCCATTGGGTCAAAGTTCTCCATGTTGCATACTGTGAGGCAGTTATCGTTATAGTCACGCACAACTTCGTATTCGACTTCTTTCCAGTGGCCAACATACTCCTCGACGAGTACCTGATTGATGCGGCTCTGGGCTATGCCGATGGTTACGATTTCTTTTAGTTCCTTCATGTTGCGGGCGACGCCTGCTCCTTTACCGCCCAGCGTGTAAGCCACACGGATCATTACGGGGTAACCGATTTGGTCAGCGATATCTAACGCTTGCTTAACACTGGTGGCTGCTTGGCTTTTTAGAAACGGAACACCTGCTTTCTCCATGGCTTGACGGAACCGTTCGCGGTCGCCCGTGTCCTCAATAGCTTTAACGGGGGTACCAAGCACTTTAACGTTGTACTTCTGCAGAATACCCTTCTTTTCAAGTTCCAATCCGCAGTTAAGCGCGGTTTGCCCTCCAAAACCAAGTAGGATGCCGTCGGGGCGTTCTTTAACAATTACTTTCTCCACGAATTCAGGTGTAACTGGGAGCAGGTAAACTTTGCCAGATAGGCGGGGGTCTGTCTGGATTGTGGCGATGTTTGGGTTTATGATGACTGTTTCGACGCCGTCTTCGCGGAGCGCTTTTAGGCATTGGCTTCCGCTGTAGTCGAATTCGGCTGCTTCGCCGATTTTGATAGCGCCGCTTCCGAGAACCAGCACCTTCTTTATCCAATCGAACTTTGGCATTCAGTTAACCTCCAAGGTTTTTGCGAATTTATCAAACAGTAACTCAGTGTCGTATGGTCCCGGTGAAGCCTCTGGGTGCCATTGCACAGCGAAAACCGGCCTGGTCTTGTGGCGGATACCCTCAGCGGTTTTGTCGTTGGGATTAACAAACCATGGCTCGAGGCAGGTTTTCTTTAGTGAATCCATGTGTATGGCGTAACCGTGGTTCTGTGTAGTGATATAGCATCGGCTGTTATAGAGGTCAAGCGCAGGCTGGTTCTGTGCGCGGTGACCGAACTTTAGCTTGTATGTGTCTGCGCCGAGTGCTAAAGCAAGTATCTGCGCGCCTAGGCAGATACCCATAAGCGGTTTCTTCTCGCTTAATTCGCGGGCTGCCTCGATGGTTCTGGGGCACTTCTTAGGATCGCCCGGTCCGTTGCTTAAGAATATGCCGTCCGGGTTGTATGATAGAATCTCATCTGCTGAAGTGTCATATGGTACGCGGACGACGTTTATGCCCCGTTTTAGTAGGTTGCGGATGATGCTGAATTTTACTCCACAGTCAATTACCACCGCGGTTTTCTTGCCGTCTACATTGTAGGTGACCGGTTTCTTTACTGATACTTCCTTTACGAGGTCAGTCAGGTTAGGGTCAACGATGCTTTTGCTGCTATTCAGCAGTGCAGCCATGTCTGGTTCTTCATTTTCTTCAAAGGCCTGAAGTATACCGAGCATGACTCCGTGGGTTCGCAGTTTCTTAGTTAAGCGTCTGGTGTCTACACCGTAGATGCCGGGTACGCCTTCGTCGGCTAGCCACTTGTCCAGTGTGCGTGTGGATGCCCAGTGGAATGGTTCATGGCATAATTCGTGTATGATTAATCCTTGTGGTTGAATGTGATCTGATTCGAAGTAAAGCGGCAACCCCAAATCCATAACCTTGTCCGGTACACCGTAGTTGCCGACCATTGGATAAGTGAAAGTTAAAACCTGCCCCTTATACGACGGATCAGTCAACGCTTCAGGGTAACCCACCATTTGAGTGGAGAAAACAACTTCCCCCGAGATTTTTGCTGTTGCGCCAAAACCTTTTCCGATAAATGACGTTCCGTCTTCAAGAAGTAAAACTGCTTTTCTATTTGTGGAGCTATATTCTTTGATTGGAAACCCTCCAGTACACTTCGCTTATAGCGTTTAAACATTCCCCATCTATTTCACATAGCGATAAATGATTCATTTATCAGCCGATACTATAGGTCGAAGCTGCATTGAAGCAAAAGAAAGAGTAAAAAAATGTTGTGGCTTAGTTTACTACGAAATTAATATTATTTTTTAAAGCATTTGCTAAGCTATCAACCAGTTCCAGGTTCGTAAAAACTGGAACGCCGAATTCAACTGCTTTTCTACGTATCAAGTAGCCATCAGTCAACGCTGCAGAGACTATTCTGTTGGGGTGCGGTATATTGAAGACAAAGTTGATTTTGCGTTCCATAAGCAAGTCTAGGGCGTTTGGCTTTTTACCCTCGCTTATCTTGTAGACTTTCTCACATACGATGCCGTTTGCTATTAGTGCTTCAGCGGTGTGACCGGTAGCAAAGATTCGGTAGCCAATGTTCTGAATTTTCTCTGCAATCTGGACAGCTTTGTCTTTTTCGCCGCCAACGCTGATCAGTATGGAGTCGCCGGGTTTAGGAATCTTGGTTCCGCCTGCGATCATAGCTTTTAGTAGTGCTTCTTCGAAGTTTCGTCCAAAGCATGCTACTTCGCCCGTAGAAACCATCTCCACGCCTGTCACTGGGTCTGCACCTTCCAGCCGCATGAATGAGAACTGGGGGTATTTTACGCCAAATCTCTTTACTGCTGCTTCGCCGTCCTCTATGGTTTCGCCGACCATTGCGCTTGCAGCTATCTCCATGAGGTTTCTGCCGATTGCTTTAGAGACAAATGGCATGCTTCTTGAAGCTCTAAGGTTGCATTCTATGACAAAGACGTCGCGGTCTTTAACGAGGTACTGGATGTTGAAGGGTCCTTTGATGCATAAGTCCTGAGCTATTTTTCTTGTTATTCGGCGGATTTTTTCTTTGGTGATTTCGTCGATTGTCATGGCGGGCAGTGACATGGTTGCGTCTCCGCTGTGGACGCCTGCGTTTTCTACGTGCTCAATAATGGCGCCGACATAGACGTTTTTGCCGTCGCATATACCGTCTACCTCGACTTCTCTTGCGTTCAGCATGAACTTTGAGATTACTACGGGGTGCTCCTCTGATACGTCAGTTGCTTTCTTGAGGTAGTCTTCAAGCTGGAACTCGTCATATGCGACGCTCATAGCTGAACCTGACAGTACATACGATGGGCGAATGAGTACTGGGTAGCCGATTCGGTTGGCAAACACTTTAGATTTGTCTAGGCTCTCCAGTTTGCTCCATTTAGGTTGCTCGATTTCTAAGTTGTCTAGCATGTCGCTGAATTTTGAGCGGTCTTCCGCGCGGTCGATGTCTTTTGCGGATGTCCCCAATATTTTTGCGCCGCTTCGGTCGAGTTTGAGTGCAAGGTTGTTTGGGATTTGACCGCCGACGCTGACTACAACTGCCGGGTTCTTTTCACGCTCGATTATGTCAAGTACCCGCTCCAGAGTTAGTTCTTCAAAGTACAGTTTGTCGAGAACGTCGAAGTCTGTTGAGACTGTCTCAGGGTTGCAGTTGATCATCACTACTTCCTTGAAGCCCTTCTCCTTTAGTGACCATGTAGTGTTGACGCAGCACCAATCGAATTCTACGCTTGAGCCTATTCGGTAGCATCCTGAACCTATGACGACGGCTTTGTTGGGTTGCGTGAAGTCTATGTCGTCGGTTTTATCACTGTTGTAGGTGCAGTAGAGGTAGTTTGCTTTTTCTGTCCAACGTTTTGCCGTTTGGATCTGCTTAATCGCGGGTTTTATGTTGAAGATCTGTCTTAGTTCACGGATTGTGTCTTCGTTTTTGTCGAAGAGTTTGCCTATTTTTTTGTCAGAGAATCCAAGGGTTTTTGCTTTACGCAGACTTTCCTGGGTTAAGCCGGTTTTTTTGAGTTCAGCTTCGTAGTCAAGTATGTTCTTTATGCCCTCTAAGAAGACTGGCACGATACCGGTAAGTTTGTTTATTTCATCAAGCGGTATACCCCTTCGTATAGCTTCAACCACGTAGAATAGACGCTCATCCGTTGGGTGCGCTAACTCGTTTTTAATTGCGTCAAGATCGATCTCAGCGACTTTGTCTGTTAATTCCCGGCCGTTGCCGACCATTCGTACTGCTTTTTGAAGTGCCTCTTCAAAGGTTTTGCCGATTGACATTACTTCGCCTACGGACTTCATTTGGGTATTGAGACGGCGGTTTAGGTTACGGAATTTCTGGAAGTCCCATCGGGGCATCTTGATGACTAAGTAGTCAACGTCTGGCGCTAAGGCTCCTGCGGGTTTTTTGGTGGTTTTGTTAACGATTTCATTCAGCCTGTAGCCTAAAGACATTTTTGCCGTGACGTAAGCTATGGGGTAGCCTGTTGCTTTGGAGGCTAAGGCGGAGCTTCTTGATAGGCGCGAGTTTACTTCGATTACTTTGTATTCGCCTGTAACTGGGTGTACCGCGAATTGTATGTTGCATTCGCCCACTAAACCTAACGCTTTGAGGACCGCGAAGCTTGTGGCTTTCAGCTTCTGGAATTGTTCCTCGCTTACAGTTTGGGAGGGAGCGACCACTATGCTGTCGCCGGTGTGTACGCCCATGGGGTCAAAGTTTTCCATGCTGCATGCGATCATGCAGTTATCGTCTAAATCGCGTAGAACTTCATACTCGATTTCTTTCCATTTTCCAACATACTGCTCGATTAGTACCTGTGAAATTCTGCTATGTACTAAACCGATTGAAGCAACCCGTCGCAGTTCTTCCTCGTTAAATGCTGCGCCGGTGCCTTGACCACCCAGCGTGTAGGCGACACGGACCATGACGGGGTAGCCGATTTCTTTTGCCGCCGCAACTGCTTCATCGATAGAGTTTGCTTTTCTACTGTTAGGAATAGGGATGCCTGCTTCAAGCATTGTTTTTCTGAAGAGGTCTCGGTTGTCAGCTTTCTCGATTGCTTCGACACTTGTACCCAAGACTTTAACATGGTACTTGTCAAGGATGCCTTTCTCGGCGAGTTCGGTTCCACAGTTAAGTGCTGTTTGACCACCGAATCCCAGCAGAATACCGTCTGGGCGTTCCTTCTCGATGACTTTTTCAGCGAATTCAGGTGTAATAGGAAGGAAATAGGCTTTGTCGCCGACGAATTTCTCGTCGGTCTGTATAGTTGCGACGTTGGGATTGATTAACACGACCTCGATGCCCTCTTCCTTTACCGCTTTTATTGCTTGGGCTCCCGAGTAATCGAATTCTCCTGCTTCACCGATTTTTATTGCTCCGCTTCCAAGAATTAGTACTTTCTTTATGTTCTCTATCTTTGGCACTTTTCTCTTTCGCTCCCTATGACTGTTTTTGTTTATTTGATTAGATTACTGTGAGGTTGAGTACGAGTTAACTATGCCATCAAGCGCTTTCTGGGCTTCAATCAATCCCTGTTTTTTATGCTTGATTTCAGTTTCTGATTGCGCTAGGCTTTTAGTTTTAGCTGCTATCGCCCGTTTGACTTCTATGGGGGCTGGTCCACCTTGAACGCGGTAGGTTCCGATTAGCTTAGGCAGATTTGTACATGAAGCTAAGTCGTCGCTGCTAACCGCCAACTTAACACCCGCCGATTCCATTGCAACTTTAGATAGTAATTGAGGTGTAGCGTCGCTAAGGGTCTTGCCCTCGCCGATTAGCGCTTTAACTAAAGCACCGACGATCTTGTGGGATGTTCGGAAGGCAACGCCGTATTTGCTAACCAGCATGTTGGCGACTTCTGTGGCAGCTACGAAGCCCCGTGCAGCTTTTTCCTCCACTTTGTCGGTTTTAACTTTGATGTTGGGGATAAGTGCAATGAAAATTTTAAGAGAGGCTTCCAAGTTGTCTGTTGAAGCCCAAAGCTTGGGTGTAACCTCTTGGAAATCCAAGTTGTAAGTGGTCGGCAGGCTCTTAACCGCAGCAGCAGCCGCTAAGAAATCGCCTAACGCGTAGCTTGCGCGTGCCCGGATTACTTCAAGCACTTCGGGGTTCTTCTTCTGGGGCATGATGCTGCTTGTCGAGGTGAATTCATCTGGTAGCTCGATTGTGCCGAATTCAGCTGAACTCCATACGATGAGGTCTTCTGCGAAGCGACTCAAGTTAATCGCGAGTAGCGCCAGTGTCGCCTGTGTTTCGATTATGAAGTCGCGGCTGCCGACGGCGTCAAGAGAGTTCTCTAAAACATCGCTGAAGCCTAAGAGTTCAGCAGTTTTTTTACGGTTAATTGGAAAACTGGTTGTTGCCAGTGCACCTGCACCTAAGGGTGAGAGGTTGACCCGTGTATATGCGCTTTGCAGACGCTGTAGGTCGCGTCCCAGCGCTTCAGTATGGAATAGTAGGTAGTGTGCGAAGGTGACTGGTTGGGCAGCCTGCAGATGAGTGTATTCGAGGATGATTGTTTCGGTATGTTTTGATGCGGTTTCCAGTAGCGCCTGTTGCATGTCAAGGATTTGCTGCATGATTATGAGCAGTTGTTCGCGGAGTGCCATGCGTATTGCGGTGGCTACTTGGTCGTTTCGGCTCTTTGCAATATGGAGGTTTCCGCCGACTTCTGGACCTGTCTCTACGAGCACTACTTCTTCAATGGCCATATGCACGTCTTCGGCGTTGGGGTCCAGTTCGAGTGTGTTAATCTTCTGGAGGGAGCTTAGGATTTTTGCGCCGCTTTGCCGCTGGATGATTTTCTGCTCCATTAGCATAGCGACATGTGCCTTGTTGATGGCTAACACAGCCTCAGCTAAGCGCACATCATCTTTGCGTGAAGAGCAGAATTTGGCAACATCACTTCGGACATCGCCTAATCTTCCGCCATGCAGCATCTTCGACGTTTTCCTTCCTCCTTACTTTTTAAGAAATTTATGATTTCTTAGCTTTCGGTTTCTTCCCCGCGGTTTTTTCGGCTGCTTTAAGGTTATTGTACATCACTGTCTGCAATCCGTAGAGTTCGATGAACCCTTTGCTGTAGGCTTGATTGAAGCTGGTTTTGATGTTGTAGTTAGCGAGATTCTTGTTGTAAAGGCTGTTGGGTGAGTTGCGACCGATGATTTGCATGCTACCTTTGAAGAGTTTGATTTTAACTTCGCCGGTAACGTTTTCCTGTGACTTATTGATGAATGCGTCTAAGTCATCTTTTAATGGGTCAACCCACAGGCCAGAGTAAGCGAGATTCACCCATTGTGCGTCGATTTGCTGCTTAAAGAGCACCTGATTGCGTGTCATAACCATCTTTTCAAGGTCATGGTGAGCATCTAAGATTACAAGCGCAGCTGGGCACTCGTAGACTTCGCGTGACTTCAAGCCGACAACGCGGTCTTCGATGTGGTCTATTCGCCCAACACCGTGTTTGCCTGCAACTTTGTTGATTTCTTCGATTAATGCAAGGGGCTTGAGGACTTTGCCGTTTAGGGAGATTGGTATACCTGCTTCGAAGCCGATTGTGATGACTTCTGGAGTGTTTGGCGCTTTGTCCGCTGAAGCAGTCCACTCGTAAGCATCTTCAGGCGGCTCATTGTTTGCGTCTTCAAGTAAGCCGCATTCGATGGCTCGGCCCCAGAGGCTTGCGTCTATGCTGTACTTCTTTGCGCCTTCAGAGATTGGAATGTTGTTTTCTTTGGCGTACTCGATTTCTTCTTCGCGGGTTAATCCCCAGTCGCGTACCGGCGCTAGAATCTGCTTTCCAGGAGCCAGCGAGGCGAGGGTTATGTCGAAGCGGACTTGGTCGTTTCCGCGTCCAGTACAGCCATGTACGAGGCCATTTGCGCCTTCTTTCTCGGCGACCTCAACCATCTTTTTTGCAATTAAGGGACGAGAGAGGCTGGTGCTAATCGGGTATTTGTCTTCGTAGAGCGCGTTGGCTTTGATAGCTGGGAAAATGTAGTCTTTAACAAATTCCTCTTTAGCGTCGATTGCGACGTTTTTTATTACGCCAAGTTTTTTGGCTTTTTCGCCTACCGCTTTAAGGTCGTCGCCTTGCCCTACGTCGACGGTAACAGTGATAACTTGAGCTTTACATCTCTCTTGGAGATACTTGATTAACACGGATGTGTCTAGTCCGCCGGAGTAAGCTAATACAAACTTGTCTGCCACTTTTGCTTCCCCAATTTCTATTTTGATTTGTTCCCCTTACCTTAAGGGCTGTATTTTTAAAGGTTGTGACTTTTTTGTTACTTAACAAGCTTTAAATGTACCATTTGATACATCCAGTTCTGCAATGACAGTCGCTCAAGACGTTCGAAACCACCTTCGCAACAAGCCATACCTGCTTGAAGCCTTAGAGAAGGGAATCGTTAACCTTAGTGAATTATCCCGGCAGTTACAGAAGGAACTAAAAACTTCTGACACCAGCGCAATAAAAGCCGCTTTGCGTAGATACTCAGAGGAGCTGCAGAAGCATCGCCAGAAACGGGAAGAAAAAGTCCTCCACCTCTTGCGAAAAAGCAGCATCGCAGTCTACGACCGCAAATCCGTCATAATAACCGCCAAGGAACTCGAACAGCAGCCAGGCATGAAAGTAGATTTACTCGATAAATTCGTTTACCTGATGGATCGAAGTGATCTGCCGGAGCGGATAAGCAGCCTGATTAAGCATGAGAACTGCACGATGATTGTTGTACACTCCCCTGAAGAGCTGGAAGCCACGCCGGGAGTCGTCGCTTTCCTCGCCACGTTACTCTCAGAGCAGAACGTTAACATCGTCGAGTTCATTTCCTGCTGGACAGAGACAATTATGGTTGTTGAGAAAAAAGACAGCCTCAAAGCATACGAGGTATTATCCAACCTTGTTGGTTAAGCAACCGTTTTTTCAGGTACCAATCTCTGCTCGTAAGCATGTGTGGTTTATATGTAAATTAGAGCACAGAGTTAGTAAGGGTAGGGGCTGTTCGGGTGATTAGGAATAAGAAACTGGTAATCTTGGAAGTGGCTGGAGCCTTATTCATCATTTTCTTTGGCGCATCGCTTCATTTCACGTTTGAGGCCTCTGGCTACAATCCGGTTGTGGGTGCAGTGTCAGCTGTAAATGAATCAGTCTGGGAGCATCTTAAGCTGCCCTTTTGGTCCTCAATATTCTGGCTACTAATAACGATGTATCCGCTGAGAAAAACTGTTAGCAACTTTTTCTCTGCTAAAGCAGCAGGTTTGGTGGTAATGCTTGTTATTATCCCGGTAGTCTTCTACTCGTATACGGCGTTTACTAAAGGGATTCTTGCAGTGGACATCGGATCCTTTGTTGCCGCAGCCATAATAGGTCAAACGCTAAGCCTTAGCCTCTACAAGAAAGCAGCCAAGTCAAGGATAACGGAAGCATTAGCTGTAGCGGTACTTGTCCTACTGGTGATAATGTTTATAGTATTCACATTCTACCCGCCGCACCTACAGCCTTTTCTAGATACTGCAACAGGACAATACGGCATTTAACCAAGGAGCACAACGCAAGCCTACATGTTAACTAATCAGTTAATCCTGAAACTCACCTGAACTACTTTTGTCCTTTAAATAATGGAGGGGGAGGTACTTCTGAGACGGGTAGGTATTGAGTTTTGCCCTTTTTATAGATTTGCTGAGAGCAAAAGAAGCCAGACTGATTGCTATTAGGAATAAAAAAAGAAGTTTAGGATAGTTTGCGTTTAGTATTCTTCTTCGTCGCAGTCTTCGCAGTCGCAGTCGTCGTCGCAGCCGTATTCTTCATCTTCTTCTTCGAAACCGAAAGTTTGGTTTATCATTTCTAAAACCTACCCGAAGCATATCGGTTTAGGTAAATAAACCCTTCCTGTACGGAGGTTATTTTGCGTAGGCGGCGACTAAATCACGTGCGGTGATTATTCCCACGATTTTGCCGTTTTTCTCCACTGGCAGTCGGCGGATATGCTTTAACGCCATGGTTGCTGCTGCACGGTGGACGCTTGTTTCAGCGGGAATCATAACCAGCGGAGACGAAGATTCAGGCCCGACTTCGGTGAACAGCGCTCGTCCGCATGCAAGAAAACCGGTCAGCAAATCGCGCTCCGTGAATATCCCAAAAGGTTTCCCGTCGCGTGTCACTATGACGCTGCCGATTCGGCGTTGACCCATTAAAGCCGCAATGTTATCGACAGATGTTTCAGCGTCCTTCATAACGACGTCTTTAGTCATAAAGTCCTCGACGCGGGCTTCCGTTTCCGCTACGTCGGGTAAACACTTGATCATGTCTGCAGAGGTTATGACACCGACTAATGTGCCTGCGTTGTAGACGCCTAGTCTGCCCTTTTTGCTGATCAGGCCTTGTGCTACTTCTTTGACGCTAGCTGAATAAGCAATGCCCGGCAGTGGGTAAGACATTACGTCTTCGACTTTCTCGTCTTTTAGGAATAACCCAAGCGCAAACACTTTACTGAATAAGTCACGCTCAGTGATTAATCCAACAGGCGTCTGATACTTCATCACGATTAAGCTGCCGATGTGGCTTTCACCCATCATTTTAGCTGCATCCTCAAGCAGTGTTTCAGGGGCGGTGGTTATGACGTTTCGGCTCATTAAGTCGCTGGCGGTTTGGTATGCGGGTAAATCGCGTTTGTACTCCTCGTATGCGATGTCGACTACGCCTGAAGGCTTATTTTTCATCTCTTCTGTTTTTGCCGACAAAAATATCCCTCACAGAATAATAGGTGAAAGAGCTAAATTAATTTTTCAAGCAACACATTACGCTTTGTTAAACAACAATTTGGACTCTTTAAATAATGGGGTCTAGAAAAAATCGCAGTTGAAGCACGCAGATGCTTGTTAGACAGGAATGTATTGGTATGTTCCAGATGTTGGACGCCATGTGCGAAACTGTAGCATTAAACCAACCGCATCCCATAAGGGGGCAAAGGAAGTATTGAACATGAAGAAAACTATCTACATTGTTGCAGCAGTAGTAATCATCGCTGCAGCCTTAACAGGCGTAATACTAATTCAGCCATCCAACAAGCCCCAAACAGTCACGCTCAGCCAAGGCTTTGAAGATGGCTTAGGCGTTTGGGTAAAGGGCGCAGATGTCCCAGCGGACCCAAATCATCCGGGACAGAATGTTAACTGGACAATCAACGTCGTAGCCAACCAGTCCTATGCAGGCAACCATTCAGCCCAGTTCTACATCAACGGATTACAAGATGACGGGACCATCTGGCTGACACGCAACCTGACATTGACACCAGACACCGCAAGAAATGTCACCGTATCCTTCCAGCTTTGGAGTAGCAGCGAAAGCTTCAACACCCTCGCAAACGTAGTCGCATACATCGGCACAAAGAACGCTACCTCAGAGGGCGATTTCCAAGTAATCGGCGCAGCAAACCAAGCCGCAGGGTGGAAAAGCTACAGTTACAGCGTCGAAGTAGAAACAGGCGCATCCGGCAACGTTAACGTCGCCTTGGGCATCTCGGCTGTTTGGGAAACACACATGACCTACTACATCGACGACATAGTGGTTACCGCAGTCTAAGCGGTTCCCCCAATCTTCTTTTTATCGTATGTTTTTTGCTTGCAGCAGCCTAATAGTCACAACTTCGCCAAGCACAGCCAAATCCTCAGTCGGTAAATAATCCTTCGCAGATGCATCAAACAGTATACTTGCGGATGCAGGGTAATCCTCCTTCGCGTAAACCACATACGTTAAAGGAATACCTTTCAGCGCGGTGATCTCAACCGAAGCGTCGCCGTGGCCTAATGGTTTACCGCCAAGCCTCTCTGCAACCGAAAGAATCTCCTCAGGGTTATCGCCGAAAACATCTGTCACCGGCTGAACTGCTCTTCGAAAAAAAGCTTCCTCGTAGGCGCAGCCACCCGGAAGATCACGGTATTTTATGAGCGCACCAGCCAAAGGCGAAGGGTTGCCAACAGCGTAGTGGCTGAGCAGCGTTTCGATGGTGTTAGTAAGCATCTTGTTTGGGTTAGAAATTTGATCTGTTAAGTCAGCGGTTTCAAGGTTTAACCTATAGCCTAAGAAGTCGTATGTTTTTACGCCTAGCCGCTGCTGTAACTTTAAAGCGATTTCTGGCTGAAGATCGATCTTCATAGCAATATGCGCCAAGAAAGAATAGGGAATAAAGAAGGAAAAAAGTTTAGGCTTTGTCGAGGTTGAATTCCTCGTGGATCGCCCTAACCACAGCTGCGCCGTCTTTCTCTTTAACGACGAAGCTGATGTTGAGTTCTGAGCTGCCCTGAGCGATCATGCGGATGTTAATGCCTTTGCCTGCGACTGTGCTAAAGATTTTGGATGCAACACCTAAACTGCCTTTCATGTTTGCACCCATAACCGCTATGACTGCAACATCGTCTTCGGTGGTGACTTCACTGATTAATCCGCCACGTTCCTGCAGCGCGATCTCCAAGTTGCTGACAGCTCTGCCCAGCAATCCACGTTTAACGATCATTGATATGTTGGCTTCTGAAACAGCGGTTGAAATCATCATGACGTTGATGTTGTTTCTGCCCAGCACGTCAAAGACTTTAGCGTAGCTGCCAGGTGCACCGACCATTGCAGCGCCGTAAACGTTCACCATCGCCACGTCCTTAATCATGGCTACTGCCTTAACTGGTTTGGTTTCGTTTGCCGCTGGGTCTTTTGTGATTAATGTACCCATGTTTGCTGGGTTCTGTGTGTTTCTTATGCGAACAGGAATATTTTCTTTGCTTACTGGACCCAAAGCTCGTGGATGCATGGCTTTTGCCCCGAAAATCGCCATTTCTGCGGCTTCGTGGTAGCTGAGTTGCGGTAGCATGCGTGCTGCTGCTACAAGTTTGGGGTCAGTTGTCATGATTCCGTCCACGTCTGTCCAGATCCAGACTTCGTCAGCTTTCAGAGCTACGCCTAGGATTGTTGCGGTGTAGTCTGAGCCGCCTCTGCCGACGGTGGTGACGATGCCGTCTTGGTTTGCGGCTATGAAGCCTGTGACTACTGGGATGACGCCTTGCTCCATTACTGGGTCTAAGCGTTCGCGGAGCAGGTGTGTTGTGTAGTTCATAAGTGGGTCTGCTTCACCGAAGTTCGAGTTGGTGACTATGCCTGCTTCTTTTCCTGTGAAGAATTGGCTCTGTGCCTTGTAATCGCGTATTGCGCCGCAAACGATCGGTGCTGATAGGCGTTCGCCGAATGACATTACGTAGTCTTTGGATTTTGGTGTTAATTCGCCTACGTAGCAGATGCCTGTGAGGACTTTTTCGAGTTCAGCGATGCTTTTCTCGGTGATTTCAGTAACTTCTTTCTGGATTGTTTTGCTGGTGATTGCTTCTGCTATTGCGTCTGTGTGCTTTTTTAGCAGGCTTGCCGTGAAGGCTTGGATGTGCTTTTCGTCGCTTCGTTGTGCTTGGCAGCCTGTTTCGATTAGGCTGTTAGTGACTCCTGCAAGCGCCGAAACAACTACGGCAACCTTGTTATCTTTACTGTACTGTGTGACTAAGTCGGCTACGTGTCGTATGTTGACGCCGTTGCCAACGCTGGTTCCACCGAACTTCATTACTATTTTCATGTCTAGCTTCAGCCTTTCTTATGTTAGTAGTTTAGATGCTAACTTATGTCTAATATCTAAGAGGTCTCTTAAAACTGCACCTGCCGTTTCAATCGAACCTGCACCTCTGCCGATGATTGTTTGCTCAGCGGCGAATTGGCATTGATACGTTACTGCGTTAAGCACACCGCTGACGCACAGTGGGCTTGTTTTTGGAATCTCTATTGGCTTCACTGTTGGCTTGTTTTTGCCGTCGATTGATCCGATGAGTTTGATGCTGTTGCCCCGTTTCGCTGCTTCGTCAAGCATTTCAAGGGTTACGTCTCTGATGCCTACTCTGTCAACGTCTTTTAATGTGACTTTCTGGTTTAGGATCCAGTTTGCGAGGATAACGGTTTTGCATGCGGTGTCGAAACCGTCGATGTCCATTGATGGTTCACGTTCAGCGTAGCCGAGTTTCTGGGCGCTGCTGAGTGCGTCTTGGAAGGATACGCGGTTCTGGGACATCTCGGATAGGATGTAGTTGGTTGTGCCGTTTAGGATGCCTTTGATGCCAAGTATTCTGTCGCCTATGAGGCAGCGTTTGGCGAATTCAAGCATTGGTGTGCCGCCGCCGACTGTGCCGCTGAAGCGGAAAACCACATTGTTGTATTCCGCGAGTTCCGTGAGTGCTGGCATGGCAAGTGCAAGTGGTCCCTTGTTGGTTGTTACCACGTGTTTGCCTGTTCTAAATGCCTGAGTAATATGTGAAATCGCTGGTTCAGCAGTCTGGATGTTAACGGGCGTTACTTCAACGACGACTTCAGCTTCGACCTCTTTAATGACATCTAACGCTTTGATGCCGGGAACGCCAAATTCGGGATCAGCGGAGATCGGGTAACCCTTCTGCTTGATTGCATCAAGTTTCTCGGGGCTTAAACCTCTTGGGTTGATTACTGCGCCGTCGATGTCTGCGATGGCGACGATTTTTGGGTTAAAGCCGTCTTTGACTTTCTCGTTGTAGCGCTGGGTTAATATGCTTGTTACGCCTTTTCCGACGACTCCATAGCCAACTAGGATAATTCTCATTGGTCTTCCTTACCTTGCAAGGATTGTTTTGGTCTGTTTTAAGCCTAATGCAGCTTCGATTGCCTTAATGTCTGCGTCAACCTCAATTGGCTTCTCGCACTGCTTGATTGCTGTGTCTGGGTCTTTGAGTCCGTGACCTGTGGTGATGCAGACAACTTTCTCGTCCGTATTTATGGTGCCGTTTCT
>JAAYYI010000091.1 GCA_012515445.1 Candidatus Bathyarchaeota archaeon | reverse complement strand
CTATGAAACCTACATAATCGCTATGGGCATAGCAATCATTGTCGCTTTAGCCTTGGCTACAGTCCTTATCCTTAGGAAAAAACCCTAAACGGAGAACAATCGTTCTCCTAACCCTTTTTCTTTCTATACTTCCCTTATTATAACTAAATAGTCTATCAAAAAACGGCTTTTCCTGCGAAACAACTTGTAGATGCTGCCTCAACTAGGTACCAATCGCCAGCAAACGCAGGCAATAAACAGCAGTTTCTGCAAAGCTCCCTGGTAGAAGAAGAGCAAGGAAGCTGCTGCCTTCTTCTTTCTAATTTGAAAAAAGCCAACCCAAGTCTAATCCCCTGAAAGGAAATATTACGTCGCGAACCGCCATACGCTACTTAATCGCTTGAATCGGCTGCGTAAAAATAGGCTGATCAGTTATCGATTACTTTTTAATCGTAGACCGCTACACTATGATACTAACGGGCTATCTCTATGGCGAAAATCAGCGGTTTAATCAAACTCTTAAGACCAATAAACTGTCTAGTAATGAGCTTCGCAATAGTCGTAGGTGCACTACTAGCAGCAGGACTCAATATTCCATGGCTCAACATGCTCTACGGCGGCATAACCGCATTCACATTAACCGCAGCTGCCATGGCCATCAACGACTACTACGACTACGGCATAGACGTAATAAACGAGCCAAGCCGCCCCCTGCCAAGCGGTGCAGTTACAAAAAAGGAAGCCCTAATCATAACAGCAATCCTAACTGTAATCGGATTAGCCGCCGCATACGTCGTTAGTCTTTACTGCCTAATCTTTGCCTTCGCATTCTGGATAGTAATGGGTGCCTATTCAACCGTTGGAAAACGCAGCGGATTAGCCGGCAACTTCCTGGTTAGCGCCTGCATAGGCGCGCCTTTTCTTTACGGTAGCCTCCTCGCGCTCGATTTCATTCAGCTTAACACTTTACTCTTTGCAGCTATGGCGTTTCTATCCAACACCGGACGTGAGGTTGCCAAAGGAATAGTGGACGTCCAAGGCGACAAATCCTACGGCATAAAAACGGTGGCTGTCCGATTCGGCGAGAAAAAAGCCGCTTTCACCGCAGCTTTCTTCTTCCTCTTCGCCGTCTGTCTCTCCGCTCTCCCGCCTATTATGGGCATCGTTTCAATCTGGTTTATTCCATTCGTCCTAGTAACCGACATAGGCTTAGTCTGGTGTTCAATTTCGCTTATATGTAAACCGGAACGTGAAAACGCTCGCAAGATTAAAAAATTGGTGCTGTACCTTTTCATCTTTGGGCTACTTGCATTCATAGCGGGAATGTTGGGGTAAATAGATATGAGCCCTGATCTGTCATTCAACCTGACTTTACTGGGCATATGTTACCTCTACATTGTCGTTATCATAATAATAACGGGAAAAATAAAAGACAGGCTGCCCAAAAACATCTCCCGAAAATTCCTCCATATGATGATCGGTAACTTCATCTGGATAATACCATTCTTTACCTACAACACCTTCCCACTGAATTTCCCCTTCTTCGTCGCAGCTCCCTTCATACTGTTAACTTTCTTGGTTTCGCCTGGCACACCGCTCAAGGGTTTAATAAAAAAACTATCAGGCTTAGGCGACGTAACCTTCGGAGGCCACACCTACGGCTTAGTATTCTACGCCATATCATACACGACGCTGGCAGCACTCTTTTCAGATAAACCCTGGATCATCGCCGCTGGCATCATACCGCTGGCTTACGGGGACGCCGCCGCATCCATTATCGGCCAAAAGTGGGGTCGCCATCAATTCAACATATGCGCCAAAAAAAGCGTTGAAGGCTCCCTAACTATGTTCGCTGTATGTTTTCTGGTTCTAGCCGCGAGTTCCGCGTTCTTTGGTTACCTCTATTCGCTTCCAGCAATTAGCTTCATAGTTGCCTCATTTGGGGCGGCGTTTGTAGCTACACTCTGCGAAGCACTTACACCACGCGGTCTAGACAACATAGCGGTTCCTCTGCTAAGCGCAGTAACATTCCTATTGATAATGGGAGGTATATAGCAGCGCTGATTATCATCGACGGCTTGGATGGTTCAGGAAAAAGTACCCAAGCGCGTCTCCTGCAAAAAGCCCTTACGCAGCAGCATAAAACCGTCTGTCTCCGCGTTCACCCCGAAAGCGACAACTTTGCTGGCCGAAAAGCCCGGCTGTTCCTGCTGTCGAAGGGTAAAAGCGCCCATTTTGCTTCCTCCATATTCTATATGGTTGATGTTATCCGTTCAGTGCTGCTTTATTCCTGGCGTAGAGTCGATTACGTTATTTTCGTGCGGTACCTGATGGGCACGGCTTACCTACCTAAGCCCTTGCATATATTGGGCTACAACTTTTTTGCTAAAATAGTTCCAGTATCAGCGAACATGTACTTCCTTGATGTTAAACCTGAAGAGGCAGCTAAACGCATACAGGAAAACCGCACAGAAATCGAAATGTTCGAAGGCTACGAAGCCCTGAGAAAGGTGCGTGCGAAGGCTCTTGCGCTTACCCGCTTTAATAGTTGGACGGTAGTTGATGGCGGCCAACCAGCAGAGGCCATTGCTTACGCCATAAGAACAGACCTTCATAAAACTTGACTTAACCCTTTATGCTTCTTTAACTGGCACAGATTGGCGCGGCTGTAAGTTTTCAGATATTTTGCCTTCTCCGGTTATAAAGTACGGTGCCGAATTCCAGAATTGTTAAAGAGAGAACTGCGTAAAGCGGGATATACTCATAAAGGTACATCTGTGAAATGACATGGCCTCTGAAAACTGAATTTAGGAAGGCTTCGCCTATGCCACCATATAGGAAGAACGGCAGATTCGTCACCGCAAGCAAAACAGCGGTTCCGCCGATAAACTTTAGCAGTGACGCCCTGTTGTACCAGAGCAGAAGCGGCGCCGCAACCAACGCAATGCGCGGGTCAAATGCGCCGAATGTAAAGAAGAGCGCTGAAAGCCACGGCTTCTTCGCAAACCCAAAATACAAAGCGCCCACTAGAAGCATATTCTGCAGGATATGCGCGTTGGCTAATGTGTACCCACAGAGGTAGCTCGGTGAGAAAGTCTGGATGCTTAGACTCCACATGCGGTAATGCAAAAAGTTTAAGTCATTATATTGTATTGAGGGCGAAATAAGGATGGGCTGAAGCAGAACAATCAACGAGACCGCCGCAGCCAAGAACAGGTTTTTGTCCTTAACCAGCTTATACACGAAGAAAGCCAACGGTATCATCGCTAGGAACTGTATAATATCAAAAGCGTTGAGTGCATTCTGGTAGTTTAAAGCCATAAGCGGCGTGGTAATTATGAAGAAATTCGGTATGTACTTAAACGGCTGAGGCTCGCCAACCAGAGGATAATCGCCGGGTAAGCTTCCTTCATGATAGACCATAGCGGGGTTGTTGAAGAGGCGCCATGTTCCTATATAGTACGCTGAGAAGTCCCGTTCAAGTGTAGGCGTCTGCGGTTCAAAAGTCAGCGGATACGCTTGCAGGAAAATGTGGAGGTTAAGGATTACCGCTACTATGATGACTGCGATGACTGCTGTGTTTTTGTTTAGCGGTATCTTCATCGGTTTTCTCCATTGCCGTCTGGAGAGTTATTGTTGAAGTGTTGTTTCGGATGTGATTTATTATTTACGGTAAAGCAGCGCAGGCAACTGCTATGCAAAAGGCTATAATGGGTGTCTGCATAGATGGCATATGCGAGGTAGCTTGAATGTCTATTTGCCCACAATGCGGCGCTGCCGTTAGCAATGACGCAGTGGTCTGCAGTAACTGTGACGCGCTGGTCGCTCCGTATTCACCTGTTCAGGCGGAAAAGCAAGTTGATAAACCGGCAGCCAATGTTTCTTCAAGCAGTCGATCGGCAGAATTGAATGCTCGACTGGAGAAAGCCCTCAGACGTACCGAGATATTGTCGTATGCAGCCGCCGGCATCGGACTGGCAATTTTTGCAGTAATAATCATAATCGCTTTTCTCTAAAGTGATTGGTGGTGAATGAATGAGTGATGAAGAACTTGAGCGTCTGATTAAGAGAGTTGAGAAAATTAACAGGATACTGACGGTAGCGGTATTGGCTGAAGTAGTTGTTCTAGTGCTGTTCATTTAACAGCCGGTTTCTACCTTTTTGTATTTCCCTAACCTATTTTGTCTGAGTGCTGGATTAATTTTTGGAATAATGTTAAATACTTGGTGCTTTGAACCTTAATGCTCAAGAAAAGAAGGCATACCATTTGATTAACCAAAATATCGAAACAGAGAGCAGAATATGGGACTTCACAGCGAACTCGTCGATGCTATTATTCGTCGCGGCAGCACTCGGTGTAACCTTAGGGGTTGTCGGCTTCATATCTTACACTACGTACGTTTCATACTACAGCTACTACGGCTACAGCACGCCTGAAGCAGTGGGCTTCTGGATGATTGCGGGTCTCGCAGTCGCTGCAGCTGCGGCAGGCATTTTAAGCGGAGTTTTTGCGCTCATAAAGAAACGCTTTACCGTAACCTTGATTGGCCCAATCCTGTTGGTGATTAGTGGAGTAGCGACATTTGCAATAGAAACCAGTTACAAACTAAGCTTTTCAGATGGGATCACCATTCCAGCGGTCATGATGATTTCACTTGCCGTCATCGCTCTACCATTGTTATTGAAGTCCAAGACCGCCTTCGTTGATTATAGCCCCGCTCCAGCCGAATCAGAAGAGTCAGAAATGCCGCCTGAGTCTCCAGCTGAACCAGAAGAAACCGAGCAAACCGCTGCCCCATAGATAAAAACGGACTGTGCCTAATCTGCGACAGTAGGTTAGGATAATCCTCTTTTCATTTTCTTCGTTAACTCTATCTGTTAGCCGTACCGTTCTAGTACTTGTCGCCCAAAATCAGTGATTTCAACAGCGTAGAAGTCATACGGTGGTAAATTATCTTCAAGAGATGGATTTTCGATTAACAGCGACTTCTCCAGCGCCCTAACAGAGTTATTTATTACCTCAGGGGTTAGACCAGTTAATTGCTGGATTTGTTCGCCATTCGCGAACTCTCCTTTACTGAGTGCCGCGAGGGCTTCAAGAACTTTTTTTGCGTTCATATCGATGGCGTTAACTTCATCTAGATCGATTTTTTCGCTCAAAAATTAGCACCTAAAATAAAATAAAGTGGGCGAATAGATAAAATTGTTGGTTAAGCCAGATGGTAGCGATTTTAGGGAGTTAGCATTGAGCGGTATTGCTGCTACAGTACTCTTCGATTTTAGCTGCCGCTTTCTTAGCAAACGCCACTGCCTCGATAACGGTTTTCGGTCCAGTGACTATGTCTCCGGCGGCGAAGACACCCTTCTGCGAGGTTTGACCAAACTCGTCAACCTGCAAAAGCCCCCTCTGAGTAACCGATGCTGAGCCAACGTTGGCGACGTCTGCGCCGGGACCCTGACCGATGGCGATGATGACTGAATCCGCGGGTACTTCAAAAGCGGCTTGATAATCCTCGGTGAAAGTGACAGCGCCGTTTTTAGCGATTGACTTCTCAACCTTAACGCATTTCACGGTGTCGTCCGCTATTCTTACCACCTGAGAGTGATGTAACATTTTTACGCCGTCGATTATTGCCATTTCTAGCTCTGATTTGTCAGCGGTCATGTCTTCGGCGCCTTTATAGTTGAGGATTGTGACCTCAGAGTGGCTTCGTCTAATAGCGGTTCTGGCGGCGTCGATAGCTACGTTTCCCGCGCCGACGATGGCGACTTTTTTTCCGAGTCTGTAGCCTTCAGGCGATTTCAGGTAGTCGATGGCGAAATGCACATGACCCAACGTTTCACCCAGCAAGCCAAGGCGGTTTGGTCGTCCGGTGCCGGTGCATAGGAAGATTGCTTCATAGCCGTCTAAGAACATGTCTTCGGTTTGGATGTTTGTGCCTATTCGCGTGTTGGGTCGGAATTTGACGTCTAGTGCGTCCAGGATTTTCTTGTATTGGTCAAGTATGCTTTTGGGCAGTCGGAATTCGGGGATGCCGTAGCGTAATGTGCCGCCGATGCTGTCCATAGCATCGAATAATGTAACTGAGTAGCCTTTCTGGGCTAAGATGATGCTCATGGTTATTCCTGCTGGGCCTGCGCCTACCACCGCGACTTTTTTGCCGTTTTTCTGAATAGCTGGTGGCTGATAGGTTTCTAAGTAGAAGCCTGAGATGTACTTTTCGACCTTATAGAATTCGACGGGTTGACCCTTCTTGCCAAGTATGCAGTGGCCCTTGCAGTTTCTGTCGTGTGGACAAACGATGGAGGTTACTGCGGAGAGGGGGTTGTTGTTGAATAGCAATTCGCCCGCTTCTCGTATTTTGCCTTCCAGAAACAGATTGAATACCTGCGGTATGGGTGTTTGGACTGGGCAGCCCTTAGCGCAGCTGGGTATTTTGCATTTTAGGCATCGTTGGGCTTCGGATTTTAGTTCTGACATGCCGGATTCCGCCTTGGTTGGTAAGTTTCTATTTCGAGTTGCCGCTAATAAACTTGAGTTATCTATGAAAAGCGGATTTCACCGACTAAAAAAATGAGGACGGATTGTTTTTTACCTAAGTAAGCTGTAGCTTCTTTTGGTGTATTGCCGCAACCGTGGCGGCGACGTTCTTGTCCTCAACAACGATTATGATCTGCGAGGTATGTGGTGCAAAAATCCCTCGCTTGATATTTATCCCAGAAATTGCGCCTATCGCCACTGAAGCTACACCCGGCGAATCCTTCATACGGTCACCGATCAGCGTAACTACGCCTAAGCCATACTCAACTTTAAGGTTCTCGTCGAATCCCTTGAGTTTCTCTTCGTTCTTTTTCAGGAAATCTGCTTCGAGAAACAGGAAGTCTCGGATTCGCTCGCCAGTTTCTAAGGTTTCTGCGCCTAAGTCTAGAAAGTCGTTTCTACGTTCCCAGATGCGCAGTGAATCTTCAAGTGAGTGGCTTTTTTCGTCGTTCATTGTTAGGATTGCGCAGCCTGATTTGCCGGTTAAGCATTTTACGACTTCGCTACCGCTACTTTCTGCTTGGATAACAGAGATTTCAGATGGAGCATCAATCGGCACAATCGTTAAGGGTTGATTAAAGGACCTTGCAAGCGCAATTGCTGGGCCCATAACGATTTTCATTCCCATCATCGAGGCTTTGTGTGCTTCGTTGTAGGTCAAGGCTTTGACGTGTTCTGTTTTTTGTCCACGTACCACTTTGGGGTCGGCGCTCTGGATTGGGACGTCTTTGTAGAGTAGGGTTTTTGTCTGGTATGTGTCGTTTAGGAGGCAGGATGCGAAGACCGCGGTTAAGTCGGAGCCGCCTCGGCCCAGTATTGTTTCCAATCCGTCTTGAGTGACCCCGAAAAAGCCTGCCATGCAGACTACTTTACCTGCCTCAAGAGGGACTGTTAATGAGTTTAGGCGTTTTCTGCTTAGATTGTAATTGGTTGCAGCGTCCTCGAAGTTGTCATCTGTAACTACCGGCCATTCCTCGACGGGGATGGTGCATGCATCTATACCGTGGCTTTGCAGGATATACTTCATGAGGGTGGCCATGCAAAGTTCTCCGCCGAAGATAAGTGTGCGTGCTTTGGCATTGCCACTGAAACGTTTGTTAACAAACTCGAGTGTTTTTACTGTTAATCTCCTGTAATTATCAATGTCCTGCTGGGCTTGTTTTAACAATTCGCTATTGACATATTGTTTGGCTAATCGCTCGTAAATCTCAAAAATAGGCTCTACTGGTAAACCGCATTCCTGCGAGTGTGATAAACCGATTTTTATAAGTGCATCCGTGCAGCCCATTGGCGCAGAAAACACAGCGATTGGCCCCACGCTGTCTTTCTGTTTGATTTCTTTTATCTGCTGGATTATTTTTGGTATGCCTTTGCCTTCTACGTCTAGGAGGCTGCCGCCGAATTTACCTACTGAAAGAGTCTTGAAAGCCTATCCCGTCCTGTATTGAATTAAGATGTTGTTGCTGCCCTTTTTTATAAATTTTCTAAAGAAAGTCGATGATCTGAATGTTATGCATGTGTAAGCAGATTCAGCAGGGGTTCATGGGCTAAACTTTAAGGCTAAGCGTGTGCTAGCAAAGAGTCGATTTCCCGTACTTAGCTCTTAATTTTGTTTTCTCAATCTTTCCAGTGGGGTTACGCGGTACCTTGTCAAAAATAACCTTACGCGGTCTTTTGTACTTGGGAAGCAAACCCTCGATAAACGCCATGATTTCTGCTTCGGTCAAGTTCTCGCCGGATTTGACGTCTATTACTGCACCGATGACTTCCACCAGTCGCTCGTCGGGGATACCGATTACGCCTACATCGTAGACTTTTGGGTGACTGTGGATGGCGCTTTCGATTTCTATCGGGTAAATGTTTTCGCCGCCGACGATGATTAGGTCTTTTTTGCGATCAACAAGGTAAACATAGCCGTCTTTATCTATACGTGCCATGTCGCCTGTGTGTAGCCAGCCGTCAACTATGGTTTTAGCGGTTAAAGTAGGGTTCTTGTAGTATTCCCGCATTACTCCGTCGCCTTTGACGCAGAGTTCACCAATCATACATTCGGGGATGTCGTGGTTGTCGTTTACGTCTACGATCTTTAGCTGCCAGTTACAGCCGACTTTGCCTACTGCGCCAGCTCGGAACTCGTTCTCCAGCCCAAGATGCACTACGCCGGGTCCTGTGGCTTCGCTGAGTCCATAATTGTTATCGTAATCCATAGCTGGAAAGTACTCGCGCCAATGCAGCACAATAGAGGGCGGAACCGGCTGCGCTCCGATGTGCATAAGACGCCACAACTCCAAATTGTAGTCGCTTAGCTTCAGGTCCCCCCTATCAAGTGCTACTAGTATATCGTGAACCCAAGGAACAAGCAGCCAGACGATTGTGCCTTTTTCTTTGCTTACTGTGTCAAAGACGTTTTTTGGGCTGAATTCAGTCAGGATTGTGCCTTTTGCTCCAGTCATTAAGCTGCCGAACCAGTGCATCTTTGCTCCGGTATGGTAAAGCGGTGGCAGAAGGATAAAGTTATCATCATGGCTTTGCCGGTGGTGCTGCTGTTCGACTTCGGCGGCGAAGCTCATGTTCTTGTGGGTTAAGAGGACAGGTTTGGGGTCACCTGTTGTGCCGGAGGTGAAGTATAATCCGATTTCGTCCTCCGGTGAGAGCTTGATTTTTGGCGGGGTTGCGTTGGCTGTTTTTAGGACATTGTCGTAGCTGGTCATGCCTTCAGGGAGGTTGGATCCCAGGTAGATGTATTCTGATACTGTTTGGGGTTTTACTTCTTGGACGGTTTTTAAGAAGAAATCCTCGAAGATTATGGCTTTTGCTTCAGCGATACAGGTGCAAAACTTGAAGTCTGTAGCGTTAAAGCGAAAATTCAGCGGTACAGCCCATGCACCTGTTTTGATTATGCCGAAATAAGTAGTCAGCCAGTTGATGGAGTTGCGCATCCAGTGGATTACTTTGTCGTCTTTATGTATTCCCTTTTGGATTAGGTAGTTTGCTATGCGGTTTGCGTCTTGGTCAAACTGTTTCCAAGTGACCTGTTTTCGGGTGTTCTGGCTGGGCGTAAGTTCAATCAGCGCCACCTCATCGGGGTATTCCCTTGCGTTTTTCTCAAGCATTTCTGCAATCGTTGGCGTAACCACTTTGTGTTCCTCTCGGTTTACCGGCAGATGATAGCTGTTGCCTGAATACGTCTGAATAATGCTGAATAGATACTTAAATCGAACGTTTAAACCGCAAAAGCAGGCAAGTAATAGATCTACCTCAGAGTGACCTCTTCCTCCCTGTTGCTTTGCACAGGACGACCCCTCCCCTATAAAAGGCACAGATCAAAATTTGGATTAGTATCGATTTTTTAAATTAGAGGAGGCAGGACTCCCTTTATTGTCTGCAGAACAACAGACCGCGGTGCAGGATGTGGTCTCAGTTCGAAGCAGAATAACTAATAATACACCGCTGCCGTTTTGGTTTTATGGCGGTTTTTATGGCTTCTTCAAACGGGGACGTTTACATCCTTAAAGCCACTGATAGAAAATCAGCGATACCCAAACTCATGAATCGATTTACTATCGAAGACTACTCAGGCAAGCATATCGCGATAAAGGCTAACTACAACAGCGCCGACCCCTTTCCAGCATCAACACATATCGACACACTGCGGGCGATTGTGGATGGTCTAAAAGCCGTAGGTTCAGCAGACATCACCCTCGCAGAACGTAGTGGTATGGGAGACACCCGTGAAGTCCTACAACAAACAGGCGCCTTGGGTCTTTCAGAAGAACTCGGCTTTAACGTAGTGGTACTTGATGACGTTCCAAAAGAGGAGTGGGTAAAAATCGAACACAGCGGTACACACTGGGTCAAAGGGTTCTACCTTGCCAAAGTCTTCCACGATGCTGATAAAATAGTTCAAACCTGCTGCCTAAAAACACACCGATTCGGCGGACACTTCACACTATCGATGAAATGCAGCGTTGGAATGGTAGCTAAACGTGTCCCTGGCGGAATCTATGATTACATGTGGGAGCTCCATGGTTCACCCTATCAGCGATCAATGATTGCAGAAATAAACTCCAGCTATAATCTAGACTTCGCCATCATGGACGGCGTAAAAGCTTTCATTACTGGCGGACCAGAAAGCGGCACCGTTGTCGAGCCAAATTTGATGCTTGCCAGCCATGACCGCGTGGCTCTCGACGCGGTCGGAGTATGCATCCTCAAACTGTACGGCGCCAAAGGAAAAGTTGGCTCGGAAGACGTGTTTGAGCAGGACCAGATTAAACGCGCTGCGGAGTTGGGCTTCGGCGTCAGATCACCTGACGAAATCAAGCTCATAGCGCTCAATGGGGAAGCTGAGGAAGACGTGGACCGCATCAAGCAGATACTGCATACTAACATAATTATGCACTAATGACTTTACTGTTTTACTGGGTGCAGCGGCGGTTTTTCGTGAAGCTGGAAGAGTTCTGTGGAGAAAACCCTGAAGCTTTCATTCGCATGTGGCTTGGCAAAGTACGGTTTCAGATGCTTGGTTTAGGCGCCTTTTTCTTAAGCGCCAAGGGCTTCTTGGTCTTACCAAAGCGAAAGAATCGCCGCTTCATTTGAATCTCTGTTGGAGAGTAGCGGCATGTAACCGCGGAATCCCTTTGTCTGTCGGGTTAGGCTGTTTAATTGGCTGTCGAGTTGAAGGAAGCCTTCGTCTGCTTTGTCCTCGTTAAACGTCCAACGTGACATGCGTGCAAAAACCAAATCGTTCACTAACTAATACCTTCGGCTGTTTAGATATTTGGAATTTTGGATGTTTCTTGGCTGTTTAAGCTTTCTTTTTAGAAACTTCTTTTCGCTTTTTGATTCGTACCTTCAATTGATAGAATTGCCAGCGTTTATACACAAACGCAGCTAACAAAGCTACAAACAACCCGTTAAAAACAATCAGAACCGCAAAGTTCCCAAAATCCGAACCAGACAGGTCTGCGTGAACAATCCCAAAGAATAACGCCACATACATCAACGCATGAAAAACACGCCAGTAAGTCGAAATCTTTCTACGAAGCAAGACGGCGGCCAACGCGATGTAAATGATGATTAACGCCTGTCGACCCCCGAAAAACAGGAACAGATAGAGCGAATTGATATTTGGTAAAAAGACTGCGGGATTCATCAGCTGCACTGCCAGTGTAATCGGGTGTAACGTTATCAGCACAAGCCCCGTGGCGGCAAAGTAGTGATGGATTCTAGTGAAGGGTTTCTTGAAAAACAATGTGACCTCTTTTAGAAAAGCAGTCAAAATCGAAGCGATGCTAAGGGCAATAAATCCGTTGAGGGCAAAAAGCCGCGCTGCAAGATTATATGGATTGACTGCATTCAGAAAATAAGCAATTAATGATACAGCTAAAGCAAACAGGACTACGGCTAAGAAAAAAGCTGCTTCATTTCTAGAAACCATGCTAGAAATTAATTTATCACAACAAAAAAAGCTTTCCCCAAAAGCATCTTATCCATAACCTATCGCTTTTTTAACATAAACAATACACCGCCAAGAATAACTGCTGCAACTATAACTGGCGCCGCCAGCCATAGGGGAAAACTTGGGTCTTTTAAAGTTTGTATACCAGTGGGGACAGGGGTTTGATTCGGAGTAGACCCGTATGTGGGCGCAGCGTTATTGCTTGGATTCGGTGTTGCGCTATGAGTCGGTGCTGGCGCTTGGGTGCCGGGGCTCGGTAATTCCGCTGTTTCCTGCGGTATTGCTGGACTTGGGTGAATCCATGAATCGTCATCCGACACGTCCAAGCGGACATTATCAACATCGATTTCCAACGAGCCCGGTCCGTTGCTCCACCAGTTCTCTCCCATTCCACTCATTAAACTAAACTGGTGCGTCTTGTTAGCGAATTGCTGCTGAGTAGCACTGATAACAACTCTGCCATCTACCGCTAAACTAACAATCCCCGCTGAGTTATCTATCGTCAAAGCAACATGGTGCCAAGTGTTGCTTGCCGGCGGCGAACCCTGAGTTTGGAAAATATACGTGTAAACTGTTGCTCCGCCGATCCAAAGTGACCAAACGCTTGAGCCATCGATGCCGACGCCGAAGTTGCCCAAGTTGCCGGCGAGGTCAGCTGAATCACAGACATAGAGGAAGAATATGGCGCCGTTTCCCTCTAAGCAGCCATTCGGAACCTGCTTTACTAAAATATCCTGCGAAGCAGTGATTGTGCTGTTCACCGTTGAAGTAAAGCCGTTTCTTATCAGGTACGAGTAGGACACTGAACCACCAAGCGGCGTAGGAACTATGAAACGTGCTACGCCTGCCTCTATGGTTTGACTTGCGCCTGAACCTATGCGGGTCTGGGACCAGCCGGTAAAGGTTCCAGTGGAGAAGTCATCAGCGAAAACGGGTGCGGCGCTGACCCATTGTGAAGCATACAAAACCACAAACAAGATAAACGGTAATATTGCAAGAGTAGTCACCCATTTTTTGTGTGAAGAGATCATATGATTAGCCCATAATCGCATATTTCAGCCTCCAACGCTGTTCACCGCAGTTTACGGTCAAGCAGCCGCCCCGAAGCATCAAACAGGCGTATATCCAGAGGCATCTGGCCAATCGCGTGAGTAGCACAGCTCAAACAGGGATCAAACGCTCGGATAACCGCCTCCACACGGTTAAGCATGCCTTCCTGCAGTTCGCGGGCTTTAACATATTTCTTTGCCACCTGAGTTATCGCCATATTGTAAGCGATGTTACTGTTCTCAGTGGCGATTATCATGTTGTTGTATGTTATCATGCCCTCCTCGTCGACTTTGTAGTGATGTATCAGCGTTCCGCGTGGCGCTTCAGCGACGCCGACACCCTCAAAATTGTTAACTTGCACATTAGACGTCACATGCTTAGATAGAATCTGCGGATCCTCAAGAAGCTGCTTTACAGTTTCAATACAGTACAAAATTTCGATGAGCCTTGCCGTATGATAATGAAAGGTGCTCTGTACCACACCGTTCTTACCCAGCTTCTTAAACCACTTAAACTCCTCATCCGCTAAAGGTGTACCGCAGTAGGATGCAACGTTAAGTCTAGGCAGCGGACCCACGCGGTAAGCGCCGTCAGGGTAACCTACCGCTTTAAAGTAAGGGAACTTCATGTAGGACCATGGCTCAACCGCTTCACCGATGAAGTCAGCGTATTTCGTGGGGTCAACGCATTCAGCGGCGACTTTGCCCTGTGGGTCCATTATGCGTATTTTGCCGTCATAATGCTCTAAGCCGCCGTCGGGTGTTACAAGCCCCATGTAATGGGTTGGGAAATTACCGAAGTGCTCAACTTCCTCCTGTAAGCCATCAAGCATCTGCTTCCACATATCCAGCGTTTTTGTAGTTGCATCTAGCGCCTCTGGCAGGAAGCTTTGAAGGTAATCTACACGTTCCTGAGTAAGCGGCCATTTAGCGCCGCCTGGACGCATCCACTCGCCCGGGTGAATCTTCTTACCGGCCACTTTTTCGATAATTTCCTGACCGAACTTTCGAAGCCTAATACCGCGCATCGCAAGCGAAGGTTGAGAGTCGATTAAACCGAAAATGTTGCGCTTAGCTGGATCAGAATCAAAACCCATCAATAAGTCAGGGCCGGACAGGTGGTAGAAATTCAATGCATGTGACTGTATAATTTGACCCATATTCATGAGTCGACGTAGCATCACCGCAGTTTTAGGCGGCGCAACCCCCGCGATTTGATCGCAGGCTTTAACGCTTGCTAAAAGGTGAGCAACTGGGCAGATTCCGCAGGCGCGTGAAGTTATCTGTGGCATCTCATAGAAAGGTCTGCCTTCAGTGAATTTTTCGAATCCGCGAAACTCGACGACTTTAAACAGTGCTTCTCGAACCGAGTCGTCTTCGTTTAGCTGTATTACTACCTCTGCATGGCCTTCAATCCGCGTTATAGGGTCTATTCTTATTTTCTTCTCAGCCATACTTTGATCTTCCCTCCATAACTGGTTGTCTGCCAGCCAAAAGCTCGCCGACCACGTAGTAGATTTGATCCGCATTTGGTGGACAGCCAGGGATATAGTGGTCGATCTTCACAATTTCATGCAGCGGTCTTGCGTAGTCAAGCAGTTTGGGGACGAGGTTCGGGATTTGAGCGTTCAGGTTCGATGGATCTGCGTACGCCCGCTCAAGCACAGCTCTGTCGCCGTGCTCCCAAGCATTCCGTAGTGCCGTGACGTTGCCTGTTACTGCGCAGTCGCCAAGAGAAACCAGCAGTTTTGTCCTTTTCCGTACCTCCCTTAAGGTCTCTACCTGTTCAACGTTTGCCACTGCGCCCTCAATTAATGTGAGTGCAACATCCGGGGGGAAATGCTTAATGTCAACTATTGGACTATGCACGAGAGTCGCAACTTTCGCTAAATCAACAAGACGCTCATCTAAGTCAAGAAAAGACATGTGGCATCCGCTACAGCCGTAAAACCACATTGTGGCTAATCGCGCTTTTTCGCTACTCATCTGCTGCGGCGCCTCCTCTTAGACAGGAAAGCTGCTATGTCACGATCTTTGGTAAATTCAATATTTTCGTTCTCTATGTAGATGGCTCCGACTGGGCAGACTTTGGCGCATTTGCGGCATGAGGTGCAACTCATCGCTTGCCCCCAGTTTTGGTCTTGATCCATTATTACATTAGTGCTTTTGCTGCGAAACTTTAAGTCTAGAGTGTGTGCGCCCTCTATCTGGTCGCAGACTCTGATGCATCTTGTACAGAGGATGCAGCGGTTGCGATCGATGACTAGGAACTCATGTGATGAATCAATTGATTCGCAGCTCCAGTTCCGCTCGTACATGACGTGGTCTACGCCGTGGTTGTTTGCGTTTGCTTGCAGCTCGCAGTGCTCGTTTGCCACGCAGACAGCACAGATGTGTGTCCGCTCAGCCAGCAGTGTTTGAAGAACCATTTTGCGGTATTCATAGAGCTTGGGCGATTGGGTGGTTACTTCCATGCCTTGCGCTGCTGGGGTTGTGCATGCCGGGAAAAGCTTGCTTGTGCCGCTGACTTCAACTATGCAGAGTCTGCAGCCGCCATAGGGAGTCAAGCCTTCTATTTCACAGAGGGTCGGGATTTCTACCCCGTTTAGCGCTGCGGCTTTAAGGATGGTTGTACCTTCGGGAACCGCTACTTCAGAGCCGTTGATCCGCAGCCTAACATTGTTCGGGTTTATGCTGGCTCCTCCTTGTTGTAGCGTGACGTGTAACATTTGCCTGCCTCGCATTTATGTTCGGTTATGTGGCTGATGTATTCGTTTTTGAAGTAGCGAAGCGTGGTGATAACGGGGTTGGGGGCGGTTTGGCCTAGCCCGCAGAGGCTGACGTCGCGGATAAAGACGCTTGCCTTCTCTAAGGTGCCTATGTCGGTTAATTCGCCCTGTCCATGTGTGATCCTGTTGAATACTTCAAGCATCCTTGGCAATCCAGCCCTGCAGGGGGTGCATCTTCCGCATGATTCATCAACACAGAACTCTGTGAAGTAACGGGCTGTATCGACCATGCAGTCGTCTTCGTCTAGTACCACTATGCCGCCTGAACCCATGATTGCCCCCACTTTAAGCAGCGAGTCATAGTCGATTGCTGTTTCAAGCAGCTGCTCAGGTAAACAGCCGCCAGATGGTCCGCCGATGAGGACTGCCTTGAACTGTTTGCCACCTGGCACTCCACCGCCGATGTCAAACACGACTTCACGAAGCGACATACCCATCGGCACTTCGATTATTCCCGGATTAGCAATTTTGCCAGTGAGCGAGAAGCATTTTGTCCCTGAGCATTTAGTCATACCAGTTTTAGCGAACCATGCGGATCCGTTCTGAACTATCAGCGGAATATTGGCGAGGGTTTCAACGTTCTGGATGAGGGTCGGTTTTCCCCATAGCCCCATGTTGGCTGGGTACGGTGGTCGGGGTCTAGGCATAGCTCTTTTACCTTCCACCGATGCGAGAATAGCGGTTTCTTCGCCGGCAACAAATGCTCCTGCACCGAGGCGTAATTCGATGTCGAATTTAAATGGTGTCTCAAAAACGTTGCTTCCAAGCAGCGACATTGCCTTTGCCTGCGCCAAAGCTTTCTGTAATGTTTGTACGGCGAGCGGGTATTCGCTGCGGATGTAAATGTAGCCTTTTTCTGCACCGACTGCGTATGCCGCTATGAGCATACCTTCGATAATCGCATGAGGGTCGGCTTCTGCCAGCGAGCGGTTGGCGTAAACACCGGGGTCACCTTCGTCCAGGTTTGCAACTATGTATTTGGGCGTGTTTACGGCTCTGGCTACAAGCCGCCACTTCTGCCCTGTTGGGAATCCTGCTCCGCCTCGACCCCGCAAGCCACTGGCAAGTACTTCGTTGATTACTCCCTGCGGCGCCATGTTAGTTAGAACTTTACATAGAGCGCCATACCCGCCGACA
This sequence comes from Candidatus Bathyarchaeota archaeon, assembly GCA_012515445.1. Classification (GTDB taxonomy): domain Archaea; phylum Thermoproteota; class Bathyarchaeia; order Bathyarchaeales; family Bathycorpusculaceae; genus Bathycorpusculum. Next base: position 23,263 of record JAAYYI010000091.1, on the reverse strand, counting down.
CAGATATAGTCCTGGATGCGGCCCGGGTCGATTTTTCCTGCGTTGCGCAAAACAAGTCGATGCTGTTTTTGAAAAAAGGTACCGCTTTCATACAGCATATCTCGGATGGGCAAATCAAGTACAATATGGTCACGTACAATTTGCCGTACCTTTTCTGGCGTGACGTTGGAGTAGGCGTAGTCTCCTGGTTCGATTAACACTGTTGGTCCAACGCTGCATGCACCGATGCAGCCTGTTCTTGCGACTTTACATTCATTCTCGACGCCGAACTCTTTGATTGCGTCCTCGAATGCTTTAAGCACCTTCAGTGATCCAAGCGAGACGCAGCTGGTTGAGCAGCAAACGTTTATTCTATAATTATACGCCTGGCCAAACTCGAGTTCCTGATCAACTATCTTATTGAGGTCATCGAGTTTCAACTGCTTCACACCCCAGTTTTTCTCTGATTTTAGCGATAACAACTTCTTTGGTGGCTTTCCCGATTACTTCATCATCGACGACTATGTTTGGAGCCATAGCGCATGCGCCAATGCAGCGGGTTGAAAGCAGGCTTAGTTTGCCGTCTGCTGTTGAGCCGCCTCGTTTCAGGCTGAATTCCTGCTCGATAGCAGTCATTATTTGCTCTACGCTTTTAACGTAGCAGGCGGTGCCGAGGCATCCTGTAACCACGTGCATTCCGGGTTTTTTGAGCTTGAAATAATTGTAGAAAGTGGCGACGCCGTACACGTGGCTCGGCGGCAAGTTAAGCGAGTCGGCGACATCTAGAAGTAGGTCCTTATCTAGGTAGCCGTAGATGCCCTGTGCGCTGTGCAGGATTTCTAGTAATCCGCTTTCCTGATAGTTATGTTGAATGTACGCTTTTTCTAGCATAGCTTTGCGTTTGTCGTCTTTAATCAAAAAGGAGTTCTCCATGGCGTGAAGTTTGCTTTTTCGCCAGAAGCAAAGAGGTTTTCCGCGTATAAAAGCGTAGAGGAAAACGCCTGAAAAGGTAAAATACGCTTGTTTTGGTGCTGATCAGGAGATTCAGCGGTCTTTTATGGCTCTGCGTTTACTGATGTTGCCAGTATAACTGTTGATTGTATCGGAGTTTGCTGGGGCTCTTTATTGTCTCATTAGGAGAAAGAAGAAATCTGAGCACACACTACCAAACCCAGAGCCCATTCAGCCTCCGTTTGATGCTCTTTAAACTAAAAAAGGGTGGAAAGATTGGGGTCGCCAATTCTTTCTTTAGGGTTTCTTCATCATCATTAGCACTAGCAAAGCAAGCACTATGACAATTAGAATTGCTACTACAGCGATTGCTGGTAGGAAGTATAGGTCCGCCATTGAAGGTGCAGTTGTCGGCATCTGTGTTGCGGCTGGTTGTGCTTCAGAGGCATAGAGGGCAGTTGCTGCGGTGGCTTGATAGTACGATTCGCTTCCAGCGAATTTAGCCATGATTGTGTAGTCGCCTGCAATGTCAGGTGTCCATGTAAAGGCGTATGAGCCAAAGGCGTTGCTTGTTGTTGTACCTACTGTTCGGTAGTTGCCATTTGAGTCTACAACGTTTATGGTGATTTCGACTCCTTTCACATCTGTTGGCATTGGCTGCTGCTGGTAGATGTATTCCATCCATTTGCTCATGCTTTCGTCTGAGACACACGGTAAGCCGTTGGGGAATCTGGCTGAAACCATGTTCTGGTTGGCGCCGGCTGCGACGTCGGTTATTGTGCCAGTGATCGTTATGGGTGTAGCTGTTGTGACTCCGACGGTTGGTGCATCGACAGTTATTCTTGTAGGTCCTTTACCGAAAGCGTAAATCTGGTTGTCATAGGCGTTAAATGATAGCATAATGCCATATGCGATTGCTGTAGATCGGATGTATGTGCCTAGTGTGCTGAAGACTAGTTCTCCGTTGGTGTTGTTTAGGGCAATCATCTGTGCGCCGTGGAAAAGCGGGGGATTGTACTCGTGACCTATCGGCCAATATGACACGTCGTTTGTTTGTCCTGCACAGTTGAATACCCAGAAGGGCCAGATGCCATATGGGCTTTCAAGTCCTGGGTCGCCTAGTAGTTTAGTGGTGTTCGTGTACCATTTCTGTACACCTGTCTTGGTTTCAAAGGACCATATGTCGCCTCCGAGGGCTGCGACGAAGAGGTTACCGTTGCCTACGTAGGGTTTAAGGCTGAAGAGGTCGTAATCGTTGGGTGGAGCACCGTTGTCGCCTTTTAGAGTGTTCGACCAGACTTTTTCGCCTGTACTTACTTTAAATGCTTCGACTGCAAAGTTGACGTCGTTCATTATGAAGAACATACCGTCACCGTAAGTGAACGATGTTCGTGTGAATGGTAGTAACGAGTTTGCGCCGCCTGCATAAGTCAGGTTTTTAGTCATCAAGATATTGCCGGTATTCATGTCCATGCCTGCTAGTACTAGCCAGCCTGCGGTTTCTCCACCTACTCCTTGACCATGGATGAATCCGCCTGTTAAAACAAGCTCGTTTCCTGTTATTGAGCTAAGAGCTAGCTGTGGATTGATTGCTGTGCCGCTTATGTTTGTAGGTATTGGTTTTGACCACATGACTCCGTTAGCCATTGCACGTACAGTGTTAGGTCTTGCATTCCACTGTTGTCCTGTTTGTCCTATTGCCATAGTCATGTTTACGCATGTAAGGTGCGGTCCAGTGTTAGTTACTGGCACGTTTTGCCCGGGGAGTGGATGAGTCATTTCTGTTCCAGCGGTGTTGTTGATGAAGTAGCCGATCATGTGACCCATTTCGTCTGTTCTGAGTGTTAATGCTGTGCCGTTTACTACACTTAGGATGTATTGTCCTGTTGTTGCATCGTACATGTTCCATTGTGTTCCTGTGTTAGCAACTAAGGTTCCTCCTGTGTCTGCTGCTGGTAGAGTGCCTGTTGTCCATATGTATGGTCCGACGACTCCGTATTGGTTGATTACGTCAAAGCGTGTATTCATGCCACATCGTAGTGCGTTAGTGGTATTCAATTTCCAGAGTGTTTCTCCGGTGAACAGATCGGTTGCTACTATCCCGTTTGAGGCAGAGGTTGTTGATGGATAGTATGTTGAGTACATGATGCCGTTCATGATGACGGGTGCATACTGTGGCTGGTATTGTCTTGTTGACCAGTAGTGGCTGCTTTGGGTTCCGCCTGCGTCGCCGCCTGCGACTCCTCCTGCGCCCCATTGTTTTGTCCATATTACGTGACCAGTATTTACTGATGGTGTGTATGGATTGCAGAAGCCGCTGACGTTGTATGAACCTGTTGCGCCGAAGCTTACTGAGCCATAACCCAGCCATGGTCCCATAATTTTGTACCAGTTCTCTACGTTCATGGAGCTAACGGGGGTTTGCCACCATTCGGTAGGTAATGGTATTGTGCTCCAGCCGTATTCCTTGATTGGTTCTTCTTGTACCACTAGTGTTACTGGTTTGCTTTCGCTTGGTTGATTTACGAGTCCGCTCCATCGTCCTGTTCCAGAGAGTGTTTGTCCTCCGTAGAAGAATTGGAATGTATAGTTGCCCACTTTGTCGGGAGTGAATGTGGTGAATGTTCCGCCGGTTGTGTCGCCGGTGAATGGCCCCAGGATTTTGGTTGTTCCGTCGGGGTTTGTTTGTTTGACTGTCATATTTGTTGGTCGTTCGCCTGTCTCCATTGGGGTGGCTAGGAAGAAATTGACTGTTGCTACTTGTCCTACGCCGATGGGATTGGGCGCTACGTTGATGAATGCATAGGTGGGTATGCTATAGCCTTTAGGAAAATAGACTTGGGCGATTGCCATGGAAGTGGTCATTGAAAGTATCAATAGAAAAGCGAGAGCTACCATTAGTGTTTTATTTTTCAAAATATTCATGCTTTTTCTTCTCCTTTAAGGTTATGAATGGATGTTTCGACTGTTTTTAATTTAAAGCCTTGTAACCACTTTATGTTGAGACAAAAATAGCTACAATTAATTATATTCTAACGTATAATTGCATAAATCAACGTATACCATTCATTGGTTACCTGCAACTGTTGCAGTGACCAGACCGGATTATGCTCTTGATGTAGATCGACCTACCCCGCTCAGAGCGACCTCCCCCTCCCTATCAGACGATTCAGGTACCCCCCTCTATGTGTTTCTGCAATAAACTGCTAATAGAGCAGATAGACAAACAGGTATTGGAAAACCTCAAAAGAGCACGCAGTCGCGGCTATTGTAGATATGACAATACAAAATGTAGCGACGTAGTATACTGATAGCAAATAAAGAAAAAGATAAGTTAAAGAAAAGGTGGTTAGGCGGAGGTTGGCTCGCGGTTTTCCCTAACGAAAGGCTTTGCCTCAACTAAGGGCAGGTCGTCAGCTGATTTAGCTGATTTTTCTGCAGTGGGCTTTGGTTCCTCATGCGGCGGCTCAGGCAGGCTTTTCTGTGTGCATATATCTTCGCCCTTCAGGTCAAGTGTAGCTTTGACAGTTCCGTCACTTAGGTACTCTATTGCGAAGCCCATCTTCTTTGTTAAGCTGATGGCGCGATAGTTGTCCTGCAGCATAATTGCGTAGACGTTTTCTACGCCTTTATCTTTAGCGATGTCAAGACTATAATCGACTAGTTTTGTACCGAGTCCGAGTCCCTGCCAGTAGTCAGATACGATGAATGCCATTTCGCCATGTTTACCGTCTGGTTCAACACTGAGTCTGCTAACACCAAGGATCTTGCGTTTACCGTTCTCTACCATCTCAGCTACTAGCGCCACTTCGCGGTCGTAGTCTACGTTGCAGTAGCGTACACGGACTTCATGTGGTGTGTCTTTTAGCATCTGGAAGAAGCGATAGCGGATGGATTCCTCAGATAGGCTCTGGAACCAGTCGATCCATAGCGGTTCATCTTCTGGCTTTATGGGGCGCAGAAGAACTTCTTGGCCGTTCTTGAGTAACCAGAGTATCTCGTACTTCTTGGGGTACGGGCTGATAACCATGTGTTCATGGCGCTCGAATTTCCTGCACACTTTTTCCTTGTCTACTACAATGCGTGCATCTAGGATTTGGGCGTCTTTGTCGCTTATGAGCAGCGGGTTAATGTCGATTTCTTTAATCTGCGGGAAGTCAGTGAGTAGCTGGCTGAATAGTAGGATGGTTTCGTCGAGGCGTTTCAGGTCGACTGCTGCGCTGCCGCGGTAGCCTTTCAGTAGGCGGTAGACTTTGGTTTCTTCCATCATACGATGGATAAGTGTTGTGTTTAGGGGTGGCAGACCGATTGATACGTCTTTAAAGAGTTCTACGCCGACGCCGCCCATTCCGAAGATTATGACTGGGCCGAATACTGGGTCGGTTTTGCCGCCGATGATTACTTCGTGGCCTTTCTTTTCAACCATTGGCTGTACTGTTACGCCGATGATTTGCGCGTTGGGGTTATATGCGGTTGCACGTTGGATTAGCAGTTCGAATGCATCTCTGACTTCTCTGGCGCTGTTGATGTTTAGGATGACTCCTCCCGCGTCTGATTTGTGGATGATTTGCGGGGAAAGAATCTTTAGCACGACTGGGAAGCCCATTTCGGTGGCAAACGCTACTGCTTCGTCAACGTTGTTTGCGACTGCTGTGCGTACCACTGGGAAGTTGTAGTATTTGAGGATCTTTTTCGCTTCGTCCTCGGTTAGGATTTCTCTGTCTTCTGTTGCTGCATTCTTAAGAATTGCTTGTATTGGGCGCTTGGGTGGTGAAGCATCGACTGGGAGCTCCTCTGGAGTTTCATAGAGGTCTTCTATGTTCTGCTGGTAATTGTGCATGTACATGTAGGTTTTAAGCGCCTGTTCGGGGGTGCTGTAGGTTGGGATGTTGTTGGCGTTTAGGATGGTGTTTGCTTCCATAACTGCGCCGAAACCCATGAATGAGGTCACGATGGTTTTGTTCTGGTAGGGCTTGTTTTTAACTAAATCGACGATGCTGTTAGCGATGCCTATGGCATCTGATACTGCCTGCTGAGTGAAGATTATGAGGATGCCATCTACGTTTTCGTCGTTTAAGGCTGCATCCATCGCGGCTCGGTAGCGTTCGGGGCTTGCGTCTCCTAAAACGTCGATTGGGTTACCGTGACTCCAGAATGTAGGTAAAGCGGCGTTGAGGTTGTCGATACTTTTCTTGCTAAGTTTGGCGAGTTGGCCACCGAAACCGATGAGTGCGTCGCTTGCCATGACGCCTGGTCCGCCTGCGTTGGTGATGATGGCGACTCGGTTGCCTTTTGGCAGTGGCTGTGTGCCTAAAACTTCTGCGGCGTTGAATAAATCTGCGATTTCATTTACTCTGACGATACCTGCACGCTTGAATGCTGCATCGTAGATGTCGTCTGAGCCTGAGAGTGAACCAGTATGCGAGGCAGCTGCTTTTGCGCTTGCTTCGAATTTACCTGACTTTACCACAATGATTGGTTTGGTTCTGGCGAAGTGGCGAGCTGCGCTCATGAATTTGCGGGCTTCAGTGATGCCCTCAACATACATAAGTATGCTTTTTGTTTTGGGGTCGCTGCCGAAGTAGTCGATTAAGTCGCCGAAGTCAACGTCGATCATTGAGCCGACTGAGACGAAGTTACTGAAGCCAATGTTTTCGTGAATTGCCCAGTCAAGAATTGCTGAGCCGAGTGCGCCGCTCTGTGAGAGGAACGCTATGTTGCCGGGTTTTGGCATCTTGTTGAGGAAGGTTGCGTTGAGGTTAGTTCTTGGGCGCAGAATACCTATGCAGTTGGGGCCGATTACGCGGATTCCATACTTTTTAGCGATGGCGCCGACTTGGTCTTCGAGTGCTTTGCCGGCTGGTCCTGTTTCCTTGAAGCCCGCGGAGACGATGATTACCCCTTTAACTTTTGCTTTGCCGCATTCCTCCATGACGCCTGGAACTATCTTGGCTGGCGTTGCAATCATGGCCAAGTCAATCTGGTCTGGGATCTGGTCTACGGTTGGATAAGTTTTAACTCCGAGTAGCTCCGCTTTTTTGATGTTGACAAAGTAGACTTTACCTGCATATCCTGACTGGGTAAAGTTTCTCACGATCGAGTAGCCGACTGAGCCTTCCACGTCGCTGGCGCCGATGATCGCTACTGATTGTGGATTGAAAACTTTGTCAAGGTTTGTTGTAACCATTTCATAACCTCTAGGTAATCTACGTCACTAGGTCGGGTAAGCTACAAATTAAAGCTTATTGTTCAAGAATAACTATTTTAGAATGCAATCGTGATTCATGAGACAAAACCGTTATCCATACGTTGCATTGCTGGGGCTGGAGGACTCGCCTGAGACTGGAATGCTTAAACATCTTTGGCTTGGGCTTGTGTAAAGGTATATGCTGACAATTGTAGCGTTCAGCTTTTAAGTGGGCACAGCGCGTTTTTATTTGAAGTCGTTTTTTAGCTCTTCTAAGGAGAGAACGCTTATGCCGTTAGATTTTAGCAGTTTCTCAGCTAACTCCACATTGCTGGGCCGAATGATTAACGCGACTCTTCCCTCAATATGCACCGCGGACGAGTAAGCGTATTCGATGTTAACGCCGTTATCTCCCAGTATCTTTGTTATTCTAGATAACCGTGCGCTATCGGAGCTGAAAATCGCTGATACCTCAGTGTTTTTTTTGGCTTTAGCCAAGTTGAATCCGGCTTCTGTCATGAGTGCTGAAGTTTTCTCGGGGTTCTCTGTGATTAGGCGAACTAGCCCGAATTCGCCTGCGTCTGCGATGGTTAGGGCGAAAATTCGGATTTGGTTCTTGTCACACTGGGAAATCGCTTCGTACAGTGAGCCGGGTCGGTTGTCTAGGAATACGCTAACTTGAGGTATAGGCAGGTTAAATCCCCATACCCTATTAGTTCGGTGAGTATATAACTTTTAACAGGCGCACTTTTTGTATGCTTTTTCTAATTAGAGATGGTGACGGCTAATTTCCTTTAATTATTACTCTGCTTGATTTGAGAAGTGGTTCGGCAAAGCCTAACACGGTTTCATCTTTTAATTAGAAGAAGAGAGTGCTGCCTGCTACTTCATCTTCTATAACTTTTTGCAAAAATAGCTGTTTCTGTTTCAGCGTCTGGTTTGGGTTGCGGGTTGGTTGAGGCGACAGTACAACCAATCGATTTGCTGTTGAGCCGTTTTCTACAAACTGAACCGAGGGATATGCGTAAGCTTCAAGCGCAGAAGCATCTTAGCATTTGCTGGGCGCGTGTTCCGCTCTGGAACGACGACGTTCTGTAAGCAGAGTTAAGAGCCACATACAACAATGAGAAACCAGTGAAAAAACATGAAACTCGCGATAAAATTCCTCGCAGCAGCAGTACTCTCGCTATGCATAGGCGTAGCAGTCGCAACCCCACTATTAGCAACCGAAATCATACCTTTCCATAGGATCCCCCAAGGTCCAACCGCAGACTTCGGCGTAGACATAACTTACGCAGACTTCAAAGTAGTAGGCCAACCTGACGAATACGGAAGCCAACAAATGGATTACAAAGTAGTTCTTAACGTAACAAACCTCGCAGATATCGAAGCAAAACTCGGCATGTTGGACTTCGACGCAGCCCAAAACATAACCCTCCTCGTAGGAGCAATGGAAGGTGGCAGCGCAAGTTCATCAGGCGGAGGAAGCGGAGGCGGATCTATGGGAACTCGAGTTGAAGGACTCTGGCTTGACGACAAATGGCTAAACGTTACTTGGATACCTGGCGCTCATCCTGATGGCTTACGCGAAGTAATGACATCTCATAGAGGAGACACTGATGTAATCAGATATGTAAGTAACTTACCAACAGAGATTCCTAACCGACTTAACAACGCCTCCGAAACCGGCTACTTACTGGAAGGCGTACCCATCAGACTGTACCACTTCTTCAACAGCACCGAAAACAAGCTTACACTCTACGACGTTATCTACGCAAATGGCACATGGGTAAATGTTACTGGCAGAATACGCATCGAAAACCCTGTATCCAGCGTACTATCCTACGGCACAGTTCTCCAAGCCACAACCAGATTCTGGCCACAAACCAGCATCAGCGGTACACTACCATCCAATCATTCCACCAGCCAGAACTTCATCGTGTTGAGCGGAAACGGAGAATTCAACAACATCTGGGCACCACACCAATCACGCCTAATACAAATAGCAGGTACCGTAAAAGTCAACGGCGACGAAGCCATCGAAGCATTTACTTCGGGAAACATCAACCTCTATACAGCAGCATACAGCTATGTCTACGACTATGACAAGCTGGTAAACGGAACATTCTATGACACCTCCAAAATGTCAACTAACCTGATCGCAGTCGCTTTGACACCGACAGCAGACGGCAATTACATATACAACCATCTCTTAAACGACAACCAAACACTGCAAATAGACCAATACGGCGTAGAAGCCACAATCGTACCGCGGAGCTAAGACAATGGCGAACTTGGATGCTGGAGAACTAGAAGGCAACACCCTTAGCGTCTACGCATTCGTCGTAAAAGAAGCCAAACCGGTCGGTCCACGAGAAGTCATGCGCGGAGCAAACCTCACCAGCCCAAGCACAGCCTACCGCCAACTGCAGAAGCTAGAATCACTGGGCTTAATCGAGAAAAACGTCTACGGATCATACATCCTAAAGGAGAAAGCCAGCGTTAGCGGGCATGTGTGGGTCGGCAAAAACCTCGTGCCACGTCTAATCTGTTACTCCCTCTTTTTCTTTGGCATATTAAGCGTAGAAGCTGCGATCCTTGCGATTCAGTTCCTGTTTCAAGGGCAGACGCCAAGTTTGGCGGTTTCTTATTTGATTCCCATTACGGCTGGCTCGGCAGGGCTATTTTTGGCTGAAGGTTTGACGCTGTGGAGGCGTAACAAGCCCAATAACTCGGTTAATAATGAACCGACATAGAACTGTTCTCTTCTTTTTTATTCAATCCTTAAACCTTTGTGTGTTGGCGCTTGGTTACTTCTCTTGGTCGCAGAAAACGTTTAAATCTTGTTTGGGATAGCAATATAACCAAATGCGCCCGTGTGGGCCCGTAGCTCAGCTAGGTGGAGCGCCAGACTCATAATCTGTTGGTCATTGGTTCAAATCCGATCGGGCCCACCATCAACTCACTTTTGCTAATCTCTTTTACTAACGAAAAATTACAGAATGGTTAAATTGGGTGAGACTGTTCCTACTAAGCATTAGCCTGATAAAAGCGATTTAAAAAGAGCTAATGCCTCACAGGCACTCCTCACCTAAAGATTTCAAGTTGAAAGACTAATTAAACATTCTTCAACAGGCTATATACGCTGTTACCTGGTTGCGAAGTAACTGTTGCTTTTATCCTTGATTGCGCTGTTGGATGTGCACCATGCAGCATAATAAAAAACAGGTGACAACGAGTAATCCGGCTAATTGTTTAAACCTCATATAACTAAACGCCACTTAAAAAATCCGATATTTAACATGCTAGCCTCTGTTAAGTAGGCAGATAAGCATTTGTGATTGTCAGATGACGCCAACCGGTCAAGTAAACTAGTTACAATTAGCACCTATGGTGTATCTGCAACTGCTTGAAGACTAAAAAAGAGGAGAAAAAAAGCTACTTTCGGCGCTTCAGCAAGCCTATAGCAGCTAACGTTACAACGACCGCTACCACAACTGGAATGACGACGTAGAGTATAATCTGTCCATTGTTGCCGCTGCCAACCGGCGCCTGCTGATCTTCACCCATAGCCATCACGATTGTATGTGAGCTGTGGGTATAGCTAAACGTAATCAGCCACGCGTCAGCTTGGGATTCATAATCAAAGCTCACTTTGTGGCCGTCGACTGTAGCCGTCAATTTTGAGATGTCGCCAAGTATGCTCTTAGGGACGTAGATTTCAACGTAGCCTGTGGAAGGTGAAGGTCCTGAAGCGACGAAGCTTAATTTGCCGTTTGTAGAGTCGAAGGCGAACTGCGTGATAGTCGAGTTAGAGTTTACAGTGAAGACGCTGTGCTGTTCCTCGTCACGTGTCAGGGCTAGACTTACGGTTTTGCTGGCTGAATTCATGGTTGAGGTTGTGTCGCATGTGGCTCTAATTAGGTAGTAGCCTGATACGTCTGGTCGCCAGTCTACGGAGTAGGTGCCGTCGGATTCTGTTGTGACCATTGTTAAGCTTCGCCAGGAGCCCCCGTTATCTATACTGTAAGAGATTGAAACTAGAGCATTTGCGACTGTGTTACCATTGAGTGTCACTTGGCCATTCATCTGGACTCTTGAGCCACTGTCAGTTATTGAGCCTTTACATGTTAAATCAATGCTGGGTGTTGGCAAGTTAGGTTTCGGCGTTGGTGTGGGGGTAGGGTTGGTAGTTGGTGAAGTTGTTGGGATAGTGGTGGGAGACGGCGTTGTTGTAGGAGTAGGGGTTGGCGCTGTTACTTTTAATCCAAAAACTAAGCTGGTTTGGCTGTCTTCTACTGCGACTGAATGCTGGCCTCCATCAACAGATGGCACAGTCACGTAGATGCCGAAGCTGCCTGATTGGCTGGCGGTTGTTGAGCCCACGTTAATCGACGATGTCCATTGGCTTGCTACGTAGCTGTCGCCTGTGGAGGTGGCGCCGTCGAATTTGATGTATATGATGCCTGGGTGGAAGTATTTACCTGCGATGTAGAGTGAATCGCCGGGACTGACGTTTACACTTGATGCTAGGTTGGTGCCGTTTCCGAATAGGCTATAGGCTACTCGGCTGCCGACCTGTGTTAACCCTCGAGCGAACTGGGTGTAGTCAGCGTATGCGTATGAGGCGCCGTTTACATCTGTTCTGAAGCTGATGGTTGTGGAGTAATTGCTGTATTCGCCGCTGTACGCGGTGCTTTTTAGGTCGGGGATTTCTGTGCTGAACTGGATTGTTCCGGTTTGAGTAGATGTGGTTGATGTCCAGTATTTCCATGTGCCAAATGATGAGTCATAGTAGTATAAGTCAACGTTTGAGGATGCGGGGTAGGCTGAACCGATAAACTGCACGGTGGCTCCACCCGGACCCGATACCGGGGAAATGGTCAATGAGCCTATTGAAAGGTAAACTTTAACGACTAGCCAAGTCTGCGAATCCTCAACCTGTAGATAGTGAACTCCAGCGTTTGCCTCCGGCACAGTTACTGTTGTAGTAAAGTAGCCATTAGCGTTTGTCGCTGTCTGACCGATTGGTACTGTAGCTGCCCACTGGTCATGTGTCACTGTGCCGACGACTTGTTTGCCATCCCATCGGATATAGATGGGGGAGTTAGCATGGAACCATTTGCCCGAAACGGTGATAGTGTCACCGGTTTTTAGACGGACCGTTGAGGATAAATCTGTGCCGTTACCGTACAATCCATTAGCTGTAGCGGTTCCCAATGTTACTAGGCCACGCTGGTACTCATTAAAGTAGGTTATACCTGAATATATCAAGCCGCTTGGAGATTGAGCTTTAAAAGAAATCGACGTGTAGCCCTCGTATGAGTCATAGTTGGTTAATGATCTTTTCATGTCTGGCGCTTCGCAAGTATACGAAATGTAGCCTTGGGCATTGGCTTGAGTTGCAGATAGCAGTTTCCAGCCGAAGCTTGGGTCTTCGTAGAAAATTTGTACTGTTGATCCGCCTGGCCATCCTGAACCTGTGAATGTGATGGGGGTTCCGCCAGTTCCTTGAGGCGGCGAGACATTGAGGGTGGAATTAAATGTGGATGCGATTACCGTTATGTAAGTGTCTGATACTGCAACTGATGAACTGACTGAGCCATCAACTGCTTTAATGTAATAGTTACCGGCGGCTTGGTTGTAAGGGATGCTGCCGTTAACCCAGCCAGCGCCTACAATCCAAGTGCCATAATCTCCATAGTAGGTGGAGGTGGCTGTAGTTCTTGAAATGTCATAAACGTCGATTAGGGGTGTGTATACTAGTCCAGATCCCATCTGAGTGGAGCTGTCAGCGCCCATAAACAGGTAGAACTGTTGCCCAGTCCAGGTGACGCCTCCCAAGTAGAGGTTCACGTTGCCTCCTGCCTGCACCTGATAGCCGGGAGTGCTTGAACCCATTGTGTTAATTTTTATGCTGCCGCTGGACGAGGCGACAGTAGAAAGATAGGTTGTGGGAATAACTAAAATCGCTATTATTGATGCAATTAATAAAATTTTTACATTGCGCTTTAACATACGCCAACACGACTAAACATTTTATGAGCCGTTAGATGCTTATTAATACAGTACTCTAAAATCGAACGATAAACTTGTGTATAACCCCGTTGCTTATCGTTTATTATACCTTAACAGGTTAAGAAACGTCCGAGGCAAAGCATTGAGAAAGGCATTAACCGGAGCTATAGCAACCGTAATTATAATAGTCGTGTTAGCTACAGGATTCGTAGTAACTAACCCAAGTGCCGAAACTAAAAACCCCGATGCCTACGTGGGTATAACCTACTGTGGAGACACCGTTGAAGACGGAAAAGCATTAATCGACAAAGTCAAAGGCTACACCAACCTTTTCGTACTCAACTCTGGGCTTTTACAACGAGATTATACGAGCGTCAACGAGTTAGGCGACTATGCGGTAAATGCTGGCATGTATTTCTTACCATACTTCGGCGCTTATGTGCAAGCAACCTTTGAGCCCTGGCTTGAAGACGCTAAAGCACGATGGGGCGATCGTTTCTTGGGAGTCTACTACGGCGACGAGCCAGCAGGAAAAATGCTCGACGACTACGTAGAATATAATGATGCAGTAACCGGAGACGTGATCACTAAAACACGCTATGGCGACCTGTTCATTGAGCAGCAGGATGGCACGCAAATCAACTACGAAATCGAAGGCCCAATACACCTATACCAGCCCTCAAACGGTGACCAACCAAACTACGAAGCCATCTACTACCCTGACGGCGCAAGCAACGTCGTCAACCCCGCCCCCAGCGGCTTCAAATACAGCAGCTACCAGCAGCTCCAAGAAATCAAACCCTTCAAAACCTTCGAAGAGGCATACCAGCGGTTTATCGACCGCGACGAAACCAATGTGGGATTCCTTAACAGCAGCGCACAAGTCTACACTTCTGACTATGATCTTTACTGGTACGATTACCAAGCTGGTTACAATGTTGTGTGGGCTCAGATAGGCTGGAACCTAAGCTACACACAGCAAATCGCACAAATACGCGGCGCGGCAGACATGCAAGGCAAGGATTGGGGTGTAATTATTACTTGGAAGTACCAAACACCGCCATACCTAGATGATGCGGCGGAGGTCTATTCTCAGATGAGGAACGCTTACTTGTGCGGCGCCAAATACATCGTAGTCTTCAACTACTATGAATCAGGTTCGGGTGCTTATGGAACCATGCAACAGGCGCACTTCCAAGCGGTACAGGACTTCTGGAACAACGTAGTAAGAAGCCGAAGTGAAAATCGAGGTTCTATAAAGGCTGACTCCGCAGTGGTTTTTCCGCAGTATTACGCTTGGGGTGGAAGGTGGGCTCAGGATAACATCTGGGGCATCTTCAAGGCGGATGACCAAACAGCAACTATGTGGGATACTATGCAGTCAGCGATTAAAACGCATGGACTAAACCTTGATATTGTCTACTCTGACCAGAACTCCCCCCTAATAGAAAAATATCTACGTATCTACAATCTAACAAAAGTGGACTAAAACAGTCTCGTTTTCTTGTTTAGAATATAAAGGCTGGGTTTGACCAACGTTTGCTTACTCAGATACTGAACTTAGTCAAGAAACCTTGACAAGAACTCTTTTAAACAAAAAACAGACCCAACAGATACTGGGTAGAACACGTGAATAAAGTAGTGCCGCTCATAATACTGCTTATACTGCTTGCAACCACGCTTCTGCTACTTGTCGCATTCGTATCAACGTTAACATCCACGTCCCTTCCCCCGGAGTCTCTCATCGCGGCAACCATCGTATCTGCAGTGGCTTTTTTCGGGGGAGTGTTTTCACTCTACACAGAAAAAAGAGTAAAAACCAACGCACACCAGAAACCCTGAAACTGGTTAAGGTTTGCATTGCCGTATACTTCGCAGCTCATCCAGCGTCTGATTCAAAAGCGCCGTATCCGCAATAACTTTAACTGTCGAAACTGGCAGGCAAACAATCACTTTTCCGAGAAACGGATGCTTAAAACCGAAAGCAGTTGCAGCTTCATCCGTCAACGCCACAAACAAGCTACTAACCTGCCAAGTTTTGGGGTCCAAGTCGGCGCTGTGGATTTCGCCTAACTCAAAATTGTCGGCGGTATACGCTTTTTTCCAGAATAATCTAGTGATATCAACCATAAAAGAAGCCTCTTCTAGAAAAGTTTGTAGAGCGCTGTTTATAACTGTTTTTTAGAAGCCTTTTTACCACTCCTCATTCACAATTACTGGTGGTGATTTTTTTGGAATCTTCAAAACAGTCAATGAAGCTGACGCCTGAAGAGGAACAGGTAATCGTCAACAAAGGCACCGAGATGGCCTTTACAGGCAAATACTATGCTTTCTGGGAAAAGGGAACCTATGTATGTAAACGGTGCGGCGCCAAACTTTATCGATCCGAAAACAAGTTTGAAGCAGGCTGCGGTTGGCCAAGCTTCGATGACGAAATCCCCGGAGCAGTAAAACGGTTCCCTGATTCCGACGGCATGCGTACCGAGATCCAATGCGCCAACTGCGGAGCCCACTTGGGGCACGTTTTCACAGGTGAGCAATTTACTTTGAAGAACACTCGGCATTGCGTTAACTCAATATCTATGAGTTTCATACCAGATAATATAGAGAAGTGATTGGTATGGCAAACAAAAAAATAGATTCATTAATGGCACAAAGCTCGGACTTAGCGGGGCTCATCAGCTATCAGGATGGGTCGGTAGTTAGCAGAACCCTGATCGATAAGGACGCTGGTACGGTGACGCTGTTTGCGTTCGATATGGGGCAGGGGTTAAGCGAGCATACAGCACCCTACGACGCATTGGTTTACGTACTAGATGGCGCCGTGGAGGTAAAGATTGCTGGTAAACCGGTTATTCTTAGGTCGGGGGAAATGACTATTATGCCGGCAAATCAACCTCATGCCTTGGCGGCGAAGTCGCGGTTTAAACTGCTGCTGATAATGATAAAATCTGAAACCTAACTCTACCCATGGACATGAGCCTAAAGAATCGAATTAAGACTCACCCAATACATTGTCCTTTAAGTAAGGGCGGGGGAGGTCACTCTGAGACGGGCAGGTATAGCCTGTCCCTTTTCAAGCAGAGTTCAACCTATTGTTGTCCCTTTAAATAAGGTGGTCTAGAAAAAAATCGCAGTTGACCTTAACCGCTTTATCGTGTAGAATCAGCTTCTGATCACGTTGAAACCGTTTTCTTTCTGCTTAATCTTTATCTATTCCATAGCTGCTTTTTGGTCTTCTAAGCACAGTAAGTGCATTTCATTATTTGGGTGGTAGTGTTATTGGCTGAGCAAGCAGCAAAACCTTCATCGCAAAAGGAGCCAATCAAGGCTTCCGAGTTGGACCCGAAATGGAAGTATGAACTCCAGAAGCTCCATGGCGCAGAGGGCTTAATGCGCTGCTTCCAATGTGGCACCTGCACATCCGATTGCCCAGTAGCCCGATTCACAGACAACTATCGCCCACGCACGCTCATTCACATGGCTCAGCTTGGCTTAAAAGACCGAGTGCTGAAAAGCGACACGCTCTGGCTCTGCTCGGCTTGCTTCACATGCACAGATCGCTGCCCACAGGACGTCGAAGTCGCAAGCGTCATCCGCGTCTTCCGCAACCAAGCAGCAGAATCAGGCTGTGTCCCACAGGTTTTCCGAGACCAAGCACAGAGCTTAATCGAAACAGGCTACGCATTCAAAATCCCCGAACTACGACTAAAGAAACGTGAGTCACAGGGCTTGCCTCCTCTGCCTAAAGGCAACCCGGAATCAGTCCGTAAAGTGCTCAAAGGCGTAAAATTCTTCGAACCAAAACAGGAGCCAATCCCCAATGAACAGCAATAGGTACCTTATCTTTTTAGGCTGCTCAACGCCCTACAGAGTCTCAAGCTACGAAATCTCCAGCCGTAAAGTTCTCGCTAAACTCGGCGTGGAACTCGTCGAGATGCCGGAATTCAACTGCTGTGGGCTGCCATTTGATCCAGTCAGTCATGAAACGATGCTTATCTTAGCCGCAAAAAACTTGGCGCTCGCAGAAAAAGAGGGCCTAAACATCCTTACATTATGTCCCGGTTGCGCTGGAACACTGCGGAAAGTCAACCGCATCCTAAAAGAGGACAAAACCCAGCGTGACATGGTAAACAGTCACCTGAAAGAGGCAGACTTAGAATTCAAGGGTACAGTGGAAACCAAGCATCTGCTGCAACTTCTCAAGGAAGACGTCGGCATAGAAAAAATCAAAGCATCCGTAACTAACCCGTTAACGGCGCTTAAAGTCGCTGAACACAACGGCTGCCACCTGTTGAGGCCGAAGGAGTACTTTGACTTCGACGATCCAGAAGACCCAGAAACCCTAAACGCATTGATTGAGGCTACTGGCGCAACCTGCCTAGACTACATAGACGAAACCGAATGCTGCGGTGCACCAAGCGTGGGAGTCAGCGACAAAGTAGCTCTGCAACTGGCAAGAGACAAGCTAAATCACATAAAAATGGTGGATGCCCAAGCCCTGATCACAGTGTGCCCGTTTTGTCATATAATGTACGATACAAATGAATTGCGGATAGAGAAAACTTTTAACGAAGTCTATGGCATTCCAATCATTCATTATCCACAACTACTCGGATTAGCCATGGGTCTAACTCCAGAAGAGCTGGCATTTGGCGATCTTCGGGTAAATCCACAAAAAGTAATCAACCTAGCACAAGGAGCACACATAAACCATGAGTAAAAGCAAGCTAAAAATAGCCTTTTACTGGGCTGCAAGCTGCGGCGGCTGCGAAATAGCCGTACTAGACATTAACGAGAAAATCCTTGACGTAGCACAGATTGCGGACATCGTTTTCTGGCCAGTCGCCATGGACATCAAGTACAAAGACGTCGAAGCACTCGACGACAACTACATCGACGTTACATTCTTCAACGGCTCAATCCGCAACAGCGAACAGGAACACATGGCAAAAGTGCTCCGCAAGAAATCCAAGACATTGGTCGCTTTCGGCGCCTGCGCACACGAAGGAAGCGTACCTGGACTTGCGAACTTTAACAACAAAGACGAAATCTTCAACCAAGTCTACGTGAAAGACGTATCAAACGTTAACCCGCAAGCCACAGTGCCAAAGGCTGAATCCATGGTTAAAGAGGGCACACTTAGAATACCCGAATTCTATGACACAGTCAAAACACTCGGCCAAACCGTTGATGTAGATTACTATCTTCCAGGCTGCCCACCGCCAACAAAGCTCATCGTAGCGGCAATTGACGCTATCGCAGCAGGCAAACTGCCGCCAAAAGGATCAGTACTCGCCCCACTAAAAGCCCTCTGCGACGAATGCCCGCGCAAACGCGATAACAAGAAAATCGATAAAATCTACCGTACCTACGAGAAGCAGCCTGAACCCGAAAAGTGCCTGCTTGAACAAGGCATACTCTGCATGGGTCCAGCAACAAGAAGCGGCTGCGGCGCACAGTGTCTTAACGCGGATATGCCCTGCACTGGTTGCGGAGGAAAAGCTCCAAACGTGCCCGAGCAGGGTGCAGCAATGATTTCGGCTCTCGCTTCTATTCTGGGTTACGATAAAGAAAAGTATACAGAGGAAGAAGTAGCAGAATTAATCAGTCAAATAAAGGATCCAGCTGGAACATTCTACATGTACAGTTTACCAGCTTCTCTACTGAAACGTAAGGTGGTTAAGAAATGAAGCAAGAAATCATAATTGACCCAATCACTCGACTTGAAGGACATGGAAACGTATCTATATTCCTAAACGACAAAGGCGAAGTCGACAACGCATACCTCAAAATTCCCGAACTTAGAGGCTTCGAGAAGTTCTGCATAGGCAGAAGAGCTGAACTCATGCCACAACTCACAAGTCGCATTTGCGGTGTATGCCCAGTCGCGCACCACTTCGCAGGAACAAAAGCACTTGATGCAGCATTCAACGTTGAACCAACCTCTGCCGCAAAGAAACTACGCGAACTCATGTACACAGCCTACTTCATCTACGATCACACACTACACTTCTACTATCTTGGCGGACCAGATTTTATCGTTGGTATCGATGCCCCACCGGAAAAACGCAACATCCTAGGAGTCATCGAAAAAGCAGGTATGGATGTAGCAAAAGACGTCATCAAACACCGTGCATACGGCCAGAAAATTACAGAGATCATCGGCGGCAAAGCCACTCACCCAGTCTGCGGTTTACCGGGCGGAATGTCAAAACCGCTAAGCGAAGCTAACCGCGCAGAAATCGAGTGCATGGCAACAAGCTGCCTCGACTTTGCACAGTTTACGCTAAAACTCTTCCATGATGTAGTTTTAAACAATGCAAAGTATGTAGGCTTAATCAAGAGCCAAGCATACAGCATGTCAACCTACTACATGGGCACAGTTGACGAGAACAATAAAGTTAACTTCTATGACGGTAAAATCCGCGTTGTTGATCCGAAAGGCAACGAATTCCTAAAGTTCGAAGCACAGGATTACCTAAAACACATCGGCGAACATGTCGAGGAATGGACATACAGCAAGTTCCCCTACCTCAAAGCAGTCGGATGGAAGGGACTATCGGCAGGCGCAGACAGCGGCATCTACCGCGTTGGCCCACTCGGACGCCTAAACGCATCCAACGGTATGGCAACACCCTTAGCACAGGCAGAATACGAGCAAATGTACAAGACATTCGGTGGCAAGCCAGTCCACAGCACCTTAGCGTTCCACTGGGCAAGACTCATCGAATTACTATACGCAACTGAGCGTGCCCTGGAACTAGTCAAGGACCCAGAAATAACAAGCACCAACATACGCAACAAGCCCGGCAAACCAGCAGAGGGCGTCGGCGTTGTTGAAGCTGCACGTGGCACACTAATCCACCACTACGCACTAGACAAAGACGCGCTCATTAAAGACGTTAACTTGGTCGTTGCAACAACCAACAATTACCCAGCGATTTGCATGAGCATTCGCGACGCAGCAAAGGGCTTAATCCACAACGGCAAAGTCGACAACGGCATCCTGAACATGGTTGAAATGGCGTTCCGCGCTTATGACCCATGCTTCGGCTGTGCAACACACAGCGCCATCGGCCAGATGCCACTGAATGTTGAAGTCTACAACAGTCAAAAGCAGCTGGTCCAGAAACTCAGCCGCTAAAACTCTCTAACCCTTTTTGGGTTATTCAATCTTTTTGTAAACTTTTAATTGCTTGTTTGATCTGTTTGTGTTGACCACTTATGGCTGACAGCGTTGAAGCCGACTTACATGGATGGCTAAAAGATGCAAAACGACTAGTAATTGTAGGAGTAGGAAACCCAATTCGAGAAGACGACAATGTCGGCCTAAAAATCCTACAGGGACTGCATGGTAAGCTGTCTGAGGATGTGCTTCTTTTGGAATGCGAGATGGTTCCTGAGGGTTACCTGCTTGACATAGAGGACTTCAAGCCAACCCATGTGTTGCTTGTTGACAGCGCGGTTTTAGGACGGAAACCCGGCGACGCTGACCTAGTGAAGGTGAATGAAGTTGCTGCTTTTTCGGCTGTGTCTTCGCATATGCTTCCGTTGCGACTCTTCTGTGAGTATGTCGAGAAGTCCACTGGCGCAAAAATCTGTTTGCTGCTGGTTGAGCCTAAATCTATGGGTTTCTGCGAGGAGTTGACGCCTGAACTACAAGCTGCAGCTGCTAAATTAACTGATATGCTGCTTAGGCTTCTGAATCAGCGGTTCTCCGCTTAAATACGTAGTCGGTTTCCAGCAGCTTCTTACCCTGCGAGTAGTTGGTTTCTCTAAGCTCGATCTGGTCTTCTGTTACCCATTTGGCTTGTATGCGTTTTTCCTTTTCCTGGTCCTCGAATGTTCCATGCCACTCCAGCTCAAGGGTTGCGTCGTCTACCCATCTGCCGACGTGATCGTGGGTTTGTCCGTCTGAATCCATGATTAGTAGGTGTACTTCACCTTTAACTGGATCAAAGCTCCAAAGGCCGTTTTCGTAGTAGTCCTCATATCCCTCGATTTGGGTATTAACTTCACTGTTTATGCCTGCCGCTGTTTCTTCAGCGGTCATTTCTCCGCAGCCCGACACGATTTGCCCATCTGGAGTTTTTAGTGCGATGCCTACTTGCCACTCGCCTACAAGTTGTTTTAGCAGTGATTCTTCTTTGGGTAGCTGTTTTTGCTGTGACATAAAATCAAGCAAATTTGGGAAACTGCACGGTATAAAGAAATGTGGGTGCTATCTGATGACAACTCTGGGTTGCGGGTTGGGCTGGCTAGGCGTGTTGATAATACGGTGACATTTTGACGAGTTTCCTGTTGATAAATGGCCTAAATAGGGCAATCGGTACCTTGTAGATTCCGAAGCTTTTCCTCATCCGCTCCACGTAGTCGGCAAGAGCATGGTTTTGGTAGTTGAATTCCCTCTGGCAATCGCCTGTGTCATACCAGTCTAGGTGGTAACTGTTGATGTCCTGCGTGAAGTACTTCCTGTCTGGCACCTGAAGCGAAAGTACGCCAAAAAGTGTTGTGAGGAATTCGCCGCCTTTTAGTTGCCACCCGTTTTTTGCTCCGCCGCCAAGAATGTATGCTTCGTTTTTTGGGGTGCTAGCTGATTTGAGCTTTTCAGCTCCCGCTACTAACGCGGTTGCGACATCTTCGGACATGACCATTTCAAGTCGCATGTCATGGTGCATATCGTAGAGTTCTTCTAGCAACGGGAAAGCAGCCATAAATGAGGTAGCTGAAAAGGTCGGTAACACACCTGCAAGGCGGAAGATGAGATAGTTGTCGGCTTCTTTTCTGAGGAATTCTTCGCCTTTTATTTTTGACTCTTCATAATTGCCTGTTACAACCAGTGGGTCGTTGCGGTAAACTAATCTATTCTGGTGCTGGGTTGGTCCCATTACGCTTGCTGAAGAGGTAAAAATCAATGGGATGCCGCGACCGTCTTCCTTTATTGCGTTGATCAGGTTTACGGTTCCGCCATAGTTTACGTCCATTGTCAGTTCATGGTGCTTTTTTGAAGCGGGCGGAATTATGGCTGCTAAATGGATAATCGCATCAGTTTGGTGAACCGCGTTTTTGGTGTCTTGGGGGTTGCGTATATCGCCGAAGATTACACTTACTCTTTTCTGGTAGCGTTTTGCTTCTTTCTGTGTTTTCTTGTTATTGACTTCAAAAACAGTTACTTCGTGGCTTCGTCTGAGTGCTTCCTCGATTACTGCTTTACCGATGTTGCCGAATGCTCCCGTGATAAGTATCTTCATCCGCTTTCCCGGCTATTGTATGTGAGGAAATTTACATAAGCTTATGCTATACGGCGCTGAATGTGGGTTACTTATATTAGCTCCAAGAGAGTTAGCAATATGCTGTGATTATTATGGCTGGCAAGGCAGTCATTGTTATGGGTTCCGAGCGTGACTTGGATTTTTCACGCGAAATCGCAAAGTACCTTAAACTTTTAGGCGTAAACTACGAGTTCCGCGTTGCATCCGCACACAAAACGCCTCTCGCTGTGCTGGATATCCTAAAAGAGTTCGAAAACGAAAAGGTGGTTTACATTACGGTTGCAGGACGCTCAAACGCTCTAAGCGCATTCATGGACGGAAACACAGCAAAGCCAGTTATCGCTTGCCCACCATACAGCGAAAAATATGGCGGAGCAGACATCTACAGCTCATTACGTGTTCCAAGTGGCATCGGCTCAGTTGTGACGGTCGAGACTGAAGGCGCAGCGATTGCAGCAGCAAAAATCCTGGCTCTCGAAGACCAAGCGACCCTCGCAAACGTCCGTAGCTATCAGGATTCCAAACGCAAAGACCTAGAGAAAGCCAACGAATCAGTCAAGCAGCTAAAGTAAACCTCACTGACGTGCGATTTTTCTCTATACCCTTTATTTAACAGTAGATCAAATTGTTGAGAATCCTTTTTTCTCTGTGGGTCGGTAGAAATAACCACAAAGAATTCGTTCCAGCGTTGTTGTTCTTTAAACAAGTAGATCAAAATTAAAATCATAGAATGTTAAACTTCGTTCTACCATTTTGATTCGAAAAAGCGCTTGTTTAAGAAGAAGAAAAAATCGTCTTTTTCGGGGGAACCAAAGTTTTTTCTTTCACAGACAATTTTTAGATCAAACATCTT
>JAAYYI010000090.1 GCA_012515445.1 Candidatus Bathyarchaeota archaeon | reverse complement strand
GAGTCAGGCTTCGAATTCGTCTGCGACTTCGCCGGCAACAAAATCTTCCGTAAAAGAAAATAATCAGTTTAAAAAATAAACCAAAAACGGGCGGGGATCATTTGTGGCGGGCGGGGAGGGATTTGAACCCTCGACCCCCAACTTACTCCACTACCTTTTCGGCAGTTTAGGAGGCTGGTGCTCTATCCGTACTGAGCTACTCGCCCACAAAACCAGTCACTTCTAAAGCCAACTAGATATACAAACCCTTCTATACAGCAAAACAGCGAATTAACCTACAAAGGGGCACCTCGACACCTATCAAGTTACCTCAAAAGCGCCCACGCTTACTACCGCCTCTTCGCATAGCAGCGTCGAATTCACCACTGTCTCTAAGGAATAGGATATAGTGCGCTATCACACCTTTTTACCCCTAAATCCCCTTTCCCTATCTTAGGGAACAAAGGGGACTTTTACAAGCTAAAACAGCGAACCCCTCGAGGCGTTTTCAACAAAGCCTTTTCTATTACCTACGCTAAACATGTATTTCGTGATTCTTATGACTGCACAATGTCAAATCTACAAGGACAACGAGGGAAAATATAGATTCCGATTTAAAGCAGAAAACAATAGAATAGTGGCATTCGGTGAAGCTTATGAGCAACATGCAAGCTGTATAAAAGGTATAAAAAGCGTTCAGAAAAACTGCAATGCGAAAACCGAAGACCTAACAACCGAAGGACTAAGAATATCTAACCCAAAATATCAAATATACACAGACTTGGCCTCGAAGTACCGATTTCGCCTCTTAGCCCCAAACGGAGAAGTAATCGCCCAAGGGGAAGCATATGAAACTAAAGACGGATGCCTAAATGGAATTGAAGCCCTCAAAAAACTATGTGATGTAGAAATCGTTGACCTCACGCAACCATCAACAGAAACAGCCGTAAAACCTCTCTCTAATAATTCAAAAGAAGCGTTACAGCCAAAGACCATACTCATAGGAAACAAGACACCAATGGATTATGTGTTAGCGATCATTACTGGTTTTTCATCAAGTGAGGCAAAGGAGGTTACTTTAATGGCAAGAGGAAAATCTATAGCTACCGCGGTTGATGCGGCCGAAATAGCTAGAAACCGCTTCTTAAAAGACATAAAAGTCAAAGCAATCTCTTTGGGAACTCAGGAGATGCCTCCTAGAGAAGGAGAAACCAAACCGAGGAATATTTCATCAATTGAAATAATCCTTACAAAACAATAATTTTAAAGAATACTTTTCCTCTTTTTTGAATTTAATTTTTATTATTTTAAGTACCAAGTAAGCGGCAAAATCTATAAGGCTGTTATTCGAATATTGAATACCCAGTGAAAAATATGATAGTTGAAATAATGAACATTATTGCTGGACTAATTTTAGCAATAGGTATCCTACCTGCATTACCCGCTATAGGGAAAAGCTTAGAAAAAGTAGCAAAATGGCTAGGCAGATTCCAAACCATCATCGGCATCATAGCAATCATCGTCGGCATCGTCTTCTTTAGCTTAATCCAAGGCACCCTCGCTATCATAGCAGGCCTCATACTAGCAATGGGTATCCTATCAAGCATACCAGCACTAGGCAAATACCTTGAGAAACTCGCCAAATGGCTAGGCGGATTCCAAACAATCATCGGAATCATCGCAATAATCGTTGGCATACTAGGACTTGTAGGGCTAATCTAAACCCCCATACCCCCATATCTTTTTTTTAGCTATTCAACCAAGAAAAGCTCGAGGCATAAAATGTGAAGAAAATAGCAGCGTATTCAATTTTAGCAATAGCAATTATCGCAGTAATAATAATAGCATTTTTCGCAATGAATTGGAACACTAAACCAACCGCGTCAGGAACGCTAAAAGTATCGATTACAGATGCACCAGTTGATCTCTCCAAACTTGAAGTTACCATCGATAGTATTGAGGTACAAAGCCAAAACAGCAGCTGGGTCAACCTTGCTTTCATAGACGGCGTTCAATCTGTTAAAGTTGACTTACTTACACTTCAAAATATCACACAAGAATTATCGACCACACAAATATCTACTGGGAACTATACAAAAATACGCTTACATGTACAAGATGCAACAGCCACCTATGAAGATGACACTACAGACAATCTTACCGTGCCATCAGAGAAAATAGATGTAATTATTCATTTCGAAATTAAGGAGAACGAAACTACAAACGTTCTAGTTGACATGACAGCTGATTCAGCAGCCATAAGCGCTAGTCATAATCTAAGGCCAGTTCTGAAAGCTACAGTTGAATCTTCTGAGACTGCTAAACCAACTCCAACCTCAATGACATCCTCACCAACGCCAACAAGTACATAATACGATTAGTGAATGGCGTATCTTTACGCCAGTTTTTTACTATCAGAACAGAGATAGATAAGAAATTACTAAGCCCTAAGGCTGGTGCTCTATCCCATACCGAGCTACTCGCCACGCAGAAAACGCAAACACTAACTTACATACTCTTCTAAAATCGAGAGATCGCTTCTTTACTTAGAAGAGAATGGCAAGAGCGAGGATACAAGAATCGCTACATAAAAAGCTAATTTCATTGTGTTTAGGTTAAAGTAAAACCGCTTGAACCAAACAAGCAACCGCACTGGCGCTTGATTTCTTATTAAATAGACCTGTAAGTGTACAGCTACACACACATAACAGTAATAACTGAATTGCACAACGAGTATACACTATGCGACGCTCTAAACTTGAAATGTACGTTGGAATCCTTCAAGCGTTAGCTTTGAAAGGAAATCTGAAGCTAACCCACATCATGTATAAAGCAAACGTTAACTGCAGTGTCCTAAAAGAGTACTTGGACTTCCTCATGAAACAAGAGCTAGTTGAAGAGCGCACACTAGGAAAACAAAGAGTGGTCTACGCGATTACACCCCGTGGAATAACCGTTCTTAAACACTTCAAAGAACTACGCCAAGTCCTACCAATTGTAGAAGAATCACGCACCCAAGTAGCTATCCCCTACTAGGAAGTTCTGCTCCACCAGCAAAGGAAGTTATGTTTTGATGCTGATGCTCTATCCGTACTGAGCTACTCGCCTATGCTGGAGTCAAACACTTAAAAGCCGACTGGATATACAACAGAACCCTTCTGAAAAGTTAAAACTGTATAATCACCAACGGATGATGCATTACCGCTCCCTATCATATCCATAAGCGTCCTGTTCATGTGGACCTAGCACGTAATTGATTACGTTTACAAATCTGTGATTCGCATCGTGCATATTGATCATTGTAGAGTTGGAAACTATTATGGCTGGATTTGATAGGGTAAGGTTTGCTGTTCTTAATCCGTTGACTTCTATGAAGCCGATTTCTGATTGAACGGTTTTCCAGCTTCCGCCAGATGACTGGTATCGAACCTCCGCTATAACACCATAGAGGGGCTGCGTGTTATTGTTGGTTATTCTAAGGTACAAGTAAGCCGTCTGCGGCGGCGGCAGATAGCTTGGCTGGTAGTCACCGTCAGGGTAATAATGCGCGATTACGGGAGACGAGCCAACCCATGAATTCGAGGATTGGTACTTATCTACTGAACAGAAAACTCTTTGATCAAATAATGTTGGATTGGAAGTCATCGTTTGAGTTGAAGCGGGCGCCGGGGTTGGCGTTTGGTTTTGCGATGTCTGATTCGGGGGCAGGTTTAGTAGAGTATAAGCGGCGAATAAGCCTATTGCAAAACCGACTATTACTACAATAATTAGTGGTTTTCTTGACATCTGACATCTATCCCCATAATGGCTTCCGGTTCAAGCTTTAATATCGTTTACGATTTTATGCTTCTGGGTTCTGCGATCTATTGATGTGCTTTGCATTGATTGCGTTGAAAAGCTAATCATTTAGTCGGCAATTTGTTTAAATTTTTAATAAACATAGTGATTACGCATTTATTTTTCCCATTTTCCGCCGAAGAAAAGCCTGTTTTTAATCACCTGTTTTTTCGACCGAGATAGAGAAAGGTGCATTTTAAGGAGGTGAATCTTTTGAGAAGAAAGATCTATGCCTTAAGCCTCTCGTTATGCCTTTTAGTAGCAATCGTCGTCGGCGTTGCAGCTCAAACATTCGTCAACGCACAGGCTAATGTTGATTCAAGCACAGCTTACGGTGAACATGGTGAAGTAATCGTAACCTTCCCCCAGCCCTCAACTCTGCCTAACTCTAGCATGCCCATTCATCCGACTACTCTGCGGTTCATCGCTACAACCTTCGATGAACGATCAGGTCAAGGAGCCGCCGACCACATCCTAATCCAGTTATGGATTCCAGCAGCAAACTCTTTCGTTATAGTAGCGCAGATAGTAAGCACCTCTAACCCTAACTTAATCAGCTACCTCCAAACCATCTGGAACGGTACACCGATATGGAATCCCATAATGCATAATATTATCCAAGTGAACAGTCAAACGCTTGATGTCTACCGCGACGGCAGCAAAATAGTCGCAAACCTCACCGCCCCCGTAACTATCACGCTTCCATTTAACCTACTACCTACAGCTCTCGCCGCGTACGGTAACCAAACATTTGTTCTACCTCCGATGTCGCTTACGTTCTATCCTATTGGTACACCTGAACCGCTGCATGAGATCGTTTCGCTGATGCCTTCGCCGCCACTATCTGGATACGAGATCGATATTACTTCGCTGATGAGTCCCGCGTGGGTTAGGGTTAGCGTTCCCTCGTGGGTTCAGATGAGCTGGCTTGAATGCTCAGGGCACATATGCACTGATCTGGTAGAAGAAGAGATTCCGCCATAAGCTGACTGGATTATGCAGCATCTGCTGCTTCACTCCTTTTTTCTCGCACCTAACAATAGTATCTGTAACACTTTTTGGTAGTTGGCGTTTTCGGCGAAACTATATTAAGAGTAAAAAACGCCTAGAACCCTTGATGAGGATGAACCGCAGACACGGAACGCTCACAGTGTCCAGTCTCGTGTTGGCGTTTCTATTAATCGCGTTTTCCCCGCTGGCCGCCGCTGAAGACTCGGCTGATAAGCTGCTTTTCAGTGACGACTTTGAGAGTTATCCCTTGGGTAGTTTTCCCTCTCAGTGGACGCTTGTTTTCAATGGATTAGGCGACCAGTACCAGCAGGTTATAACTGATCCCGTGGATTCATCGAATAAATGCTTTAGAATGCAGGGCGAGCGGAACTGGGCTGCTGATGCCGTGCGGTACTTCCAGAGTAACAAGACCTTGTTAGGTTTCGAAGTAAGTGTTCTAGTAACCAACGTTACAGGCACAGCGGGTGATAACGTAAAGGTGGGGTTCTGGGATCAAATTAACTGGGGTCAAGCTAAATGGAACGATGGGGTAGCGTTCACCGATAACGGCACCATAGTAGCACGGGACTACGTGGAAGCGGAAGGCACAGGCACCGCTCTGCAGTCTTACGTGCCTAACCAGTGGTACCACATTCGGTTCATTCTTGACAGACCCAGCAAGCTTATCTCCGTATACATCGACGGCGAACTCAAAGGTGAATCTATCAGGGGAAGTGAACGCGGCTACATCTTTGACGGAATAGCCGTAAGCGGACGCTACACTGAAAACCCTGTCTGCTACGATAACGTACAGATTTTTGAGGGCGACGCTACATCGGCAGATATTGAAACTAAAGAGCCCACGCTTACAGCCCGCTGTGTCAGTTCAGCCTCTATAGCGGATTTCGCGGTTGAGATCAGCGGTGCCTTAACCTTTAACGGGACAGCCATTGCGGATGCGCCGATTCTGCTATCCTACAGTGTAACCGGCGGCAAATCATGGGTTGATTTAGCTCTTGTACAAACCCGCTCGGATGGCAGCTACTGTGCGCATTGGCGTCCTTCAGTTACAGGCTACTATAGCCTAAAAGCTGTTTATGAGGGAGACGAAGAATACGCCTCTACCTCAACACGGATCAACTTCGCCTTGGAGCCTTGCAGTGAGCAGAATGTGTTATCGGTTAACACCAACTCAACCCTTACAGGGTTCGTTTTCGATTCAAATAGCAGCAAATTGTTCTTCACCGTATCAGGCGACAATGGAACAACTGGCTATGTTAACGTGAATATCCCTAAATCGCTAATCACCGATGCTTCCAAGTTGGCGGTTTACTTAGACGACGCCAGAGTAGAGTATATTCTTGAATCCCAGGGTGAAAGCTGGATTCTTAGCTTTACTTACCATCATAGCGTTCATCAGGTTACTGTCAGCTTCTACGAGGACGATGCTTCCCCAGGCGGGTTTGTAGGGCTGTATTTGGCGATTGCTGCTTTGGCTGTGGCGGCTGGGGGTTTAGTGGTTTACTTAAAGTTGGGCAAACGGAAAACATAGTTTATGACTTTCTAAATTGGTATTGGTCGGATACCCTGCCTATGGAGCCAATGAGGATTATGTTACTATAAAATTGTTCTATTATGCCGATTCATAAGTGAATTTAATAGGGGTCAACGATTGGTTGTTAGGCGAAGAAGAATTGACCAAAGCCATCAACTTCGTATTGGACGCTTTGCTTCTGAAGCAGAATGTGATAAGCTGCGGCGACGTTTCCTGTGTGCACCGCTGGGTAGATGACTATTTGAAGCTGCGCACCTGGTACTCGCGGGACGCGGACATAAACGTCGAGGAAGTTAAAACTTGGATAGCTGGCGAGTGCGGAGGAAGAGACCCAGAGTTGCTGACTGATTACGTGCGTGTCGCGCTTGGGCATATACTGCTGTCGTCACTTTCAGCGGGCTTTGCGTTTGAGGAGTTCATGCTGCTAAAAAGCGCCTTTAAAACCTATTTCGAACGCGGCTACCACTGCATCAGCGTTGACCACGCCCAGCTCTTACTCAATGCCTAGCGTTACTTGTTGGTTACGAAGCGGTGTCTGCATTTCTGGCAGGTGTACTCTTTTAGGCTTAAGAGGTAATTCTTTAGCTCCTTGGTTGGTTTGGAGGTTTCTTTACCGCATTTAGGGCACTTAGCCATGCATCATCACAGAAAAAGACGACAGTTCAATTCAGGATTTGAATGTTTTCTTTAATCGGCGCTGACACGTTAAAGCCGCAGTCATTGAAGCTAAGGGTAGGTAGAGTTCCATGAATGGTTATTGGAGTGTAATTTGCGGTTCTATCGATTTCAACGTGGATACTAACAGCGGATCTGTTTCGCCTCGGCCGTAGAGTTCCCTATAGATCTGTGCTACCACTTCTTTAATTGCATCTCCAGATAGCCACAGCAAACGTCGATTACTTGAAATCACCATTAAAATCATCTCGTTATGCTTGCTTCCCTGCAGAGGTGGCAGCATGTAGCGAACGTTTTTTAGGATTCTTGCTCCGTTTTTACGGTAAAAGTAAACTCGTCGCTGACGTGCCTCTTTATCGGCGCCTGTTTTTGGGTCTTCAACTTCACAGATAATCAGCTTATTCTTCAACCCGGCGATTTCGTAGACGTTTCTGAGGAACTCTGAACCTAAACCGCGTTTACGATACGTTTCCTTCACTGCCAGGTAATCGAGTAAAACAAACTGCGTATCTTCAAGTGAGTATAACAGCGCCATAGAGGCAACCCTGTGATCAATGGATGCGATGTAAAGTTCCTCTTTACCGGAGCGAATTCTTTCTTTTATTGTTTCAACCGTTTGTCTCTCGCTAGCTGGAATTGACTCGCTGTAGAGGGTCAGTGCCTGTGTAAATTCAGCTGAGTCGGTGTCTTCAACCTTTTGAAACTCAGTCATTTATATCTGTAAACTATATCCGATTGTCTCTTTTGTTGTCTTCTGTTGTCAATTACACTTCCTGAGATACAGCGAGTAAGTGTCCATTTAGCTGATTGGCATTATATATAACTGTGAATTCACCATTACCTAGTGGTGTAATTTTTTGTCGGCAATAGAAATTGCAGCGACCGTTATTGTAGCCATAATCGTTGTAGGTTTCATTGGAGCATCAATCAAGGTAGTGAAGGAATACGAAAGAGGCGTACTTTTCCGGCTGGGAAGACTAATCGGCGCTAGAGGGCCGGGACTATTCATTATTATACCGATTTTTGATCGAATCCGCGTAATCGATCTACGAACAGTGACCTACGATGCACGGCTAATCAGAGTCATAACCAAAGACAACATAAGAGCAGACGTTGACTCGTTCGTCTACTACCGCGTAGTCGACCCAATTAAAGCCGTCATGGAAGTCGAGGACTACGTACAGGCTACTCAAAACCTATCAAAAACCGTGCTAAGAGACATACTGGGGCATGCAGAACTCGATGACTTACTAACCAAAACGCCGGAGTTGACAAAGCAAATCCAACTTGAAATCGACGAAATGACAGATCCATGGGGCATAAAAGTCAGCGCAGTCGTCATAAGCGACGTTCTGCTTCCCGAAGAAATGCAGAGAGCCATCGCAAGACAAGCCGAAGCCGAGCGGGAGAGACGCTCAAGAATAATCGTGGCAGATGGAGAATTCCTGGCAGCCCAGAAGATGACTGCAGCAGCGGAGTTCTACGCTAAGAACCCAATGTCTCTGCGGTTAAGGGAGCTGCAAATGCTCTCAGAAATAGCGCGTGAAAAGAACCTCATCGTCGTCACCACAACCTCGGATGTTAGCCAGCTGGGAAATGTGGTGGCTTTAACCCGCTCTGTAGACGGCGACAAGCGAATGGCTGCTAAGGGTTAGCTTACATAAGCAGATACCCCGTTTGCTTATCTTCACCATGCGGCTCTTCAGAAGTGATAATTCATGAGTTTCGTCCTTGAAGTTGGAGTAATAGCCATTACCGCCATCGCTATTTTAGTGATAATACTCTACAAGCTGCATGAGTCGGCTAAACAAAAGTCGACTATGTTGCAGTTTGTCGGCCAAATAGCGGTAGCAGTCGACGAGATAGGCCCTGGGAAACTGGGTTTTGTTCTATTACAGGGTGAACACTGGAAAGCCATCTCACATCAAGCTATTGCGTCTAAGCAGAGGGTGAGGATTGTTTCCCGCGAGGGTTTAACGCTTATTGTAGAGCCGCTAGATTCCTTTGCGCCCTCAATTTCTTCTTGATGGTTTTTTTATACATTAACGAGCGCTGGATCAAGAAGCACTTGCTTCGGAGAATCACAAAACGACGGTATTACTTGCTCAGCGATAGTAGCATTCGCAAATCTGTATAGACTATAACAAAAATACTGAAAGAGTCCGCCAGGATGGACCCCAGTATTTTTTGTAGCGAGAGTGGTGGCGGGGGTGGGACTTGAACCCACGAAGGCCTGCGCCAGAGGATCTTAAGTCCTCCTCCATATCTTAGGGGCAATTTGATCTGGCCCTATTTAGACCTG
>JAAYYI010000089.1 GCA_012515445.1 Candidatus Bathyarchaeota archaeon | reverse complement strand
GGTCGAAGCCAGATGGCGGAGGCGTTTGCTAACCATTACGGTAAAGGAAAAATCGCTGCTCAAAGCGCAGGCATCAAGCTGGCCCCCAATGTAAATCACATCGCAGTTACGGTTATGAAAGAAAAAGACATAGACATCTCCAGTAGCAAACCCAAACTGCTCACCGTCGAAATGGTAAACAACTCTGATCTAATCGTTACGATGGGCTGCGGGGTCAGCAACATCTGCCCGGGGCCATTCTTCAAAGATACGATAGATTGGGCTTTAGAGGACCCTAAAGGTCAAGCTATAGAGAAGGTTCGACAGATCAGAAACGAAATCGAGCGCAAGGTCAAACAGTTAATCGCAGACCAGCAGAATTAACTAAGCGTGCCCCTTATCGTATCAGCTTTTAACCGGAGAAAATCCATCGCGTCCTCATAATCTAGGCAGTCGTCTCCAGCTTTTTCGGGGTTAACAAGAGAACAGGTTCCGTTTTTGTAGTTTATGCAAGCTCTTTTGTCACAAGAAACTTGACTCAAAGGAGTCACCATTAAAAGATAAGGGAATGGATTATTTGTTTTTTTGGGCGCCCATGCCATACCAGAAGAAAACTTTTGCAACAACCGCCGTTAAGACTCCAGCAAGCATTCGGGCTAAGACTGTTAACGCAAACCCGACCTCACCGGTGACGACGTTAGCAGGGGATAGTTGGAATATGGCAAACATTACTACTCCGCCGATGGTGCAGGATACTATGCTGACTATTAGGAGCCGTTTGAAGTCACTTGAGCGTTTGTTAAGTGAACCAGCCATGTAACCAATCAACATAGGACTCAGCACGTAAGCTAATAGTACGGTTCCTGAGCCAGTTATGCCTTGGAAAGCAGCTGACCAGTACAGGGCATAGAAGGTACCCATTAGAAAACCTGCACAGCCGCCAGCCCACTGATTCCAAAGCAGCCCAAGCGCCAGCGGAACACCTACGATTACGGTTAACTCTAGAATCTCCATCGTGATACCGATAAGGATGCCTGGTTCTCCGCCTACGATGACTTGCAGTTTTGAGATTAAAACTATTACGAAGATCGCGATAACTGGGAGGATAACTCCGTAGATTAAGTCGTTTTTAGACCAGTTCTTCCATGTTAAACTCATAGTGAGCGTCTGCCTGTACCTTATTCGTGGACTTTCGATTTAAAGTATTTGAAAAAAGAAAAGTTAGGGCTTTACAGCTGAAACTTTTACACTCACAACAGTGTTTGCAGTAGACTTCAACTCTTCGGGGGACATTTTCAGGTCATCGATCGCGCCCTCGAATGCATCCTCGCTTACAATGAACTCAAGCGGATAGGTCTTCTCTTCGATGACTTTCACGTCGCTAAAGCCTGCCTCGCGAATGGCGTCAAGGTATTTGTCTTTGATTTCTGCGCCCGCGATGCAGCCGGCATACGCTTCCACGCTTTCCTGTACAGTTTTCGGCAGGGGTTTTAAGAGGACGATGTCGGATACCATTAAGCGGCCTTTAGGCGCAAGCACCCGGTATGATTCCTCAAACACGCGTTTTTTGTTTGGCGCAAGGTTGATGACGCAGTTTGAGATGATGACGTCAACTGAGTTGTCTGCTACGGGGAGGTTCTCTATTTCGCCCAGCCGGAACTCAACATTGGCATAGTTGCCTTTTTTGGCGTTGGCGCGGGCTTTGTCAAGCATTTCCGGAGTCATATCTACGCCGATAACTTTCCCTTTAGCACCGACCTTCTTTGCGGCTAAAAAGCAGTCAAAACCGGCGCCTGACCCTAAATCCAGCACGCGTTCCCCCTCTTTAAGCGAGGCAAGCGCTGTTGGGTTGCCGCATCCTAAACCGAGATTAGCGCCCTCAGGCACTGCAGCCATTTCCTCTTGGCTGTAACCGATCATTCCGCTCACCTGCTTGTTGGGGGCAGAGCAGCAGCTAACCTTAGAGCTACAGCAGGAGCCGCTGGTTTTAGCTACCTTCGCGTATCTTGTTCTTACTTCTTTCTTGATGTTCTCTTCTTTCATGCTTGGTTTTCCTCTTTAGTTAATGATTTTATTAGCGGCGCCACTGTTTTGGTAACGGCACCTGCAAAGCGCTCGGCTTTTATGAGCATGATACAGCAGACTTCGCCGTCTTTTTCGCAGGCTACCACGGCGAGTTTCTCGTTAGGTTTAATGTTGGCTTTTTCTCTGAGGTCTTTGGGCAGTACGATTTGGCCTTTGGCATCCATGCTAATCACTGAGTCGATTCTGCAGGTTTCGTCTCCACAACAGGACAAGTTAATTCACTAGATGTTGATTGAGCAGCGATAGATTAAAACTTTTCTTATTTTTCTGAAAAATCAGATAATTCAGCAACCAATAGAAAAGATTGTGTTAGCCCTTCTCACTGAGCCAATCCTTCGAAGCAGCAACCGTTTTTCCCGCAAACTTCACTTTCAACGCATCCTTATACGGACACATCTCCACACAACGCAGACACAGCGTACAATTAGAAGCAGTCACATCGCCGCCCTTGCGCTCATACACTTCCGAAACATCCATCGGGCAGACGCGTTTGCAGACGCCACATTTAGTGCACTTCTCGCGATCCTTATCCAGCTTAGTCAACGCTACCCGATTAAAAGGTCTATGAGAGCTAAACAGCGCCGTCAGCGCACCCATCGGGCAGATACGGCACCAGAAGCGGCGGTAAGCAAACGCTAAAAGCGAAACTGCGATTAGCACCGCTAAATTAATCGACGTAACATACCAGCCTGCTATGTAGAATGGGCCGTAAGCAATCTGGGAAACATACGACCACTCCATAGAGCCTACAGCGCACTGAACAAGGATACAGAGCGGCCGCTCAGGGCAGACGAGGCAGTAGGGCTCATTTACGTAGCTGACTATGCCAGAGTGAAGGGCGTCATGGCCTGTGTCGAGGGCTGTTCCGGGGATAATCTCGAAGCCGAACAGTGCATATGAGCCTAAAACGACGCTTGCAAGGATTATTACGGCGATGATTATCCAGCGGGATTGACTTAGCTGATCGATTTTTTTCTTTGACAGCGTTAGGTGGCGCTTCTTGAATAGTCTTCTTAGCCGCGTAAGTAGGTCTTGGTAGAGGCCAAAGGGACAAAGCCAGCCGCAGAAGGAGCGCCCAAGCAGCAGTGAAGCAGCAATCAATGAACTGAACACTATAAGCAGCATCTCCAGGCCAGTTAAAGCGTAGAATACGTCGTAGCCTCGACTGTAGTTCCAGAAGGGGAAAATGTAGGATTGGATCTGCCAGATGGCGCAGGTTACTGTTCTGCCGTTTGGAATGTAGCAGGCGAGTATGGGTGCGGTTATTCCGTCGGGGAATTGGCTGCCTAAAGCGTCCACGCCTAGCAGGTTGCTACGGGGGGAAACGCCCAGCGGCCGCCAGACGCTGTCTGGTCCGTTGAAGGGACCGATTATCAATCCCAAAAAGATGCCTATTACCGCGGCGATTTGGATGTAGAGCCGAAGGTTACTGATGCGCCGCGTTTTGTTGCTGTTTAGCTTCAGGATTGCTATTGCGCCGATGATTACTGCTATAATGAAGAGGATCATCGCTGTGTCCACGTAGCTTAACAGACTCATCGTGACTCCTCCGCCCTAGGTTTTTTACCGGGCTTGAAGCGCAGGACTAAGCCGATAACTACAACCGCAGACATTAACGATACTGCTGTTAACGTGACTGAGTGCTGCAAATAGAAAGGTAGCGACGTTTCCTTGTACATGTTTGAGTAGTCCACGTACAT
>JAAYYI010000088.1 GCA_012515445.1 Candidatus Bathyarchaeota archaeon | reverse complement strand
TAAAAAACACTCACAAACCGAGTAGAGTGTATAGCTGCATGGTTGACTATCAAGAGTTTAGAATTGTATACGAGATTACTTCTGCGGTTTTATGTTTAATTCTGGTTAGGTTTATGATTAAACCCTACCGACTCACAGGTGAAAGCCGCTACATTGGGCTACCGTTGGGTTTCGGGTTCCTTGGAGCAACCTATGCGCTGTCCGCTTTCATTTACTACCAGCCGCACTTTTTTGGAACCTCCACGTACTACATTCAACTTATCGTGAGAACATTCGGGTTCCTATTCCTGTGTGTAACTTATTATTTTTCAGGTAAAAAAATGGAGAACACACGATGGGTATGGAGCGCAACGTTAGCCATCTTAATTATTGCAGCTTTAAGTTCAATAATACTCGTTACGCTACCAGAGGTTCTCCCAACCTATTCTGTTGCTGCAACTTATGCAAGGTTCTTCAATCTAGTTTTCATCGGCTACTTATGCTTCCACACATTAAGAAGCCACCTTGAAAAACCCTGCCGTGACACCCTATGGATTCCTTTAGGGTACCTGTTTCTTGCAATAAGCCAGTATTCACTAATAATATACTCTCTTGACAGTGCCCAGTCGGCGTGGTGGAGCGCTTTGGGGATTCGCTGGGCGGGTTTTGCCTTCTTCCTGTACATTGCCTACAAGTCTTTTTGTAGTACTAAGGGGAGGTTTAATGAAGAAAATTCCTCGTAGAGACCGAATGAAAATCTACGGCGACCTCCTTTCGATACTCTATGCTGAGAGTAAAGAGGGCAAGATAGTGCTGACGCGGGTGCAGGTTCAGATGAATGTGCCTTTTGATAGGTTGAAGAGCTACCTTAGTGAGCTTGTGGGTTTAGGTTTGATATCGGATGATACTTCGTTTAAGGTGACGGATAAGGGTAAGCAGTACCTTGCTGAGTACCAGAATGTTCTGGATTTCATGAAGCGAATGGGAATAGCGTATAGATAGTTTGCCTTCAGAAAAGGGGCTTATTTTGCTGGGTTTGCTGGAGCTTCATTTTGCCAAGTTAGGAGAAAAGAAATATGCATTGACGATGACTGCAACCACCGTGAAATGCGTTTACCTGAAGCTCACTCAGCCCCGGCTTAAAGCCTAAAGAATCTAAAAAAGGGAGGGAAAGATGGAGAACCAATTCTTTCACCTTATGGTTTCTTATTGAGCACTAACGCTATCATTGCGATGCAGACTATGATTGCGATGAAGACTCCTGCGACTGCGGGGATGAAGTATAAGTCAGCTGAGGATGGTGATGCTGTTGCTTGTGGGGCTGCTGTGGCTGTGGGCTCGTCAACTGCGAAAGCGTTCTGCGAGTATGATGGGTAGTAAGCGTTTGTTCCAGCGAAGGTTGCTGTGACTTGATAGTCGCCTGCGATGTCTGGGGTCCACGAGAGGCTGTATGTTCCACTCTTTGTTGTGGTGGCGGTGCCGATTACGCGGTAGTTTCCGTTTGGATCAACGACGCTGATGGCTACTGGTACGCCTGTGAAGTCTGTGGGTTGTTCTTGGTCTTGATAGACATAGCCCATCCAGTCTTTCATGCTTCCGTCAGATGCTACTGGGACGCCATTAGGGAATTTGCCTGCCTGCTCTGTCTGTGTGGAGCCTGCTGAAACGTCTGTGACGGTACCTTTTATGACGAGTGTTGTTCCGACAGATACCGCGATGTCTGGTGCTGTAACTGTTGTTGCGCTTGGGCCTCTACCTATGCAATAAACTTGGTTGTCATAGCCGTTGAAGGTTGCTGCGTAGCCGTCTGCCATTGCCCATGAGAGGTATGCGCCGTTGTTGTCGTTTGAGAGAGTCCAGATTTCTTCGCCGGTTGTTGCGTTGACTGCACGTAGTAGAGCGCCCTTGTAGATTGGTGTTTCAACTTGGTGTTCTGATGTTGCTAGATACACTATGTCGTTGCCGATTGCTGTTACGACGGTTGGGTAGTTTCCGGGTGCTGCAAAGCCGCTGTGTGTGCTGTTGCCTTCTCCGCCGTTTCCGTAGGTCCATAGCAGGTTTCCGTTTGTTAAGTCATAGCAGTATAGTAATCCAGAGTATGCCGGGCCACTGTAGAGTTTGCCGTATGCCATTTGCGGACCCATACCGATGTAGCCTGTGCTGTAGAATGATAATGCCACTTGATCACCGGAGGACGTCCATAGTTTTTCTCCTGTGTTCATGCTGTAGCCAATGAATTCGAAGGTTTCTTGATAGTACTCAGCGAAGACGTCAACTGTTGGGTCGCCGCCGCTAAACAAGACAGTCAAGTTACCTACTGGTGCATCGTGAGTTTTTTTCCACATGACTGAGCCGATTGAGCCTTCTTTGAGGTTAACGCCGATGTAGGTGTATGGTGAGCTGCTTTCGGGTTGAAGCATGTTGTTGCCTGCTTGTGGAAGTTTTCCTCCTAAGCAGATTAGCATATCATCGTAAGCTTGTAGTACGGTTGGGGTTGAAGTTATGG
>JAAYYI010000087.1 GCA_012515445.1 Candidatus Bathyarchaeota archaeon | reverse complement strand
TAACCTCTTTATTATTAGTCGTAATTGTTTTGGAACAAGAAATAATATTTGCCTTCGTAGCCTAGCCCGGTGGGGCGTTACCTTGGTAAGGTAATGGTCGCGGGTCCAAATCCCGCCGAAGGCTCCAAATCACCTTCTTAACAGCTAAAAAATCGGCTGTTATTGAACGAAACTTGTAGAAAACGCCTTAACTAGCCGCGTTGGTTGTGTACTGTCGTCACAACAACCTGCAACCCAAACCACCAGAGAACTAAAATCAGCTGTTTCTGCATAAAGTTATGGAAAATAAGTAGCAGGGCGGCATTCTCTTCTTCTAATTTAAAAAACATTTTTATTGTTACATAAAAGCCCCAAACTTATCAGGTCACTTAATATATACAAAAAGCTGTTTGCCGGACAAATCATTTTAAACCAACCAGACCCCCTATGTGCCTGTAGAGAGAGTGGGATATGCAGAAGCTAAAAACACAGGCACTAACAAGGCTAAACGTAGGCATAAACTCCCGCATGGTCAAGGAACTCTACGGCGGCCCAATCTCTGCATGCGCTGTTGATTTAATCGAGGTTAGCATCGCCGACTCAGGCGTACTAAAACAGGACGGCATCGACAAGCAGCGCCTCGAACAATTCGCCACCCTTAGCAACGCCTTCTCTGTGCACGGTCCCTTCATACAGGACTACTACGGCAACTCAGTCAACTGGGGCATAAAAAGCGAACACAACTTCGAAATCATGGACCGCGTTTTCCAAATCGCCGATTACTTGGGTGCAGAATGCGTCGTGCTACACGGCGACAAAGTAGAAACAGACCACCAAGACGCCTACCTTAACGTAGTGGACAACTTTAAGCGGCTGTCTAAGATGGCATCTGATTACTCGCTAACAATACTGCTGGAAAACGTTCACCGCCAGAAAACCGTGGACCGCATCGGCGTACTCCCCCAAGAAGTCCTATCGGTTATTCAGGCAGTAAACGCTGAAAACCTGAAATTCTGCTTTGACATCGGCCACGGCAACTTAACCGCAAGCGAGCATGGCTTTGATATATTGGAATTCGTTAGAGTACTTTCACCCTACCTTTATCATATGCATATCCACGACAACATGGGTATCCCCGAATCTGTAGACGAGCGATTCGGCGACCAGCATATGCCGCTTGGCTTCGGAAAAATAGAGTATCAGCGAATCTTCCAATCCGTAGCAGGTTTAGGCGTCAAAAACATGGTGCTAGAACTTCGCAAGCGAGACGGCAGAGCAGCAGCTGAAAAGAGCATCAACATACTCCGCTCGCTGCAGGGCAGACGAAATTAGCTAAACTGCGATTTAATCGGGCGCTATTTTTGCGGTGAATATAGAAAAAGCTTCTTATGTTATTTCAACGAGTAAACTCTGAGAGGGGAACTTGGTAAACTTATCGCTGTATAAACGTGAGGCAATGGTATTAGCTGTCTTGCTTGCTGTCGCCTTTGCAGTTAGGCTTCTGCTGTTTCCACTGCAGGGTTACCAAAACGACATGGGTACCTTCGCCTACTGGTTTAACACAGCCGCTGATCAGGGCATAAGACCCTTCTACACTTATGTGATGACAAACGTTGGCTGGGTTGATTATCCGCCATTAAACGTTTACATCTTCTACGTATTTGGCTCATTAGCGCAGGCTTTTCCAGCCGTCAGCACCACGTTTTTCATAAAACTGGTTCCAACTATATTTGACATCGCAACCTCCATCTTGATTTTCCTGTTCCTGCGCAGACAGCTAACTTTCAAGCAGACTCTCCTCGCCACCTCACTCTACGCCTTCAACCCCGCCATAATCTTTAATGTGGCAGTCTGGGGTCAATTCGACGCAATCTATACCTTCATCTTGGCAGTTTCCCTTATTCTCGCCCTTAAGCGCAAACCCGAAGCATCCGCAGCAGTTTTCGCTTTAGGCTTGCTTACTAAACCTCAGGGTATAGCGTTGTTGCCGCTGATTGCAGTTTTAATATTCATGAAAGTCGGCGTAAAGCGACTGCTTACTTCCGTCGTTGCCTTCATAGCGACGATTTTCATAGTTATTCTACCATTTGAATGGAGTAATCCCGTTACTTTCCTCAGCGGCATCTACTTTGGTGCATATGGAAATTACCAGTACACTTCGATTAACGCTTTTAACCTGTGGGGTATGTTTGGCCTCTGGATACCTGATGGAAGCTTGTCCCTCGTCGGCTGGGCATTGTTCGGAGCCTTCGCCGCAATCACCATGTTTGTCTTCTACAAGCGCTACAAAGTCTCCGGAGACACGCTTGCCATATACGCAGCTTTCCTGTTGTTCTTTGCCTTCTTCATGCTGCCTACACGTATCCACGAGCGGTACCTGTTCCCAGCAATCATAATGCTTGTTTTGCTTGTGATGTTCTCAAAGAAAATCCGCCCACTCTACGTCGCCTTAACCGCCACTCTATTCGTAAACCAAGCTTACGTGCTCTACTACCTAAACATGAACGCGTTTATTCCCAGCGGCGATCTAGTGGTTTTATTGGTAAGTGTTATTAATTTAATTATGTTCCTTTACGCTTCAATACTGCTCTGGGACGAACTCAGAGGCCGCCGCATAATAGATATGGCTGAGCCCAAAGCCGCTGAGGAGCAGGTAACGCCCAAACTGGAGAATGCGCAAAGTGATTCCTGACCTTAAAATCACCAAAAAAGACATCGTTACAATGGTCCTGCTCTCTGTACTGTTCTTTAGCATAGCAGCCTATAACTTGGGTGAAATCAACTATGCACAGAGCTACTGGGAGAACACCTCAAACTCAGCATTCTATGTCGATTTGGGTTCTAGTCAGCAGGTGCAGAAGGTGTACTTCTTTGTGCGCCAAGGCAATGCCACTGTGCAAGTTTCCTATGGGTCACCGGATAACTGGAACTACATGGGCCAGTTTAATCTTGAAAGCGACGAACGTGACTTCTACAAATTCTACGATTTAACCCTAAACATAAACACCCAGTACCTAGAATTCAATGTTACCGCAAAAGAGTACGATTCCCGCCCGCAGTTCTACTGGGTGATCTCTAACCCCACAGACAAAGCTCCATCACCATATGTTGCAGTAACCGAAATCGGCTTAACCAACTCCGATAACCAGCAAGTAGTCATCCAGAGCATAACCGCCCTAAACGACTCAGACACTTCAATCAGCAAGCTGGCTGACGAGCAGGGCTCCATGGAGCTTCCGCCTACTTACATGTCAAAAATGTACTTCGACGAAATCTACTTTGCCCGGGCAGCAATAGAATTCGCTAACGACCATGTACCCGTTGAACGCACCCACCCGCCGCTGGGCAAACTGATTCAAGCAGTCGGCGTTATGGCGTTTGGTGAGTCTCCGTTTGGCTGGCGCATCATGGGCGTCTTATTTGCGTCGCTTATGGTTCCGTTGATGTATCTTATCGGCAAGAAGCTATTCGGCACATGGATCGCCGGCTTCTCAGCTTCATTCCTATTCACGTTTGACTTCATGCACTTTACTATGGCGAGGATCGGCACAGTGGATACCTACATGGTGTTCTTTACGCTGCTAAGTCAGCTGCTGTTTTTATTCTACTTCTCTAGTGTGCTCAAGA
This sequence comes from Candidatus Bathyarchaeota archaeon, assembly GCA_012515445.1. GTDB lineage: Archaea > Thermoproteota > Bathyarchaeia > Bathyarchaeales > Bathycorpusculaceae > Bathycorpusculum. Next base: position 9,545 of record JAAYYI010000087.1, on the reverse strand, counting down.
AGGGCTGGAAAGACACTTCAGTGCTTCCCCTTGTGCTATCTGTGGCGGCGTTTGCGTGTGCTTTTGCAACGAAATTCGGTTTCCCACTCTTCAGCGCATTGGGTCTCCTTGCGTTGCTGGTTATGCTGCGACTGCGGGACGTCAAGAACTTGAAAGGCAGCTTAAGCGAAAAGTACGTGGCTTTCTTTGACAAGCCTGCGCTGTTACTGATCGCCTGCATGGGCTTAGTTGCAGTGATATACTTTGCAGCCTACATTCCTGAGATGGCGCTGGGTAACTCGCCAATACAGATTCTTGATTTGCAGAACGCGATGTTCGGCTTCCACTCGGGTGGCGTCTCAGACTCGGCTTCCTCGGCGTGGTGGTCTTGGCCGCTTATGTTTAGCCCCGATGGTCACCAAGTAACCCGCTGGTTCGACGTAACATGGAACCTCCCAAACAACACGGTTTCCACAATCAGCGTGTTCGGTAACCCCGCAGTGTGGTGGGTGGGCTTTGTCACTGTAATCGTGTTGGCGATTGAAGGTTTCCATGTGGAGTTTGCACTGCGGAATCTTTGGCAGCGCATCAAGAAGGTTCCAGAGCGCGTTAGCATCAATGCGGGCGGTTGGGATGCAGCAGCGATTTTTATCGTCGTCGTATTTGCGTTTGCGTGGTTACCTTTCGTGTTTATCGGCCGAGCAGCCTACATTTACCACTACTACAACGCCGTGCCTATGCTTTGCCTCGCCATAACCTATTTCGTTAACAGGTACTGGAGTAAACCCTACGGTAAAGTCTTGGCAGTAGTTGTCTTCGCTGCGGCTGTGGCGCTTTTCGTAATGTTTTACCCTGTGATTTCTGGTGCGCCAACAACGTTGGAGTATGCTAAGACTCTGAAATGGTTCCCAAGCTGGTACTTCGCGACATGATAACACCGAAAACTGATGCTCAACTGCTGGTTTCGCTTGTGCTTCCCGCCTATAACGAAGTGGACTGCCTAAACCCTGCAGTGGAGAAAACCATTCAGGCGCTTAACGAATTTACTGATTCATACGAGATTATCATAGCTGAGGACGGTAGCACAGATGGCACCGCCGAGCGTTCCAAAGAACTCTCAGAACGGTACCCCTGCGTTCGTCATATCCATCGGGAGCAGCGGTTAGGTCGCGGCACAGCACTCAACAATGCCTTTACGCATAGCAACGGTCGGGTGCTCGTTTACATGGACCTAGACTTGGCTACTGATCTGCGTTTTCTCAAGCCGTTAGTTGAAGCTATCAGCGTGGAGGGCTACGACTTTGCCACTGGCTCTAGAATGCTTAAAGAAAGCACAGCATCGCGCACATTTAGCAGAGGATTTAGCTCTAAAACGTACAATTTCTTAGTACGCCACTTGTTGGGGTCTAAATTGATGGATCACCAGTGTGGCTTTAAGAGTTTTAGGCGGGAACCGCTGTTTGCATTGCTTGGTAAGGTGAAGGCGACGCATTGGTTCTGGGATACCGAAGTTATGGTTCGAGCGCATAATTGTGGATACAGAATTAAGGAAATCCCGGTTGAGTGGCACAGCGGCAGAGACACCAAGGTTAATTTGGCTAAGGATTCATGGAATATGTTCTGGCAGATTATGGGTCTGTGGTGGACGCTTAAGATAAAAAGGAAATAGTTTACCGCTGTGCCATTAACACGAATGAGCGTGCGAGCAGTGCTAAGCCGAATATCAAAATTATTCCGGCCCAGAAAACAAACCATTCGCCTGCGATTGTCATGTTTACGAGGTAAGTTATTATTAGGTAGCTTGTGCCCAGCCAGAATACGATGTTTTCTATTGTTTCGGCTTTGCGTGGCATGGGCGAGTTCATTAGTACTCGCAGGACTAGAACACCGATTTCTACGGCTCCGACTGCTACTGTGAACCAGAATGCTGCGTTGTAAAGCGGTGTATGCGCCGCTGGGTTAGATGGTGCTGGTAATGCGATGCCTGTTCCGGGGACAGGTGCAAGGGTTAGTGATGCAAAGAAGTCTATGATTTCGTTCCATAGACTCACCGGTAAACTTACTATGTAAATCACTGATAGAATGATCAAAATAGAGCCGATGTAGATTCCGGAAAGAAGGTTTTCTTTTCTCTTCTCAGATAACCCGTGACCAAAGCGGGGTATACTCAAGCTGTTTTCTCCATAAAAAAACCGTTCCCACGCATAATATATGTTTCCCCAACAGGTTCTGGTGCATGTTTTAAATATAAAGAGCTGATTAAAGTCATGGTGGGCAGAGTAGGAAAATGTCGTATTGTCCGAAATGTGGCAACAAAGTCGAGGATACAATGACTTTTTGTCCAAGATGCGGCTTCTCGTTAAGAGGTGCACCGCCGCCTCCTGTTCAGCGCCGTCGCGATGAGAAGGGGGAAAAGAACGAGAAGAACGAGAAAAATGAGGACCGCGAAAAGCAGGAGAAGGGTGAACGCGGCTTTTTGGGATATCTGATCGGCGGCTTAATCCTGATCACTTTCGGCTTGTTCTCGGTGCTGCAACTTACCAATGCGTTGCCGGATAGTGGAATGAACTGGGCGTACCTGCTGCTTGCTATCGGCGTTATCATTATAATTGGTGCAGTGTATGTTGCGTTGACGGCGCGTAAGCATACGCCTGCTCCTCAATAGTGGTTTTGAATCGTTTTTTTTATTTTTTCCTATGAAAATCCTTTTCATTGCGCTTCAATGAACGCTTGCGTCATAAGCTTTAATTAGAACGAAGACAAGTCGGTCTGCTACTTCATCTTCCATAACTTTTGGCAGAATCAGTTGTTTTGTTTGGCAGGTGGGGAATGTTGCTGTTTGATTGTGGTGACAGTACAAGTTTGGTTTTATTAATTAGTCGATTTTTAGTGTGCTGTTAAGCTGTTAAGGTGGGGGGAGGGCTGCTGAAGCATTATAGGCTGTTTAAGCCCTCTTGGAATAGCTTGAGGTACTCTGCGACGTGGTAGCCGTCCACTAAGCCATGATGCGCGTTAATGGAAACCGGCATCAGCTTTTTGCCCTCATACTCGAAGAATTTGCCGAATGCAAACTTGGGTATGCTCTCGCCGCACCGGATGCTCTTCTCATGCTTAACGCCAGTGAAGCTAAACCACGGCGTCGTCGTACAGTGCACAACGTCAACGCGGCTGGCGTTCTCCTCGATGCGTAGCCCCGTGTAGGTTTGGACTTCAGCTATCTGTGCTTTCGCGTTTTTAGTGAAGGCTTCGAAATCATCGTTGTATTCGAATAGGGCGAAGCCGAAGCTGTTATCCTGTCTGCCGACGGTTGTGCTTGGGTGCACACTGTCAAACAGCCAGATTTCGCCGTCGATTATGCGGTAGCGCAAGTTCTCCACTTTGTTTACGGCTTTGGCTGAATGGTACATGTAGTAGAGGAAGAACGAGGTGCCGCTTTTCTTGCAGTGGCTGTAGGCGGCTGTGCAGTCTACGTTAACTACTAAGCCGAAGAATGGGTCATCGAATGCTCCGAAGTAGCGGTAGTAGTCGCGTCGGGGCCAGCTGGTTTGGTCGATTTTGGTTTTCATCTGTCTCTTGCTGTCTGTTGGGGTTTTGGCTTAAAAGTTTTTAGGCTACAAGGCTGGCGAATCGCTTTTCAATCTAATAACCGGTGAGACAGAAAGTGGTAATTCTTTAGATTTCGCTAAAAACTGCTCTAACTTAATTTTATTTTCTCTATATTACAGGTTTAAAGCTAATTATTTAAAAAAAACATCGCTACATTGCAGAAGTAATTGGGAAAGGGAATAGGGGTAACACGATTACAATTGGTTCTGAGAAGTCGAGGCTACAAGCTAACGGTATAATGAACATCTCTTTGATTTGCTTATGTTATATGGACTAACGCACAAACGCCCTGTACAGACGGTGCTCTAAGCATGTGGCAGTGTTGTTTCTACCGAAAATCCTGAAGTAGCCTTTTCCGGCGGCTTCAACCAGGTCGCCCATGTCGTAGCGTGGCAGCATACAGGAAGAGACTATTAGCCTGCCCCATTCGCCGCGTTGCAGTTCATGCAGCCTCTTCACCCACCTGCCGGTGGCAACTTCAAAGAGGTAAGCGTCGTAATTCGGAACAATGTAGGGGTTGTCGTCGAGTTGCTGACCAAAAACGCCCTCAGTCGCCGTGTACATCTCAACGATTGGAACATCGCCGAAGTATTTTTTGAGAATTGGGCCGTACTTAAACTGGATTTTCCTGACGCTCGTACAGAACAGCGCTTTAGGCTTCCAGACGTCGCGTGGCAGCTTGCCGTATCGGCGCTTCATGTACCTTGCGAAGGATAAGATGACAGGGGTTACGCCCATTGTGGCGGTTACGGTCTGGTCCTTAGCCATCTCATACACGAGGTCAAATCGGCGCTGCCAGTCGCTTCTGCCGATTCCGCTGCCGAGCTTGTCGATTTCCTCTTGGCGGGGTAGCAGGCTGACGCGGTCAAACATGGGGTTTAGGCGTGCGTAGGTGCCGCTGCTGTAGCCGTAGCTCACCTCTTTGCCATCAACATTCATAGTGTGCACTGCGGATGGAAAATTAAGGTTCAAAATGACGCCTAAGAATACCTCGTACTGGCGGCGCTTGTAAGCGAAGTTGATGATGGCGCGTGCACCGCAGCTGTAGATTTGCTTGAGGTGGGTTTCTGTGGCGGGTAGCACTTTGCTTTTGCCGGTGGAGCCGCGTGTCATAACCCAGTGCTGGGGCGGTTCAGGCATAAACGCTTTGTAATTACCTTCTTTTACGGCGTCGAGGTAGGGTTGCAGTTTTGCGTAGTTTATTATCGGGAAATTTGCTCGGTATTCGCTGATGCTGTCTATTTTGGGGACATTGTGCGCTTGGCCATAGTCTGTGACTGCATACTTCGCCAGCAAATCGGATAGCACCCGCTCCTGCGCCTTTTGGGGATTAGCGATACCCTCGTACCATGGCTTGACGTAGGGTTCCAGAATGCTGTTTATGGCTTCTTGATCAGGCAACATAGCCCTCACACCATTGATTGTATGGTTCTGCTTATATGCCTCACCACAAAATACTAGCATAGACGCAGCATTTAGGTTGAATGTTTATGGGTGACTCAGTTGAGGTAACTGCGGAGAAAATCCGACGAATAGAAATTCAGGGCGCAAGAAATGTGGCAATAGCAGCCATCAAAGCCTTCCAGACCTTAGCGGAGCAAACGAAAGCCTCCAACAAAAAGGATTTGCTAAAGGAACTCAGGGAGGCGCAGGGGCTTTTTGCCTCAGCTCGAGATACTGAACCGCTTATGCGAAATGCCATGCGCTACATAATCAACCAAACCCAAACCGCCCCCACCGAGCAAGTAACTGCCCTTCGCATAGTGGTCAACGAAACAGCAGACGGCTTCCTCAAAGACCTCTCTGCTTCTAGCATGCGGGCAGCCGAAGTCGGCGCCAAACGCATAGGCGACGGCTCAGTCGTGTTCACCCACTGCCACAGCTCAACCGTCACCAAAATGCTCGCAAAAGCCAAAGCGGACGGCGTGGATTTCCGCGTTGTCTGCACCGAGACCCGCCCGGCTTTTCAGGGTAGAATAACCGCAAAAGAGCTTGTTGGATTAGGAATTGATACTACATTTATCGTGGATTCGGCTGCACGGACGTTTATGAGCGAAGTGGATGTGGCTTTCGTCGGCGCAGACGCCATCACCTCGGAAGGCAACGTCGTTAACAAAATCGGCACAGGCGGCATAGCAGTCATCGCCAGCGAAGCCCGCGTACCCTTCTACGTGGTATCTGAGCTGCTAAAGTTTAACCCCGAAACCCTGCATGGCGGCTGCGAAAAGATTGAACAGCGCAATCCCGCCGAAGTCTGGCCTGAAGCGCCACAGGGGCTGAAAGTGAAGAACCCCGCTTTCGACGTCACCCCCAACCGCTACATCCACGGCATCATATGCGAAGAAGGCATAATCCCGCCGCAGATGGTGCTTGAGACAATGCGCAAACGGTACCCGTGGGTCTTCTTATGAAACATCACTGGTCAATTTACCTCGATACAAACGTTTACTGCAGACCCTTAGATAATCAAAACGACAGGCGAATTAACATTGAAGCCAAAGCCTTTTTAGAAATTGTAACTGCCGCGGAAAGAGGGAATTTGATGATATAAGTTCAGATTATGTCAAGTTCGAAATCGAACAAATCATTGATCCTCAAAAAAAAGAAAAGACATCAGGGGATTCGAAAGAGCCCTTAGTCAAATAAATGTTACAGGCAGCAAGAAATTAACTGGTCTAGCTAATGCATTCAATTTAGAATGTCATTTTAGTGCCATTGATTCTCTCCACATAGCATCTGCCTGTGTAGGTAAGGCTGATTATTTTCTAACTTGCGATGACCAGATCATAAATAGCGCCAGTAGAATCGAAAAAATCTCCAAACTACAAGGATACAAGTTAAAAGTGAGAAACCCAGTTAAATATGTAGATCAAGCGGAGACCAAATAAAATGACTGTTGCCACCGTAGAAGTCCCATTCGAAGCCTTAGTCAAAGAACTAGGTGCTAAAAGGGCTATCGAATTTATAACTGAAATTAGAGAGTGCTACGGTGACTCAGTCGTAGAGCTTCGGAAGGCAACGGAAAAGCTGACTTTTGAAGAAATAGAAGCTGAAATAAAAAAAGCCAAAAATAAAGAAACCTCGGACTGACTTCGTTAGCACGGGACCGCCGGATGCTACCCTCCTCTAAACCAGAAATGGACACCGCTTTCTGCGTTAACTGGCAGGGTGATAGGAAAAGCAAGTATTGCCGGACCTGTGCTGTTAAGGGTACGCCCTGTTATGAGCTCTGGCAAAGGGTGCAGGGACTCGCGGAGAGCGGTTTTATCCTCGTAAACAAGAAGTCGGGCCGCGGGTTTGGCCACCGCTACCAGCTTGAACCGCCAAAAAAGAACCCGATGATCTGCTACATTCAGACGCTGCAGGATAAACATGCGCATTTTGGGCTCCCGATTGAAGACTTTCTTTATGTGACTAAGACGGGGCTGGGCGGGATGTATGAGACGCCTTCTCGGACTAAGCAGCAGCCGTTTGTCGGGTTGCTTTTGTCGCAGATTGAGGGTTGCGTGGAGGGTGCGATGCTTGTACGAATGGTTATGGCGATTCCGCAAAAGTAGCTTGCAGTCAAGATACGGGCTTTTTATTTACTTTTCTTAAGGCTAAAACAGCGGAGCCTGCGATTGATAGCAGCACAAATATTGCCCATATCGACAACTCTGGCACCGAGGGCACAGGGCTATCATCTATGATTCCAGGTGGAGACGAAGTTGGCAAGGCTTGAACCTCTATGGGGTAGGGGTTTTGAAGTGGATAACGGTCAACTAGCGGCGCATTGAAGTAGGCAGCTAATGTATATCCAGTATCCCACAGGCCTGAGGCATCGATTGTTGAGGCGTTGCTGTATCTAGATGTGTAGTCGCTCCAGTAGTTGCCGCCGGAGGGGTACCCGTTGTCCCATGGCTCAAAATTATTAAACCCTGACATGTCAAAGAGGTAAAACTCGCCTTGGCTAAATTGCAGCTCACCTGCATTGAGGAAATTATTATGGAATACGCGGGGGTTATCGCCTGAGGCGCTTATGAAGGAAGTTGTCTTGTTGGTGAAAGTGACTAGGTTTGCTTCGATTACGATGTTGGAGCTGTTAGTTAACCAGAATGCAGTTCCATAGTCAGGCGCTTGGATATCATTCTCGTAGATGTGGACGTTTGAGCCTACGATTCTGACGTAGTTCAGGTAGTTCTGGGTGATTTCATAGTTGTCTGCGTAGACGGCGATGTCGTAGTGGACGCGTGTGAAGTCGTTGCCGACTATCCTGTTACCGTCGCAGGCGCCTAGTATGCCGACTTCGTAGTCGTTTATCTGGAAGTTCCTGACGGTGACGCCTGTGCAGGTTAAGTTGATTGCTGCTACGCCCTTTCCTATTCCGTTTCCCTGCATTGTGTAGCCTCTGCCGTCGAGGCTGATGTTGTTTTTCTCAATGATTATGGATTCGTAGACGAGGCTGTTCGTGAGCTGGTAGGTGTCACCATTTCGGTGTATGGGTGCGGTTGAGGGCGTGACTGTGCCGTCGGGCAGGATATGGATGTTTTCTGACAGGGTAACATCTGTTTCTGCCCTCGTAGCTGCGCACAGCATCGAAAGAATTAGTGTGCATATTGCTAATGGTATAATCAACTGCTTAGCCATTCATACACCAATAACCCCTACCGCAAAGCTCCATATTGCTCTCCTCATGGAACAGACTGTTCCAGTACTGGAACACCCCTGCAAGGCATAATATTCCGATGCTCGATAAGCAGTATTTTGGTCTGCTGTCTAGTTTGTCATAGAAAATAGGGGCGATTTTTAGACAGCTGAACAAAAACCTTGCCTATTTTGGTATTAATTCACAGATTGTACAATAACTTATTTAACGCACCAAGAGGGCATGCAGGGTTTAATACGTTAACAGAGGTGAATGGCATGAGATTCGGAATTAACAAGAAGTACAAGCTTAAACTGGATTACACAGATGCAGCCCTAGGAAAGATTCCTGCGGGTATGTCTTTTACTTTTATGTCCTGTACGGCGGGGAGTTGTAAGTTCAAGCTGCCAAACGGCAAACTGCTCACTATCCCGGAGAAGCAGGCACTTACCATTATGCAAGAATAGGTTTCTCATGCCACACCTATATGGTTCTGGCTAATAATCTCTCTTCTTTTCACCTAATTATCATCCGAGTTCACTGCATAAGTGAATCGCTTGTCGCCTTTAAGCAAGGGATGGTGAGGTCACTCTGAGACGGGTAGATGTAGCTTTAGATACTTTTCATAAGTGGAGAGTTGTTATCGTCAGATGTAATTATTTTCCTATCCAGAGCACGTCTGGCAGGTTCCTAAAATGCTCGTCGCCAGTAAGCATTTTGCAATCTTTTACTTTAGCCGTCGCGTATACTATTGCATCGAACAAGCTAGGCGTGTTTTGTTTGAGGCTTTTTGCATCTTTGATGAGTTCTGATTGGCACTTTGCTGCCTCTAAAGCAATTACGGGATCAATCGGTGTAACGACAGATGCATCTGTGATTGTCTCTATCCAGCGGCTGATGGTTTCTTCATCAGTGCCCTCTCTGTAGAATTTTCTCGCAGTCTCCGCCAAGACAATGTCAGAAGTGTACACTTCGTCGGCTTCTGAGAGTATCTCTTTTACTTTAGCGCCTCTTTCACTGCCTATTAGCAGTTCAATCCACGCGTAGGTATCAATTACGATCTTCACCGCGATCTTCCTCAGTGTATGGTTTAATTTTACCTCGAGCAACACCGTAGGCGCTTTCTAGAATTGTTTTTCGCTGCTGTTTTACAAGTAGCTGTATTGTTTCGTCGAGGCTTTCTGCTTTTAGTTTCTCCCGTATGTTCTCAAGTGTTTCAGCGGTTTTTTTCGACACACGAATAGTTGTAGCTTCAGTCAATAAGTTCCCCAAGAGTTATTACACGTATGCGAATATATAAGCATACATATCTACATCTATAGGGATCATAGCTTTT
>JAAYYI010000012.1 GCA_012515445.1 Candidatus Bathyarchaeota archaeon | reverse complement strand
TATTCGTATATTTACGTTCAAGAGACGGAGACGTTAACAAAAGGGATGCAATTATGCTAATTGGGGCATATGTGATTTTTGTTATAATGCAATATCTGTTTGAAGTGATTGGAATTTAGTTCCTTTTCTTTCTTCAATAATTTGCTTTATGATTAACTGAACTATATCAACACAACCAGATAGAGAATTATACATAATTTAGTTTTTAATGTCAAAACAGACGGGTATAACTTTCAGAATTGAGAACCTCGACTAAATTAATCGGCGTCAAGTCCCTTAAAGAGGCTATTTCCCCGCATAATTCTTATCGAAAGCTTATGTTTTGGAGGCTCATACTCTGAGAGGTAAGGATTGAAAATATAATGAGCGCAAAAGAACTTGGAAAACTTGCACCAACCGTCAAAGAGGTAACCGAAACACACATTGAAACATTTAGTGACGTTAAGCAGTCAATGAAAGCTACCCAAAAAAGCGCTGGATCCGTAAATAAGCTTTCCAAGAGTGGAAACAAAAATTACCTAATCAAGGTTGGAATGGCGTTACTTGTATTTCCTGAACCTGTAGTAAGCGATATTCTTGGCACTTCACTTATAGCGGCTGGATTGGTCCAAGAAGGCGTTAGACGTAACTCCATCTATTTAGAAGATATGCCAAAAGCGCTCAAAAGCGCAATGAAAGAATTAAAAAATGCTAAAGAGTTATTTTAATTTCCTTCCTAATTTGTATTATTAATTAGAAACCATAACAGTGAGCTAACTGCGTGTTTGCGATATTATTTTATTTAGGCATTAAAGACTGATGTCTTTAATCTCATCTATATGCGATTTGGTTATGCCCAAGTTTGGCGTTGGCTGTAAGGAGTAAACGTTTTAGAAGGATGCAAGTGGCTTTTATCTTTGACTTGGAGCACTGTTTTATGTTAGGTAATGTCCGCCGCCGAAGTAACTCACATGTCTAGCCGCTGCTGTGGAAGCAGTCTGTGAACTGATGCACACTTTACCGATAAGCGACATCAGCTGGTAAGATGCCTTGAGCGCCAAATTGAGGTTGTTGTTGGTCAAAAACTTGGCGTCGATGTTAAGCGCTGAGCCAGCTATGTTGGCAGAGATTTGTATACCCCCGTCCTCGGTTATCCACTTCAACGTGACGCCTTGGCTAGTCTCGGAGATGCCGAGCCAGCGCAACATACCAAACCATTTACCTCTCAACTGTAAAATAAGTTGCTGAGTTAACAAATCGGAGGGCAGATACGTCTGCATAAGCGGTGTCGAGGGCGCCTCCTTTCGGCTGGGCTGCAGTTTCAACTGGGTGATTTTAGGGTTGACACTATAGCCCTCGCGTTCCTTTCTGATTATGCCTTCCTCTTCAAGTCTGGCAAGGATACGGGAGAGGGTCTCGGGGTGCAGTCCTGTTCTGCGTTTCAGGCCGTCGAAGCTGAACGTGGCTAAGCCTTCTGCTTCGAGTAACGATAGCAGGTCTGCGTCGCGTTCGCTAAGCGAGAAGTCGGCTAGTTGGCTTTGCCAAGTAACGTCTAGAACAGGAGTCATTGCTATTTGATGCGTACAAGCCTGCTTTTGAAGGTTACCCAAATCTGAGCATAAATGACGCCTGAAATCTGTTTAGCTGATCATAGAAAAGACTAAAAGACAGCCAAACTATAGTCCTAGACAGGCAAGGCAGCGAATAATCAGTAGCTGCCCACATTTCTTGGCAATCCAATCAACATCCAAAATATCCGCTTTGCTGGAGGAGGCGAAAATTATGGGTGTTACAAAAGTTAACCAAACCAAAAGTGTAGCTACCCAAGAGAAAGAGTTTAAAAAAGAACAGGTTGACCTCTATAAGAATCTGTTTGATAGAATGAGCGACGCAGTTATTTACTGCAAAATACTCTACGACGACAAGGGTAGCCCCGTTGACTTCTTGGTTATAGATACCAACTTAGCCTTCAAGCGCCTGATACATATCCCTGACGCGCTGCTTCGAAAGAAAAAGGCATCACAGTTTCTGCCACTACTTAACCCCAGATATACTGATTGGCTGGGGAGATGCATTCAAGCAGTCTCAAGTCAAAGAAGCCTATCAATAGAAAAGTTCGGATTCGTATTGAACAAATGGTTAGCGTTTAATGGCTTCAGTCCAGCCAAAGGCTACTTCGCTATGATAGTAAAAGACATTACTTGGCGCAAAAAGATAGAGAAGGCACTGCGGCAGGGAGAAAGGAAATACAGAAAACTGGCAAACAGCATCACAGACCCCTTCTTCGCGGTTGATTCAACATTAAAGATCACTTACCTAAACAAAGCAAGCGAGAACATTATGAAACTAAAGGGCGCCGAAGCGATTGGCCGACACATCTTCGAGGTCTTCGGCAAAACCAAAATGACGGATAAAGCCAAAAGTGTCTTTCTAGAAGTCATGCGTACAAAGAATCCCCGAACATTCATTGACAGCTTGCCAAGAGTGGATGAGGCAATACTGTTCGAAATAGAGGTTTACCCCACCGGCAACGGCATAGCTGTGTTAGCAAAAGATGTCACTGAATTGAAGAAGCAGCAGCTTTCACTTGAAGAGTACACTCAGCATCTTGAGCAGCTAGTTAAAACTCGCACGGAGAAACTAAAGAACGCTGAACGCTTAGCCGCCATCGGCGAAACCGCAGGCATGATAGGACATGATATCCGCAACCCCCTGCAGTCAATCATCGGCGAGTTATACTTAGCCAAAGACGAATTAGCGAAACTTCCCGATAACCAAGAGAAAAAGAGCGTATTAGACTGCGTCAACTACATTGAGGAGCAAACCTTCTACATCAACAAGATAGTAACTGACCTGCAGGACTACGCTAAACCCCCCACAATTACACTGCAGGAGATAAGCCTTGAAAGCGTAATGTACGAAATGCAAACCTTCATTGGTATCCCAAAAAATATCGCCGTGACTTTTACGATTCCAAAGCCGATTCCAACCATAAAAACCGACACCTCCTTCATCAAGAGGATACTAACTAACCTAATACGCAACGGCATCCAAGCCATGGAAGAAGCAGGCGGCGAGATCACCCTCAGCGCGTTTCCCCGCAAAAGCTCGGTCATAATAGCCGTGTCAGATACAGGAGGCGGAATCCCCCCGGAAATCCAAGACAGGATGTTCAAGCCGCTGTTCACTACCAAATCCAAGGGACAGGGCTTCGGCTTAGCTGTCGTGAAAAAGTTAACTGAAGCACTAGGAGGCAACGTAAGCTTCGAAACAAAAGTGGGCGGGGGCACAACATTCATCGTTGAGCTGCCGCTTAATCCATCAGCGCACGGTTTAGCCTAAGTTGGCTTTTTCGCCCGTCACCACATAGATGATTGACTCGCACACATACACGGCGTGGTCAGCTATGCGTTCAAAGTAGCGCGTGACAAGCAAACCTGAAGCTACGCATTTGCTGCTTGCCGATGCGTCGCTGATCAGCTTGTTTAGGAATTCAAGGTACATGCGGTCAACTTCGCGTTCAGGCGCCGTGATAGTCTTGGCTAATGTAACGTCGTGTCTGCGCAGAGAATCCACACTGACCTTAACCATAAAGAGCACCTTCTGGCTCATCAAAGAGAGGTACTGCTGAATCCAGGCCTCGCACTGCGTTAACCCGCCGAGTTGCTCAGCAATAGAGGTTATGTCGAGTGCGTATCTGCCGTATCTTGCGAAGTCGTTGCCGATCTTCATGTAAGACTTGATCGTGCGCAGATCAGAGGCGACGGGTTGGAAGCGGGCGATCAACTCAAAGGTTTGATCCTCAACCTTATCCGCCATAGCCACCAGCACATCAGACATCTCGCGTACCTGCGTCTTCACGTTTCGACCCTCCAGGTACCCATAGATTGAGGTTTCAAGGGTTTCAAAGGTTAATTCGCCCATCTTTGCCAGTAGGGCTGCTTGCTCTTCTAATCCGCGGTCAATAATTCTGCTCATGTTTTCATTTCCTTCTTAGCTGAATTCTCCTGTAATGTACTGCTCAGTTAGCTTGCTTTTGGGCGACTCGAAAATGTCTTTGGTTCTGCCATACTCGACGAGGTCGCCGAGGTACATGAAGGCGGTGAAGTCAGATACACGAGAGGCCTGCTGCATGTTGTGGGTAACTATGATTACGGTGTAGTTCTGTTTTAATTCTATAACTAGCTTCTCGATTTTAGCGGTTGCAATCGGGTCTAAAGCGCTGCAGGGTTCATCCATCAGTATGACTTCGGGCCGCAATGCAACTGCTCGGGCGATGCAGAGGCGCTGCTGCTGGCCACCGCTGATACTTGTTCCGGGCTTTTTCAGGTCGTCTTTGACTTCTTCCCAAAGCGAAGCCTGAATGAGGCTCTTCTTCACAATGTCATCGAGGTCTTCGCCCTTTTTTGCGCCTGTCAGCTTAAGTCCCGCAGCAACATTGTCATAGATGGACATCGTCGGGAACGGGTTGGGCTTCTGAAATACCATGCCGACTCTGCGCCGAATCATAACGGGGTCAACGTTTTTGGCGTAGATGTCTTCGCCGTCAAGCAGCACTTGACCATTCAGCTTCGCGTTTGGCACAAGCTCGTGCATGCGGTTCAGCGTTCGGATGAACGTAGATTTGCCGCAGCCGGACGGGCCGATTATGGCGGTTACAGTGTTCGGCTTAACGGACAGGTTAATACTTTTCAGCACTTGTTTTTGGCCGAACCAAACGTCGAGGTTGATGCTCTGCATCTTTGCTTGCGGGTCTGGTTGTATGGGTTTCTGTTGTGTTTCTGTCATTTTCTTAGTCTTCCTCTACTTACAACTCTAACTATGATGTTAATCGATAATACGAGCAGGATTAGCACCAGAGCTGCGCCCCATCCCTGAGCGATTATGCTCTGCTGCGCCTGTAGCGAGTCACGCCAAATTTCAAGCGGTAACGCAGCCATAGGCTCATTTAGGCCCTGGAAGAAGTACCGGTTGCCGAGGATAGTCATGATCAGCGGCGCGGTTTCTCCCGCGACACGCGCAACGCCTAGTAGCACTCCGGTGATTACGGCGCTTTTTGCGGATGGTAACACTATGCGGAGGGTTGTTTTCCATTTGTGTGCGCCAAGCGCCAGTGAGGCTTCGCGTATGTTGTTGGGGACGAGTTTTAGTGATTCCTCGGTTGTTCTGGCGATTATCGGAATAATCATGAATGAGAGCGCGATGGCGCCTGCGATTGCTGAGTAGCTTCCTATGAGGCCGATTACGATTACTCCGTATGCGGTTATGCCTATGACGATGGAGGGTACACCTGTTAGTGCGTCGTTGATTATGCGCATGGTGGAGCCGAAGTGGTTGTTTCCGTACTCTGCTAAGTAGACGCCTGAGAGTATACCGATTGGGACACCGATGAGACTAGTTAAACCGATTAAGATGAGGGTACCCTGTATTGCGGGTCCTATGCCGTCTTTGGCGTTAGTGGCGGTTAGGAAATTTAAGCTCAACTGCGGCGCCCCACGTACGATAACTTCCCAAAGTATGCTGACAAGTGGTGCCACAGCGAGTACGACGCATACGGCGCAGGCCACGAAGAAGAAGCGGTTCTTGAATTTGCGCAAGCCGTAGCTGTTTAGGTTCATTCTACTGCGCCTCCTTTAACTTTGAGGACTTTTGTAACCATTACGCGAGCCCCCAAGTTGATGGATAGGCTCATGATCAGCAGTATTAATCCGACGCCGATGTAAGCTGAAATCTGAAGCGACCCAGGAGCAGCTTCCAAGAAGCCGTTGGCGATTAGTGAAGCCATGGTTTGGCTTGGAGCAAACAGCGAGGTGGGTATGGCTGCTGCGCCCTGTGCGTTTCCAATCAGCATTGCAACCGCCATGGTTTCGCCTACTGCACGGCCTAAGCCCAAGATGACGGCTCCGAAGATGCCAGATCGGCCATAGCTTAGGACCCAGTGGCGAATGACTTCCCATTTTGTAGCGCCGATACTGTATGCGCCCTCTCGAATGCTGTTAGGGACAGCTGCAACAACTTCTTTTGTAACGGAGGCCACCGTGGGGATAATCATAATTGCTAAAACTACGCTGGCTGTGAAAAGGTCCAAGCCTATTGGTGTTGGACCTCCAAAGATGGGTATCCAGCCGAAGTAGGTGTTTAGGGGTTTTTCGATATAATCAACTAAGATGAATCTGAAGACGAACAGGCCCCAGAGGCCATATATGACGCTTGGGACAGCCGCTAAGAGTTCAACGAGGTAGCTTATTGGTACTCTTAATGCACGCGGGGACATTTCTACCAGGAAAACAGCGATGCCAATACTCAACGGAACACCAAAGAGGAGTGCGAGTCCAGAGCTGGCGATTGTTCCCAGCAGGTAGGGTAAGGCGCCGTAGATTTCTCTGCCCTCATTAGGCACCCATTGAGTGCCAACAAAGAAGTCTGCGCCAAAAGTCCTAATAACAGACCCTGAACCTGATGCTAACTCGTATCCGATTATCAGTAATAGAGCAAGAGCTGAAGCCGCCATTACAGCGGCTAAATTCTTGAAGAGGAAATCGCCTAAGGAGGCGACCTTTTTAGTAAAAAATTTGGGGTTTTTCTGGTTGGTCACGGTTAACCCCACCTTAGTTTGTAGGTAGAGTTTGACCGTTGAAGATTATAGATGCAATAGTTGCTTCGTTTAGCTGTACAACGTTGCTTGGCAGGGGAGCGTACTCCAGTTCGGGTGCAAGTTCCTGTCCGTCGTGGACGATGTACCAGAGGAACTGTACTAGCGCGGTTGCTTTTTCTTGAGTCATGTCTGGGATGTTGCTTAGTTCTTTGTAGACGATGATGTAGCTGAATGTTACAATTGGGTATGCATCTGAAGCTGCAGTGTTTAGCAGGTTGACGCCGGTCCAGCTTGCATCGCCTGCCGGTAGGCCTGCTGCGCCTGATTGGGCTGCCGCGGTTGTGGATGCAAGTGTTGGCATCACGAAGCTGCCAGAGGGGTTCTGTACGGCTGCGACAGGCATGTTGTTTTCTATCGTGTAGGCTAATTCGACATATCCTATTGAGTAGCTTGTGGTGCTGACTGTTTGGGCTACACCCGTGTTTCCGATTGAAGCAACACCTGTGGGCCAACTAACTGATTTACCTGCACCTATGGCTGCACTCCATGCTGTACTTGATTGTTTAAGGTAGCTGGTGAAGACAAATGTTGTTCCTGAACCGTCAGAGCGGTGGACTACAGTGATTGTTTGGTCTGGAAGAGTGATGTCTGGGTTGAGGCTCTGGATTGCGTTGTCATTCCACTTTGTGATTGTTCCTTGGAAGATGTCTGCGATAACTTGTCCGGTTAGCTTTAGCCCTGTGGATACGCCGGGGATGTTGTATGTGATTGTTACTGCTCCGATTGTTTCGGGGATATGCAGGGCGTTTGTGATGTTTGATGCCTCTGCCGCGGTTAAGGGTGCGTCGGAGGCGCCGAAGTCGACGGTTTTGGTGTTTAACGCGGAGATTCCGCCGCCGCTGCCGATTGATTGGTAGTTGACTTGAACGTTTGGTTTGACTTCGTTGCTGTATACGGTCATTATTTCGTCAAGTAGTGGATATGGGAAGGTTGCGCCTGCTCCGTTGATTCTAACGATTGGCTCGGAGGGGGTTGAGAGGAAAGTGTATGCTGCTACTGATGTAACGAGGATGATTGCTAAAACGACTGCGCCTATGATGACGTATTTAGATTTCATATGTTTTCAGTCCTTTACTAATTGACTAAAGGCGCCAACTTTGATTATATAGTAAACCTCCATAAACTTTATAGTCTATATAGACTACGTTAATATGATGACAGAAGCTAAAAAGAGTCACGCAGTGTTAAGCGTGACAACAGCAACAAACGAAAAAATAAACGAAGAACAACGCAAACTACAGGTAACAGGCGGCTCAACATTCATTCTATCACTACCCAAAGAGTGGGCAATCAAAAACAAGCTAAAACGCGGCAGCAGCATGCTGGTCCGCGAAGAAGAAGACGGCTCACTCTGCGTTATGCCCTCATCTTTTCCAAAAAAGGAGCGACAGGAAGAAGCCTTCATCAGAGTCAGCCAAGTTGAAAACCCAGACGCAATCATGCGCACAGCCATCTCTGCTTACCTAAACGGTTACAGTATCCTACACATAAAAGGACAAGGACAGAAAACCCTCTCGTCAAAGACGCGCAATCATCTTAAAAACTTCGCACGGAACTATCTGGTCGGCACCGAAATCGTAATCGACACACCCACCGAGTTAACACTACAGGTACTCCTAAACTACCCGGAACTCACTATACAAAACGCCTTAAGCCGCATGTCAATCATAGCGTCGTCCATGCATAAGGAAGCAATCGGAGCCCTTCGGAAACTTGATTACGCTAACGCTAAAGCAGTGATCGAAACCGACCGGGAAGTCAACCGATTCGCACTCTACATCGTGCGACTTCTAAAGCTGGCGGTTTCTAACCAACGTGTCGTTAAAGAAATCGGTATCGAATCGCAAAGGGAATGTTTAGGTTACCGATTGATTGCTAAATCAGTTGAAAGAACCGCTGATCACGCTACCAAGATCGCGGAGAACACCCTTCAGCTTAGTGAACCAGTTAAAGAGGAGATTCTTGGAAAATTGTCTGTGTTGAGCGGTTTGGCTAATTCGATGTTTGAGGATACCATGGAGGCGTTGTTTAAGCATGACTTTAACCTTGCCGAGACAGTTATCGAGAAGCTGGCACAGGTTTATGAGGCAGAGAAGGAAACAGTGGATAGCCTTTCAAGTGCTAAGGCTGACGAGATCGTGGATTTACGCTTGATTATCGAGAGCATAAGGCGTACAGCTGAGTACGCAGCGGACATCTCTGAAGTGGTACTTAACATGAATGTCGAATCAGTCCTCGGCTAACCGATTTTTTTTAAGCAGGTTAATCAAAAAAAGTACGGGAATTACTGCCCTTTTTAGCGGCGTAATTCTCTTACTGCGTTAATCGGTTATGCTTCTACTAGACAAACTAATTCTGTATGGGGGATACTTGCACTGTCTATCAGATGGGCTGTGCCGTCTGGGCAGTATACTTTGTCGCCTTTTTGGGTGCGCTGGTACCGTTTGCTGCATTCTTTTAGGCTTATGCAGCCATCACAATCGCGTGATAACATACTCCATCTCATCTCCATTAATCAATAGAGCGCACGGCGCCTATATATCATTCCTATTTAAACTATATAGTTACATATAGACGGGGCATCAGTCAAGTGCTGGCTTTACCAATCGAACACCGAAATGGAACCTCGGTTACGTTGGAGACCACCGCATACATAGTGACCCTGCAAAAACCTATGCCTAATTAATCCAATATTTTTTTTTAAGAAATGGGCTGTTTATCAGAAAAATTACCGGTTTATTGTTCAATAAGGTACACGACTTACAAAAAACAGGCAATGTAATAGTAGAAATCAACCTTCAAAAAGTAAGTTGAATCGCCCGTTTTTCTTGGGCATTGTTAATTGTTCAAGAGAATAATTAAATACGATTTTCAACAAAAACAAAATTACGGCTTTTAAGGAGAATAAAAATGCAAAAAAATTCTAAAATATTAGCCGAATTAGCCATACTTGTTTTAGCAGTCTCAATGGCAACTGCAGTATTAACCGTAAACGCACATACACCACCATGGAGCTTTGACACCTACTCTTTCATCGTCGTCTCGCCTAACCCGATCGGCGTGGGCCAAACAATCAACGTCAACTTCTGGCTGGGAAGCCCACCGCCTACCGCAAGCGCACAGTACGGTGACAGATGGACCAATTTAACAGTTAAAGTCACGCATCCAGATGGAACCATAGAAACACTAGGACCATTTGCATCCGATGCAACCGGAGGAACCGTAACACGATACACCCCGACAGTCGTAGGCAACTATACATTCCAATGCATATTCCTCGGTGAAACCCTAATGGGCGCAAACCCAGCCCCCGGCATGCCTACAAGCGCCTACATCGGCGACTACTATGAACCCAGCGAAAGCGAAGTCTTCACATTAATAGTCCAAGAAGAACCAATAGAACATGCAAGCCTAAATCCGCTTCCATCTGAGTACTGGACACGTCCCATCTATGCAGAAAACACCAACTGGTACACCGTCGCAGGCAACTGGCTTGGATTAGCAGCTTCAACTTTTGCCACAACAGGCATGCGCACCATCAACGGAAACTATAACCCATACACAACTGCGCCTAACACCGCACACATACTGTGGACTAAGCCAGAAGCATTCGGCGGCACAATCGGCGGAGAATACGGCGGCGAACAAACAGGAAACTATTACTCAACAAGCCAATATGAACCCAAATTCGCGCCGATTATAATGAACGGAATACTATACTACACTAACTACCCTGGCAGCTCGACCCATTATGCAGGCTGGACAGCTGTAAACTTGAAGACAGGCGAAACCGTCTGGACAAAGAACACTACTGATCTACTAAGATGCGGACAAATCCTCAACATGATTACACCCAACCAATACGGCGGCTTAGCTTACCTTTGGGCGGTACCCTCTAGCGGCGGCGGATTCATGGCTGCACAAACACAGTATAACATGTATGACGCTATGACCGGCAACTGGATTTTAAGCATAATGAACGCTACATCAATGCAGATTACAAACGATGCAAACGGCAACTTGATCGGCTACTATGTTAGCTCCAACAGCACTGGCAGATACCTGAACATGTGGAACTCAACCAGATGCATCAACGTTGGCCAAGGTGGATTCTACTATGGCGGAGACACATCTCCAGCGGACAACTGGATGTGGAGACCAACACAGGGCGCCATAATCGACTTCAAATATGGCATACAATGGACAAAACCAATTGAAACCACATTCGAGGGCAACCCCATAATGTTAGGCATCACAGCAATCAGCGACGACTACATCCTGATGACACAGTCAAGCAATGCAGGCAGCTCATTCTTCCAGGCAGGATGGATGATACAAGCCGGATACAAGACGGACGGCCAGCTAATTTGGGGACCGCTTAACCGCACCGAAGTGGTGAACTCAAGAGTACTGCTAGGATCAAACACTGCAGGTAACGGCGTCTGGGTAGAACTTGACTCCAGCGCTTTAACAGCTACAGGATACAGCTTAGCCACAGGCAACAAGATTTGGGGACCAACTAAACTGCCAAACGTCAGCCCATATGCTTCTCTAGGCGAGAACTATTGCCCAGCTAACGGAACACTGTATGTTTGGACATACGGCGGAGACGTCTACGCAATAACACTAGCTGACGGAACCATACAGTGGGAGTACCATACGCCACCAGCAGGCTACGAGTCACCATACGGACATAACTCGCTTTGGACCTTCACGGTCGGAACCATCGCTGACGGCAAACTCTACATCCCAGAAGGGCACATGTACAGTCCACCATTATTCCACCAAGCACATCAGCTATGCCTAAACACCACTACTGGTGAACGCATCTGGCAAATAGAAGCATTCGACGTCACAAGTGCACCAGCCATCGCAGACGGCGTCATGGTCACCCTCAACGCATACGACAACCAAATCTATGCATGGGGCAAAAGCCCAACAATGATGACTGTGGACGCACCCTCAGTTGGCATAACAACCAGCACAGCCATAACGGTCAGCGGTTCGATCTATGACCTCTCTTCAGGTGCAGCTCAAGAGGCAGTTAAAGCACGCTTCCCCAACGGTTTACCAGCGGTCTCAGATGACAGCATGACTCCATGGATGGAATACGTCTACATGCAGCAGCCTAAACCAACCAACACTACAGGCGTACCCATCGTCATCAACATTGTCGACTCCAACGGCAACTACAGAACAGTAGGCACTACCACAAGCGATGCTAGCGGTTATTGGGCTCTTACGTGGACACCGGACATAGAAGGCGACTACAAGGTCATCGCAGACTTTGCTGGGTCAGAATCATACTACGGATCCTCAGACGAAGCGTTCTTTAATGCAGCAGCACCAGCTTCGACGTCAACTGTAGCACCAGCATTCAACTCTGAATCAATACAGGGCTATGTTATCGGCGTAGGAGTAGCGATCATAGTCGCGATCGCAATTATCGGCGCGCTAATAATGCTGACGCTCCGCAAAAGAGCTTAACAGCAACAGCTAAAACAAAATCCCTCCTCTTTTTTTGTAAGTTATTGGCAGCTGAGAGACTCCGAGGCGTTAGGAGAAGAAAGGGAAATGCAAAACCCATCTGTTGCTCCCCAGAGCCCCCTCAGTCTAAGGACAAACCTTAACGCTTGCCCATCAGACCATCCCATAGGAAATTAGCTATTAAATGATTTTTCAGAATTATACCCAAATATACTCCAAAAATAGAAAAACTTGCCTTTAACGCGCATGCTCATGCGTTAAGGGCTTTATCATTATCTCGCCGTTTTCAACCAGAACATCATATGTTTCAACGTCTGGAACTTTTGGATGCAGCGAAGGAAAACGAACGTTGCTCGCAAACTTTCCTGTGGTCACGTTGAATTTTGCTCGATGCTGCTGGCAGGCGATTATTTCTCCATTCAATGTTCCTTCTGAGAAGTCTCCGCCAAGTAGCGGACAGTTATCTCTTAGAGCATAGTAGTGGCCGTTTACGTTTACGATTAACACGTCTACGCCTTCATAGTTTACTTTTTTCATGCTGCCGACTGGAATTTCTGAAGCGCCAGCTACTCTAACAAAATTTCTCTCCAAAATTTTAACCTCCAAAATACTTGATATCCTAGGGGAAAAGACTTATTTAAAAACGAGCTACTCTGCTCTATAGGCCCTATTAAGAAAGCAGGGTGGGCAATCAAGCGATTTTCGGGTGCAGACAGTGATATTTTGTCTGTTATTGGTAGGGTACAATAACTTAACTTTTTAATCAATAACGAAGCCAATAAACCTGTTTAGTGAGGAGTTTTTTTGGAGGTGAATGTTTTTGGAAACTAAAGATTTTGACAAAGGCGACTTAAAGGATGAATTGAAAAACTCGGGGTTTGAGGACTGCATAGCTGATGACATCGCAGACCGAGTAAACGACCGCAAAACAGACGACTGGAACCAGAACATGGGACGAACCGAGGCTCTTAAAGAAATCGAGTTGCTTATCAACCAGACACGCCAAGCCTACGATAACTTTAGGCAACGCAACACGACTGCATCTACAGCCTACTCTTCCTCTATGGCTGCCGGAACACGCACTACAAGCTCTGACGTAATGTAACCGACTAATATTATACTCAATTAACCTTTTTTTATTCAGCAAGCGTTTTTATGTAATCCCAGACTTTATCGCTAACATAATGCAGCGTTTTAACAACTGGACCCTTCTTGGATGCTCTTGCCGCGGCTGAATCCATGAGCACTTCCCCCACCGCTAAAGCTTTACCATGCTTCATATCTACAACCAGCATCAAATCACCCGCTGCAAAAGCGCCCTCATAACGAACGATTCCGGGTGCCATGACAGTTGCGCCTTTACATACATACGGGATTGCGCCCATATCTACGACCGCTTTGGGGGCTTTTGTGGTGAATTCGCTGAAAAGCAATGTTGGCAGGATGCGGTTGGCGGATTTGAACAGGATGGGTTTGCCTGCGATTAGGTAGATTTCTCCGACTTCGGACTCGACGACTTCGACTTGACTGTCTTTTTCAATTGATATTTTGAGTGTTTGATTTGCTTGCTCGATTAACTGTTTTGCTTCTTTAGCTTTTAGGGGGAATCTGCGTTGGGTAGGCATGATGTATCTGTCCTATTGGGTTCTTCGCTGGACTTATATGGTTTTTCTTGGGTTTCTTTGGGTTTATGGTGGAGGTACTTCTCCATTAGCTTGTCTACATCTACCTTGAGTAGGATAACTGTGATGATTATCGTTAGAACTATGGATACTACAAGTGACAGTATGAAAGTGGCTTCTGAGCTTAATCCCAGCCAGTCTTCAACCACGTTTCCAGCCCAGCCCCCGAGAAAGACGCCTGCTACAGTAATTGTAAGTTTGCCTAAGAAGTATGCTCCGAAGAATTTCACGGGGCTGTACTTCATCAATCCTAGCGGAATAACTATGGGTTCGTCTGGAATCGGCGAGGCAGCGGCTAAAAACAGGAGCGGAAAAGCCCATCGCTTAACTTTTCGTGCATCCGTGTGAAGCTTTTCTTGGCGCTGCTTGCTTAAGTGTCCGCTGACGAAGAATGTTACCATGTAGTGGATCCCCTTAGCTAACGCTGCGGCGATAGCTATCAGTACCCCTACGACAACCATTGTGGTAGGGTCAGTGTTTCCAAGGCCGATTGCCGCAGTAGAAGCGATAAGTAAGTTTGAGGGGCCAGCGAATGGAATTAGGTTGAAGCCGAATGCCGTTGCAAAGATTACTATTAACTCGATAAGCCCCGCCATGCTCCGCTGCTCCCGTTACGGGTGATTCAGGTGTTTAAGCTGCTTATAAGTTCAAGCTATAATCTAATAGATTAATACGGGTGTTCCCAGCTGATTTAAGCTTAAAAAATCAAAAATGCACCCAGACATCAGCTAGCCTTTATCTATTCTGCAAATTACATGTTAATCCCTAAAGATGCCTCTCGACTGATTGTTTTAAGCAGTCCTTGAGATAGGTTTAAATGGAGAGAGGCAAAGTATAGAAGAGATAAAGATACTGGAGGATTCCAATATGAGCGAAATGACAACCGAAATCCTTGAGCAGAACCTCAGCAAAATTGTGCTAGTCCGCCTAAAAGGTGGAAAAAGCCTCAGAGGTCGCCTAAAGGGATTCGATCAACACTTAAACCTCGTCTTAGAAGAGACAGAAGACACTACAGTCGTTGAAAACCAAAAGAAGTTAGGGCTAATCATCGTCCGAGGAGACAACGTAGTCCTTATTTCACCACCACCAAGGTGATATAGATGGGATCAGGTACACCAGCAATGGGCAAAGGCGCAGGGCGCATGGTCCACATTAAATGTAGACGCTGCGGTAGACGTTCATACCACGTACGCGAACACCGCTGCGGAGCCTGTGGTTTTGGCGAACAGAAGACCATGAGGCGCTACACCTGGCGAACCAAGACTCTTCAGAGGCAAAGAGTCTGCTAAATCGCCGCAAAATTCCTTCTTCTTAATTTTAAGAATTTTTTAGCTTAAATCTAGCCTGTATTAAGCCATAGTTCATTAACTTTAGAAGTCATGTTTTGAATTTCTTCTTAAACGGGCTTTTGTTGATCTGCCTAGACCCCCCTCCCCTTATTTAACAGTAGATCAAAATTTTCTATTGACATTTTATAAACCACCAAAATACCATTACAAAAAAACATCAGCTAACAATGTATCCACCCATCCACAACACAACAAACAATTAACCACCCTGGTGTGATAACTATCAATAACCTACCCGAATATTCAGAATTAACAAGTCACTTCGACTGTAACCAATCATAATTCCCGATCCTTCTAGTCTTGTTCAACAAAGCTTCTGCTATGTATGAAAATATCCCAAAAAAAG
>JAAYYI010000086.1 GCA_012515445.1 Candidatus Bathyarchaeota archaeon | reverse complement strand
TCAGGTACATAGACCACGTCATGTATAATCGAACTTCCGCTCTTACAATGCAACCGCAAGTCAGAGAAGCCGTCGGCTGGCTGGTCTATGAGGCAGAGAAATACATTATCATTTCTTATGACCGAGATTCTGGACCGCCAACGCTGCATGGAGGCGACCCTAAAGCTTCGGGGTTAGTGTTGTTAAAATCAGATGTTTTACGCTTGGTAGCGTTTTCTTCTGAGCATCAGCGGAGTTGTGAGTTGAATTTAAAAAGCAAACACGACAAACAAGAACCTGAGTATGCGTTCCGACCAACGGAGCGAAAAACTCAAAGTGAAGGAGATACCAAAAAATGAGCAACATCAGACTAGCACAGCCTATCATCCGCAGACAGCAACTTACAGTTGAAGACCTTAAAGAACTCAAGTTACCAATCGATATCTTAAGCGACAAAATTATCATCACTCGGAGCCTAAGAAGCTGGAAACTACGACAGTCAGTCACACTCGACCTAAACAAAGTTTTAGACGCCAAAGAGAAGGGACTTGTAAGCTACATAATAACCAGCTTCATTAGTGACCGACCTGCCCTTCTGCCTTTCGTATTTGATAATCAAAGCCTAATCAGAATGGCCCGTCACCTACTGCGCCACTACAGTGGAAGCTACAAAAGCTGTCTCATTTACACAGTCAACGTCCACAGATATTCTACATGGCTCGGCTACTCACCTGACTTAATCATAGCTGACTTAAAACCGGTCGGGAACATCCCTGACCCACAACGAGTACAAAATCACACAGGCTACCTCAACGACTACCTAGCGCAACTGCAAGACGACGGACTTAAACCAGGCGGCGTCGAGAACTACATCAAAGCTGTAAAAACCTTCTACCGAGTTAACGGCGTAAAAATAGAACTCACCGAACCCCTAAGCCGACGAGTTGTCTACAAGGACCGAGCGCCAAAACCTGAAGAACTAGCAACAATGCTTGACTTAACTGATCTACGCGGCAAAGTTATCGTTTCATGCTTCGCATTAGGCGGCTTCCGTGAAGAAACATTCTCAAAACTACAATACCGACACGTCAAAGAAGACTTAGAAGCTGGCAACATTCCAATCCACATACACGTTGAAATCGAAATTACCAAAGGCAAATACCACGACTACGACACCTTCCTAGGCGCCGAAGCAGCATACTACCTAAAACTATACCTAGACCAGCGCAGAAAGGGCACAAGGAAACTTCCGCCCGAAAACATAACCGATGACTCACCATTAATCCGCGATGAAACCCGCCGAACACCAAAAAGCATAAGCACCAAACAACTCCGCAAAATCGTACATGACCTCTACGTAAAAGCAGGCTTCATCAAGCCCAACAAAACAGGCGGCATGTACGATCTAAGAGTACACAGCATACGCAAATACTTCAAAACCCAACTAATCGCACTTGGCGTTCAAGAAGATTACGCTGACTACTTTATGGGGCACACAGTCGACACCTACCACGATATCCAAAGCCTCGGCATCGACAAACTACGCACCATCTACGCGGCAGCAGGCTTAGCCATACGTAAAAAGACGGCAATCAGCAAAATCGACACCATTAAAGAAATAATACGCGCGTTAGGCGAAAACCCCGAGCAGCTACTGACACGAGAAGCGCTAAATAGAGGTAACATAAGCGAGTTATCTGTTGAGGATCATCAAGTGGGCGTGCTGACTGAAGAGTTAGCGAAGTTAATCCGCCAATCAGCGGACAGTACAAATGTTCATCGGGAGTGGTGCTACGGGCAGGATTCGAACCTGCGAACCCCTGCGGGAAAGGATTTCCCATCAGAGCGCCCATGTCAAAGCGTTGATCTTGAGTCCTTCACCTTTGACCTGGCTTGGTTACCGTAGCTCCGTTTTCTGGAAGCTAAAGAAAAAGTTGGTTCCTGCTTAATTAATTATTTCCCACGCTATTGAGAATTGCTTAGCCGCTTCGTCTCTGCCTAATATAGTATACTGCGCCTCCAGCCCCTAGAACCCCAAGTATGCCTGCGAAAACAAACGTGCCGTTTTTCTGGATGAATGTGGGTTCGTTAACGGTGACTAGAAGAATTGGGCTTTCGCATTCGTAAGCCTGATTTGTTCCTCTGAAAAACGCTTGTGCTGTCCATGTGCCTGAAACAGTGGGTGAAAAT
This sequence comes from Candidatus Bathyarchaeota archaeon, assembly GCA_012515445.1. Taxonomy (GTDB): domain Archaea; phylum Thermoproteota; class Bathyarchaeia; order Bathyarchaeales; family Bathycorpusculaceae; genus Bathycorpusculum. Next base: position 913 of record JAAYYI010000086.1, on the reverse strand, counting down.
TCAGCGGTGAAAGTGCCGTTTTCAGCGGCTATGCAGCTGACTGTTTGCGTGTCTGTTGAGGTCATGAACTGCAATTCCAGCGAGTTGCCCACGATTGAAGGCGAAACCGTGCCTGTTACGGTTACGTTTTTGCCAAGAACCAATGGGTTCTCCATAGCGTTAAACGAGGTGATTTCTGAGTCTAGTTTCACATCGTATTCTCCTTCGGCTGTAAGCTCGTTTTTGAGGCTGTCTGTGGCTGAGATTTTGTATTTCACATTTGAGCCAGCTGGTTGCTTGGGGATGGTGGCGTTGCAGGTTCGGTTGTCACAGACCATGCTTAGCGGAGCAGTGGTTTCCCAATCGTTAATTGTGTAGTGCAGCGTGGCTTTTTCAATCTCGTTAGCGTCGGATTGATAAATAATTACTGTTTCATCATCTGGAGTTATTCTTCTTGGCTGGTTTACCTGTGTTAATCCGCCGCCGTAACTGGTTTTAACTAAGAATTCAATTGCGCCTGAGCCGATTTCGCCCATGAGGACTAAGTGGTAAGTAGTCATCTCTGTGGTTGCAGGCGTGTAGTTAAAGTACATGTCTTGTCCATAGAATTCGCAGCTTGCGTATGCTACGCCGCGGTAGCTTTCGCTTTCCATGTTGTAGCCGCCGATGCCTGTGCCGTTGCCGTAGAGTCCTTCTTCCCATGGAAGGGAGACATTGTTTATCTTCACGGATTGGGCGTCGCTCATATGGTAGAGTCTTGCCTCGTACATGTCTAGTGCGTCTGGAACTTTAATGTAAACTTCAATTAGGGAGCCATCGGTTATGAATTCGTATGCCCAGTTTGTGTTGTATGCTGGTGTGCTGCCTGTTTTGCCGACGACGCCGTGAGTGTACCAAGTGTCGCATTGAATATTTTCAATAATCATGAAAGTGG
>JAAYYI010000001.1 GCA_012515445.1 Candidatus Bathyarchaeota archaeon | reverse complement strand
TCACCCCGCGCCGCAGTCTTAAAATCCGGCGACTCAGCCGGGGTAGGCTTCTCAGGGATCTGCTCCATGCGCTTAATGTTTTCTCCATGACGACGATGAATGTTCTTAGGCATAAAAGCACCAAAAACACAAGCGTGCTCTCAAACCAATAAACCTATGTGACTGCAAAAAGTAAGCACCCGTGCATGGGTTAAAAAAGAGGTTTTTTACATCTCAAGGAATTGTTGCTGGACAATATGGAATTTGGCGGTGCATTCCTCAGAGCAGCACTGTACTTTTCGCCGCTTAATCGTATGCTTCTCAGGCTCAATTAAAGAATCAGAAACGTTTGTTCTAAGGCCTCTAAGCGATTTCTTGCATGTTGGGCAAACAAGGTTTCCGTCTCTATCGAATTGCTCTTTTTCGACGATATCTTTAATGTGTTCCTGCTTTGCAGTGACTTTCATATTGGCGCCGTGTTTGCTTTTGGTATCCATGAAGTGTCCACCGCGCTTATTTTTCGCGTTTGAAGTTACCTTGACCGCCAGCTTGGACAACGTTAGCAACTACTTTTTCGCCGATTTTCTCAAGAAGATCCTCAGCTCGCTTCCAATTATCAGCGGAGACTTCAACGCGGTATTTAGGGGCAGCAATTACTGCGAACTCGATTTTTGAGCCTTTTTGGGAACTCTTCGCTTTATTGAATGCGTCTTGAATGCATTTTACGCCATTTCTCTGTGGACAACGCACCTCAATGACGCCGCGTATCTTCACCAATTTAACTTTAATACGTTCCTCTGCGACCTGAACAATAACTTGCGCAAGATTCTCAGGAATGCCCAGTTCGGTGACAACGCTTACGCCTTCTTTAGCTACTTTTTCGAACCCAGCGTATAAGCCATATTTTTCTTCAAGAACTGCGCCTATCTGCTGGTTAGCTTCCTCTTTTGTTAAGCCCGCTTTTTCAGCTACCGCAAACAGTAGTGCTACTCCTTTGCGGTCTTCTTTCCAAGTTTTTACTTTCTCGATTCTTTCGCGTTTATTTACACGTCTTAGCGATAAGTCAATGTGGCCTTTTTCTCTGTCAACCCTGAGAACTTTAAGAACTAGTTTTTGATTCTCGCGGACAAAATCGCGTACGTTTCTTATACGGGCGCTTGAAATTTCAGAGATGTGTAGGAAGCCTCGTCGGTTGTATTCATCTAGGTTTGCGTAAGCTCCATAATCCATAACGCTATTTACTGTGGCGATTACAAGGTCGCCGTATTCCGGCCAGCCTTCCTCTTGTTTATTCATACTATTTTGATCCATCTCTTACTGCTCCTTTATTGTTCCCGCTGAATTGGGTTTGTTGACATTGATGTAGCCAATGCGGACAGGTGTCAGAATAATCTAGAGAAAAAGCAACTTAGTTTTTTCTCTCAAGAATTCTAATGTCTGATTACTGTATCCAGCAGCCTATATTAGGATATGCATTTGGTCCAGCCAAATACATTACTTTATTACCAAGTTACTTAGGTATTTACAGGCTTTTTCATAAAAACACTTAAAACAAGGATATTACCTATGGTAAAATGTTAATCACATCGCGCTGCTATTTCTCATACAGCCCTTTACATTAACAGGAACAAGAATTAATGTCTGAAAACACACAAACTGTAATAAAATGTACTGACTGCGGTAAAACCGCCACTGTCCCCTTCAAACCCACCGCTGGAAAACCAGTTTACTGTAGAGAATGCCTCTCAAAACACAGGTCATCCACAAGAAGAGAACCCGGCAGACCTGAAACAAGAGCTCCGCAGCCCGCTAACGGAGATCAAGCGTGGTCTAGGCGCCGAGAAAACTGGCGATAAAAAAAGTATTCACAGATAATTGTTAGTGTGCTAGTGCCAGAGCCACTCTCAAATCATTTTTCAATAAGCCCAGGGTTCCATTCTCAAAATGCTCTTTTGCATCTAACGCCAGCGCTTTGGTCCTGCAGCCGTCAGCTGTTTTTTCGCTGCACTCTGGAATAATTGGTAAGACTTTTCCGCATTTCCTTTGGCAGGAGTTATTTGCACAGTTCATTATCGCCAAATAAAGTTCCTGTATATCAAACGGGGGCATATAATCTTCGGAGATGTACTCGATTTTTTGTTTGTTGATTTCGCTTAGTGCGTTATCAGTGAAATGTTTACTTATTACAATAGCTGAGTCATAGCTTTCGCGTTCAACTTCTTCCGCCATACTTTTAATGACGTTGACGCCTATGTATTCGGGGGTTAATGGTTCGATTGTTCTTAGCAGTACTTTGTTATTGGAATTATCTACCGCAACTATGTCTGTAGCTATACCGCTTCTTTGTTTATTGATAACTTTGTAACCACGTACGGCTATTATGAAATTGGTTTTGGTTTCACTCATTTTTCCCTGATCACTGTTATTTAATGTTTAGAGTTCGCCTGGGTCATTATCGCCGAAGCTGAATTCTTCCAAGCGATGTTTTCCATCTGGCGTTGATGTTAGTTTGTATTGTGCGTCACATGAAGGGCAAATAATAACTTGATCCTCTGTGACTGACTCCTTTTTTAGGGTGCTTCCGCACTCTGTGCATTTAAGACTCATTCTGAAGGTCACCATCTCTTCTAGGTGTGAGCTGTCTTCATATGTTGCCTTTCGTTTATCATTCTTGCCCACACAACTTAATGATCAGAATAATCCTTGAGAAAAAGCAACTTGACCTGTGTTCTTTTCCTCTTAAAGAATTCTAATATAATATAATGGTCACGGCAACTATATTAGGGTTGTAGTTACAAAATCGAGTTTTTAGCTTAAAAACCGATAAAAACTTTTTTTTAAGTTGTTTTTTCCGAAAAAAGCTAAATTTTATTGCAAAAGGAAAAAACGGTTTATTTTCAGCATTTGTTAACTTAGTGATGACTGTAGTTGCCTGAAGAGTCGCTATTATCCTCTCGGTATAGATTGATGATGGCTACAACTGTTCCTTAGCGGCTGCTTTTCTATCGATTTTTGGAGCGTACTTTAAGCTTAAGCATTCATTGCATAGATACTGCTTGTACCTACGCACCTTCCGCGGTTGAAACGACTTATGGCATTGGCTACATTTAACGACGTTAGCTTCCTTAGGGTTTAGAAGCTTTAGCCTTTTTTCAATTTCATTTCTTACTTCAACATCGTTCTCGGTCTTCAAAGCGTTATTAAGCAATCCAATTGCGATGTTTAGGCCCTTTTCGCCGAAAAGTGTCCCGAAAGCGCTGGGGCTTTTTGATTTTCCACTGTAGAGTTTTACGGGCAGCATGCAGATGAAATTGGCGGGGTATCCTTTTGATTTCTTAGAATCCACAACTACAAAGCGGTATGTCCAACTTGATTTGGATTCGTTGAATTCGTTTTTGAAAATTAGTAGCTTGAAATCCAAAAATCTGCACCCACGAGATTCATGTATAGATAGGCTGAAGTTAATATTTATATGCTATTCACTTTACTACTTGATAGATTGCACAGCTGGTTTTTTTCGGATCTGTCCAGTAAATTATGGTCAGTTCTATTTTTCTTTAGCTACTGGCTTCTTGTTGGTTGTGCCTTCCGGTTTGCCGTAATACTTTTATATCGTAACTTGTATACGGAAACTATACAAACAAATTATGTATAGCGGCTAACCCTCTTAACGGGCGAATCAACATGACAGAACAACCACAAATCAACTCAATGCTACGAGCAATAGAGAACCCAGTCAGGCGAAAAATAATCAAACGCCTAAGCGTAGAACCAAGCTACCCCCTTGAACTCTCAAAAGAAATCGGCGAAGCCCAGCAACTCGTCGCCAGCCACCTATCGCTTTTAGAGAAGGCCGGCATCGTAGGCTCAAATGTGGAGGCAAGCCCCTTTGGCCCAAACAGGCGCTCCTACTACCTCAAGCAGTCTGGCTACATATCGCTGAGCTTCGGCCCAAACCTCTTCAACACGCAACTTCTCGACTTCCAAACCCTCCCTCAGCGACTCTCAGGCGAAGCAGTGGACTTCATGAACCGCATAAAGAGCATAGAAAAAAGCGGTGCCGAGCACAAGATTGAACCATTCTCTGGTCTTCTAAAGGATATTGATGGTAAACTCTCCGAGCTTGATAACGAAAAAGCCGTGTTGCTATTCATCCGCAACCTAGCAATGAAGCATGTTACAGAGGTGCTGCAAAAAGAGAAATCCCATGACGAACGCAGGGTCCTTCACTACATCCTCGACGAGCGCACAACAGACATCCAGAGCATCTCCGAAGCGCTGAACCTAAAAGAATCCATCGTGCGGGGTATGCTTGAGAAACTCAAACAGGACCTCCCATAAACTGGAGTTGACGTGTGTGCAGGTTTACAATCTAAGGGAAAACCCCACAAAGTATCACTGCTGCGACTGTGGAAAACGCTTAGTCGCCCGGGCGAAGACACCGCAGTGGCGTGACATCCCCGCGGATCAGAAGCGATGCCGGAGCTGTTCTATGAAGCATAGACTCGAGTTAAAACGCATCCAGAAAGCTATGAACTCCATTTTTACGTCACCAGTGACAGCGCCGCCTATACCCGTAATCCGTTAAAAAAGGAAACGGTTTATTGCAGTAATGTCTGCAGTAATCGTATTGCCGCCCAAGCCGCCAACGCGCTTGTATGCGGATTATCTGGGTGTGGCATGTTTGCGAATTTTAGCTGCATGTCGCCGTAGCGCCACTTCACGTTGATCTCATGTGTATTGCGTGTAGTCGCCGGATCAACAACGACTCTAACTTTAACCTTTGTGGGTTTAACTGTGAGCGCTAAAGTTGCTGCCACGTTCATTTCTCTGGGGAACTGCCGGGCTGCATCCTCCGCGTATCCCTCGAATGTTACGGTTTCCTCTGTGATTTGTTTGCCAAGCGCCTTTGGGCTTTTGCGTGTGGTAAGGGTGATTTCGTCTATGCCTGCGTTTGCTGCGGCGGCGATGGCGTCTAGTCCGCCGATTGCGCCTGCTGGAAAGTGTACTTTGGGGTTGCTGGTGTCGTGGTCGAGCAATGCGCCTGTGCTCATGAAAATGATTTCTGCGCCTGTAGCGACAAGTTTGTCGTAGTATTGGTGGACTGCGCCCTGACCTGCAGCCTCTACAATAACGGTAGGTTTAGTGGCGATCAAGTCGTCTACGCTTGGAACGATCTTAACGGGGAACTTTAAGCGGTCTTTGAGTTTGATGGCTTGGTCAACCGCAATATCAAATATTACAAGTTCGTCGCATACCACTAGTTTACGGTCAACAGTCTCAGCCAGCACCGTGCCGATGGCGCCGCATCCGATTAAACCGACTTTTTTAGTCATCGCTTATGGGTCCTAGTATTCGGGTTTGATGGTTACTTCGTATTGGGCTACTTGTCTGCCTTCGCCCTTCTCGGCGACGACGGCTGTCTTCTCGATTTTGAGTGTGGCTGCTATGTCGACGCATCCCTGCTGGAGCGCTTTGACCGCAGCTGGGTCAGCGGCGTAGATGGTTAAGTTCTTGATTGGGGCGTTAAGCGGCAGCTTCTTCTCAGCCTTGTCACGGCGGATTTCGCTCATCACTGCGGTTACGAGGTCACCGTCTTTTTCTGCTGCCTCATCCACGAGTGCCGTGTTGTACTGTGGCCATGCTGAGACCTGTATGCTCTGGTAGCCTTTGCTGTCTTTGTACATGTACTGATAGATTTCCTCAGTCATGTGCGGCGTAACCGGCGCGACTAGTTGTAGCAGACGGTAAAGCACTTCGTAGAGTGTGTGCTGTGCTGCGGCTGCGTTGGCTTTGCCGTAGACTTCTGGGCGGTAGAGGCGATCTTTAACGGCTTCAACGTAGAAGTCGCAGAAGACGTGCCAGGTGAAGTTGCGTATGGCCTCTAAGGCGATGTTGAATTGGCACTTCTCAAACGCTTGTGTGACTTCGTTTGTTAGTTTCTCTGTTTTGCTGATTATCCATTTGTCAAGAAGCTGTAGCTCCATCGCCTGCTCTGCTTTGGGGTCGTAGCTGGCGAGTAGGTTGCTTGCGAATCCCGCGACGTTCCAGAGTTTAACGAGGAAGCGTCTGCCGTACTCGACGTCCTGCACGCGGTAGGGAATGTCTGAGCCTGTTGCTCCTCCTCCTGCTGCCCACTGGCGTACTGCGTCAGCGCCGTTTTTGTTGAGTGTTTCTGGTGCGGCTGCGTAGTTCTTGAGGGATTTGCTCATTTTTCTGCCGTCAGCGCCAAGCACCATGCCGTTGATTAGTACGCTGTTGAATGGGCGCTCGTCGAATAGGGCGAGGTGGCGTACCATGAGGTAGTATGCCCATGTGCGGATGATGTCGGTTCCGGATGGGTGCATGCTTGCCGGGAACAGGTGTTTCCAGTCTGCTCTGTCTGGCCAGCCTGCGTGGACGGCGCATGTTATTGAGCTATCCATCCATGTGTCCATGACGTCTTGTTCGCCTCGGAAGTCTTTGCCGCCACATTTAGGGCATTTGTCTATGCGTGGGCCTTCAAGTTTGGGGTCAATCGGCAGCCAACTCTCCTCTGCGATGACCATTTCGCCGCAGCCCTTGCAGTACCACACCGGAATCGGCGAGGCAAACAGGCGTTGGCGGCTGATAACCCAGTCCCACTCTAGCGATTTGGTCCAGTCGATAAGGCGGTTTTTCATGTAGTCTGGGTACCAGGGGATTTCGTTAGCGTTTTTCATTACGGCTTCGGAGAGGTTCATGATTTTCATAAACCACTGATTGACTTCTAGGATTTCGACGCCGGTTTTGCAGCGGTCGCATACGCCGACTTCATGCTGGATTTTCTCGCTCTTCTCAAGCAGGCCAGCTTCGGTTAAGTCTTTGACTATGGCGGCGCGGGCTTGGTTGATGTAGAGTCCAGCGTATTTGCAGCCGGCTTCGCTGATCTGCCCTGTTTGGGTGATGAGGCGGATAACTGGGAGTTTGTGTTTTATGACTGTTTTTACGTCTTCTTTGTCGCCATAGGTGCAGATCTGCATGGCGCCGGTTCCGAATTTGGGGTCGACAGCTTCGTCGGCGATTACGGTTACTTCGCGGTTCATGAGTGGTACGCTGATTTTTCTGCCGATGTATTTGCTGTAGCGTTCGTCTTTTGGGTTGACTTCGACGGCTACGCATGCGGGTATGAATTCGGGGCGTGAAGTGGCAATGAGCAGGTACTCTTCGCTTCCTGCGAGGTGGAATTTGATGTAGTGGAGTGTGCCCTCTTTTTTGACGTGGTCGACTTCTGCGTCGGCGATTGCTGTTTCGTCGCGTGGGCACCAGTTAACTGGGTGTGTGCCTTGGTACATGTAGCCTTTTTTGTAAAGCTCTATGAAGCTGAGTTGTGTGCGGCGCCAGTAGTCTGGGTTCATGGTCTTGTACTCTGTGCTCCAGTCGATGGATGCGCCGAGTTTGAGGATACCTTCCTTCATCATGCCGATGTATTTGTCGACGAGCTCTATGCACCACTGCCGGAACTGGTCTGGTGGCACGTCGCGTTTTCGGATGTTTCGGGCTTTCTCAACCTGAATCTCTATGCCCAGTCCATGGCAATCCCATCCCTGCGGGAACAGCACGTTGAAGCCTTGCATGCGCTTGAAGCGGGCTACCATGTCGAAGTAGGTCCAGTTCAGTACGTTGCCCATGTGAAGCTCGCCTGATGGGTAAGGCGGCGGTGTGTCGATGCTGAATGGAGTGCGGACCTTGTCGTTCCAGTCATACCGGTTGATGCCCATTGTTTCCCATTGGGCTTGCCATTTTGCTTCGATCTCGTTGAATTTGTAGTCTTTAGGCATAGGCTGCATGCAAATCATATTCCTAATTGCTATTTGCTTTTAGCAAGACGGAAATACCACCTAAAAACATTACCCCCTCACAGGCGGATGCAGCACCGATTACTGTGACGGTTCTAGAAGCGAGTTATGGAGTAATTTGCGGTTTAATTTTTAAATTAGAAGAAGAGAAGTCGGCCCTGCTACCTCATCTTCCACAAGTTTTTGCAGAAACAACTGTTTTTGGTTCTGGCCTGGTCTTTGTTGGAGGCTAGTTGTGGCGATTGTACAAAGCCGTTTACTTACTGGTTTTTTATTTCTGAAAGCGAAAACTTGCCCTGATACTGAGCAGCATAGGGGTTCTCTTCCCAGTCATTTAGAAAAGTGTGGATAACCGATAGCAACTCGGGTATCTTGACGGGTTTTAGGATGAATGCGTCTGCGCCGTAGTCGCGGGCTTGAGCGCCTATTTCCCCCGTCGGGTAACCTGTGATAATGAATTTGACAGTCGTCTTCAACTCTTCTTTAGCTTTCACAAGCAGCTCTGTGCCCCGCAGGTCAGGCAGAATTACATCAATAATCGCCAAATCATACTGACGCGCCCTCATCTTCTCCATTGCTTCCCCAGCGGTTTCTGCCGTGTCAACTTCATAGCCGTTCTTGAAGAGCACGCGCCATAGTGTGCGGAGTATGGATTTGTCGTCGTCTACTACGAGGATTGATTTCTTCAAAAAAGACACCTTACTGGTCCACTTGAAGTTGAGCATGTTTGGGTTTTAAAAGCTATGTTTAGCCGCTTACGATACAACAACTAACTAAAAAGGTTACAGTTGCAGAAAATAAGAGAAAAGAAGTTACTCTCTGCTTGAAAGCACATAGATATAGTCGGCGGTGTCCGCGCACATGTCTGCCGCGTTCTCCAGGAATTCTATTAAGTCGTCGAAGATGATGATTGCGCCCTTGTTCATTGTTGCGCCGTACTTGACGAATAAGCCTTTGGTTTTTAGGTATTCGTCGTCTATGACGTGCTCGATGTCCTCTACTCTTTTTGCTTCCTTAACTGCTTGTGTCGGATTCGCTGATATCTTCTCGACGCTGCTTCGAAGCACGTTAACCATTTCCATCAGTTTACCCGTCATAAGAACGGTTTTATCGCATAACTCGCGGGGGATATCTGCTTCCCAAAGCATTTCGAGGCATCTGGCTACATCCTTGGTGTGATCCGCAAGGGTGTCTGCGCGTTTAACAAGGTGCAGCAAATCTTCGCGGTAATCCGCCAGTAGCGCTGTTCCGGTTGAGAGCTCCATGAAAACCTGTGTGCGTAGTTTGTCGACGCCTTCCTCTGTCTCGTAGAGGTTATCAATGTACTTTTTAGCGTCTTTGAGGTTCTTCTCCGAGAACGCTTTTGTGGCTTTATTCAGCCAGGTTACGGTGTCGAATGCCCTCTCGATTTCTTCGTGGGCGAGGTCTAAGCCTTTGGTTTTTCTGCGCTGTACAAACCAGTCGTAGCTTTTATCCATCTGTATACAGCCTCTTTAGAGACATAGGGGCGGTTTAAGGTTATAATCATTACCTAAACAGCAACCATACAAATAGAAGCAGAAAAACTATATCTGACTCAAACCCTATTTGATTGGCAGTTCTTGGGGAGCTGGAGAATGATCCGGCTGAGAGGACAGTACCTTCTGTCGACCCTGCGAACCTGAACCAGGTAATACTGGCGGAGGGAACAAACAGTGAAAACAAACTCAAACAACTCTCTAGACTCTATAAAAAAAATCAGTAAATATCAGCAATCATTCAAGAACCCGCGTGTTTTAGCTGAAATAGCTATCTTTACAGCGCTCGCCACCGTACTGAGTACTATTATCGTTTACCCCCTACCTCAGGGCGGCTCAGTCACGCTCGCATCGATGGTGCCCATAATTTGGCTGGCGCTGAGAAGAGGGACAAAAGTCGGCGTAGCCACAGGAATACTTTATGGCTTCATACAATTCGCAATGCTACCATACATTGCCCCAGTAACAGACCCAATCGTCGCGTTAATCCAAGTGCTGCTTGATTATCCGATCGCCTTTGGCGTGTTAGGATTAGCAGGCTACTTCCACAAGTACCCAGTCGTCGGAGCCGCAATTGGTGTATCATTGCGTTTTGTGATGAGCTTCCTTTCAGGCGCATTCATCTGGGCAGGAATCTACGCAGTAGGATTAGACCCCTACGTTTACTCATCGGTGTACAACGGAAGCTATATGCTGCCTGAACTCATCATAACAGTATTTGTGGTCTTCCTACTTCAGGCAAGTAAAACGTTGAGGGCATATCTCTAATGGGTAAACTAGCCGCTAAAGACCTACAGAAGATGCTTAACTGCATACCGCCAGATCCACGGGTTGTAGTGCCGCCGCTGATAGGCTACGATTCAGGCGTCCACAAAATAGGCGACCAATACCTCGTCGTCGCAGCTGACCCATGTACAGGCGTCCCAGAGGAATGGTTCGGGTGGCTACTGGTAAACTACGCTGCCTCCGATGTAGCACTCTCGGGCGCTAAACCCCAATTCTGTACCATCACCTTAATGGGGCCACGCCCAACCGATCCAGCAAGATTCCAAAAGATAATGCAGCAAACATGCGAAGCAGCCAACGAACACAACATAGCAATAGTGCGTGGCCACACAGGCATGTATGATAGCTTAAAAGACATCATCGGCGTCTGCACCGTTTACGGCACTGTCACACCCGAGCAGCTGCTAACATCGGGCGGCGCAAAACCCGGCGACCTACTACTATGCACTAAGCCGCTGGGAACAGAAACAGTCACCAACTACTGCATAACACACCCCGCAAGCGCACAGAGGCTGTTTGGCATAGAAAAACAGCAAACGCTCGCTAAGCAAATGAAGCTGCAGAGCTGCGTCAAAGAAGCCCTTGCATTAGCAGGAATCGTGGGTGTACACGCGATGCATGATGCAACCGAGGGCGGTTTCGTTTCAGCAATTAATGAACTTGCAGGGGCATCTAAATTGGGCGTAAACGTGTGCTGGGAAAAAATTCCGATACCGCCTGAAGTATTAACCTTGCAGGCGCATTTTAATCTCAGTGACGAGCAGTTGCTCGCCATGTCTTCAACAGGCACCATCCTTGGCGCCGTCACTGCAACCTCAAAACAAAAAGTGGAAACACTACTGCAAAAACTTAACCTAACAGCATCTTTCATCGGCGAATTCACAGAAGAAAAAGAAAAGACACTTGTAAAGGACGGCAACACATTGGCTTTTCCAAGCCAAGCTGACGACCCCTACACAGCCATGATGGCTCCTACTTCTTAAGATCGTTTAGAACATACTCAACGATTTTGTCTGCAATATCGACTTTAGCTACCTGCTGCAGACCCTTCCAGCCTGGTTGACTGTTAACATCTACAATGCACGGGCCATTTGGGCCTTCTAGGATATCTACGCCGGCTACTTTGCAGCCGACCGCTTTGGATGCTTTGACCGCTAATTCTTTGTTTTCTTCGCTGATTTCTTCAGGTGCGGGGCGTGCGCCTCGGCTATAGTTTGTTTTCCATCCGGTTGCGACTCGGCGCATGGATGCAATGACTTGGTCACCTAAAACGAACGCCCGTATATCACTAAAGCCGTGCTCAACGAATTCCTGCATATAGATTACGCCGTGGTGGAAGGTGATTGCTTTAAAGATGGTGTCCGCGACGTCTACATCGTTGATTCGTGTGGCGCCCTGTCCACGGCTGCCAAAGATCGGTTTAACGACTACGTCGCCACCGAGTTCCTCAAAGTACTTGAGTGCCTCGTTAACGCTCTCAGTTGCCAATGTACGCGGTACTGGAACGCCGACGTCTTCTAGCAGCGCGAGTATGTCGTACTTGTCGACGCAGTGCTCAATCGCTGTGGGCGGGTTAACCATGTAGAAGCCTTTGCGTTCCATCTTGTAGAGCATATCCATGCGGAACACAAGCTCCTCGAGGCTGCCACGACCTATGGGCCGGATGATAAGTGCATCTAAATCCTCAAGGATGCTCGTGTTGCCTACTTTGAAGTATGGCTTGTAAGCTAAACGCGCGACTAAACGTGGGAACGTGAAGCATTCGTATTGGATGCCTCTTTTTATAAGTGATTCTCGGACTTGGGTGCTGCTCCATGCTTCGGGGTTGCGTGTCATTATACCGAATTTCATTAAGGTCTATCCTGAGGTAAGTCGTTTAGAGATGCAAAGGGTTATTGCTCTTAAAGCTTCTGGAAACAAAATTCTCCAATAGCCAGATAAAATAAGCGGGTGAGGGTTAGTTTTTCATGTTCAGGAATAAGCGACTCTGTATCCATCTGCTTCTACCCAGCAACTCCCCGATCCATGCTCCCCCAGTTAAGCAGGTGACAAGACTGTTAACGGCGTAGAACTCTTCGCCAGCCTCAACCGCTATGGGGGTTACGGCGCCTGATAGAGTAAGCGCCGCCCAGATCGCAAAGCCGATGACTGAAGCCCCGGCAAAAATAAACGTTGCACGTTTACTCAAAGATAAATCCGATTTGCCAGTTCGAATCAAGCCAACGAACCCTATCACAACAACCACAGTAACGATTAAAAGTGCAGTGCGCACCAAACTGAAGCCCGCCGTCACTCCGAAGACCGCTGTAACAACAGCCAATACTGCCGTGAGAACTATCCAGTATTCTTTTTTAGTCGTAATGCTGGGCGCTTGGACTTGTGCTTTTGGTTTAAGCTTAGGCTTGTTTTTCTGTTTCGGTCGGGTTTTGGCTGGTTGAGGCATGATGGGTATGTTGCAGGTTCAGGTCTTATTAACATTTCAGTCCACTTTAACAACGATTGGAGTAGACTGCTGTGAGATAAGTAGAGATGCTAGATTTTCTTTCTCTTCAAGAAGAAAAGCAGCGCCGCCCCAAAAACTACGAAGCCTACTTTAACTTTTAAGCCCTAACAATGCAATTTTAAATAGGGCGACATAAACGAATCTGGTGGAGACAACACCATGCCAGAGAAAGTTCTAGTAACATCCGCTTGGCCATACATCAATGCCACCCCTCACCTAGGAAACTTAGTCGGCTCCGTCCTATCAGCCGACGTAACAGCACGCTACTATAGACTCAAAGGCGCAGACACACTGATGGTCAGCGGTTCAGACACACACGGCACACCCATGGAGGTCGCAGCACTAAAACAAGGCATAACCGCAAAAGCCCTAACAGAACGCAACCACACCAGAGTCTCTGAACTGTTCCACCGCTGGGATGCCTCCTTTGACAATTACACCAGCACCGAAAGCCCTGTACATAAGGAATTCGTGCAAAAAACCCTGCTTGAAATCCAGCAGAACGGCTACATCTTTGAGCAGAACACACAGATGCTCTACTGCGAACATGACCAACGGTTCCTACCCGACCGCTTCGTCGAAGGCAAATGCCCCTACTGCGGCGCCGAAAAAGCCCGAGGCGACCAATGCGACATCTGCGGAAAACTACTCGAACCCACCTTGCTAATCGAACCCTACTGCACCATATGCAAAAGCAAACCCATAGTTAAAACTACAAGGCACTGGTATATCGACTTAACAAAACTCGAAAAACCCCTAATCGAGTACATCGAATCCAACAAGCAACTACCCTCCAACAGTAAAAGCTTCAGCTTAAACTGGATAAAAGAAGGCTTAAAACCCAGAGCCGTCACCCGCGACGTAGAGTGGGGCATAGCTGCGCCCTTTAAGGGTGCAGAGGGCAAAACCATCTATGTGTGGGTTGAAGCAGTAATGGGCTACGTTTCGGCGGCTATAGAGTACAGCCAAAAAGTAGGTAAACCCGACTTGTGGCGGGAGTACTGGTTTGACAAAGACGCCAAGACACTCTACTTCGTCGGCAAAGACAACATCCCATTCCATACTATTATCCTGCCGGCACTGCTACTAGCTTCCGGCCAAGGCTACAACCTACCCTACAATGTGTCAGCGACAGAGTTCCTTCAGTTCCGCGGCCAGAAAGCCTCAAAAAGCCAGAAAGTAGGCATCTGGATAGACGAAGCCCTTGAGATGTTCCCGGTTGATTACTGGCGCTTCTTCTTAATCGCTACTCGCCCGGAGAGCAAAGACACAAACTTCACATGGAGCGCCTTCGCTGACAAAATCAACGCGGACCTAAACGACACCTTTGGCAACTTTATCCACCGTACCCTCTCGTTCATCAACAGCAAATTCGACGCAACCATACCCACCCCTACCAAGCTAGATCCAGACGACCAAGCCGTACTGGATACGGTTAAAGAGAAGGTGGCGCAGGCTGCAAAGGAAATTGAGGACGGCTGGCTGCAGTCCGCAGTTAATACGCTTATCGCTATCAGCCGCACCGGCAACCAGTACCTGAACACTAAGGAGCCATGGAACCTCATGAAGACCGACAAAGAGAAAGCTGGAACAGTCTTCTATGTAGCAGCGCAGGTGGTCAAAGCAATCACGGTGGCTTCGGCGCCGTTTATTCCGCAGACAGCGCAGCAGCTCTATCAAACACTTAACCTGACTGGAACCGTGCAGCAATGCAAATGGACTGATGCAACTGTACCAATCGAGGCAGGGAGCAAAATCAACAAGCCCCAGCCACTGTTCCACAAGATCGACACCAACGAAGACGTGCTCGATGAGCAGCTGGCGCAAGTTCGTGCTAAAATGGGCGGCAAATGAGGCGGCTCCATGCTGATCAAAGCCGACCTCCATGTCCACACAACATACTCCAATGATTCACTGATAACCCCAAAAGACCTCGTGTACTACTCTAAAAAGCGAGGCCTAAACGCCTGCGCAGTCACCGACCACAACAGCCTCGACGGCGCCTACAAGATCGCTAAAGAAACCGATTTCCTCATAATCCCTGGCATGGAGGTTTCAAGCGCAGACGGCCACATCGTAGCCCTAAACGTGCATGAACTTATTCCCCGTGGCTTAAGCGCGGTTGAAACAGTTGAGCGCATCCACGAAGCAGGAGGCGTAGCGATAGCTTGTCATCCATACGTTTTCTTCAAGGGCTGCCTCAGAGGCAACGTCTGTGGAGCTTTTGACGCAATTGAAGTAATCAACGCTCGGGCGTTTCCGTTCAAGAACAGCGTAAAGAGGGCTGAGGAAGCCGCTGAGCGTTTGAATCTTTCTCGCGTTGCCGGTACAGATGCGCACTATGGCCCCCAGATTGGCTATGGATATACCGAGATTGAGGCGTCTGAGCCCACGGTTGAGGCAATCGCTAAAGCTATCGTGGACGGGCACTGTTCTGCCCATGGACAGCAGGTGCCGATAATCCTGAATGCACAGCAACAGCTGCTTAGGCTCAGACGTATGGTTATGAAATTCAGTCATAGAGACAGCTAATAGTGTACCTCTTGATGCATGACTGGTTCATCGCCAATTTGACATAATTGATATATTGCCGAAAAACGGATTGTCTTTTTCAAGTGCTTACATATGAACGCTAAAATTGCAGTAGCGGCGGTAGCTGTAATCGCCGTCATAGTTGTTGCCTCATTCGGTTTCCTCTACATTTCAACCCAGAACAATGTAGTTACACTGAATGCTTCTGTTGATGAGAAGTGGGCTCAGGTAGAGCAGGAACTACAGCGCAGATACGACTTGATTCCCAACATAGTCAGCGCGGCAAGAGCCTACATGACCTATGAAGGTTCAATTCTTGAGAATGTCACTATGTTGCGCAGTCAATGGGCGTCTGCAGTTCAAGGCGGGAACTTGGATGCTATAAACAGTGCTACTTCACAGTTGGAATCAGGCGTTTCAGGCATGATGGTTGTCTTTGAAAATTACCCTGACTTGCAATCCTCCGATGTCATCCAGTCCTTGATGATCACTCTTGAGGGCACAGAGAACCGCATCTCCACAGAACGCATGCGCTACAACGAAGCCGTAAGAGACTACAATACAGCCATTGCGGTGTTCCCGGCAAACCTCTGGACAGCAGGATGGGGTTACACAGCTAAGCCGTACTTCCAGGCGCAGGTTGGCTCAACAGAAGTGCCAGAAGTCACCTTTTAAAACGGGGCAGCGGCGAACTGTTGCTCCCTAAACGTGCAGCCACAATATTCTTTATTATTCTTTTACTTTCGACTTATTTTCTTGTTTTCAGTTGTAAAGCACAGGTTGTTGACTATGACTGGGTAGAGGCTATCGAGAGCTACTGCATAGGTGTTGATGTTAACACTACCGCCGAAATCGTGGTATGCGTTTTTCCATCGCTGTATGGGCACGGCATAAAGGATTCCTCAGGTAACGAAATCAATGATATAGTCATGTTAGGTGTGCACCTATTCAATGATGAACCTCTTGAGGTTTATGACGGCGAGCAAACTGGTATCGGGAAAAGCGGAAAAGACAACGGCGTACTTCTTTTAGTGGCAATAGAGGAGCGTGAGTACCGTTTTGAAGTCGGATACGGATTGGAAGGCGACTTAACCGATATTGAAACCAACCTTATCGCTCAAGAATATCTTGTTCCAGCCTTCCAAGAGGGCAATTACGGCGAGGGCCTGTACGGCACTATCGTCGTTTTAGGCGAACAAATCCCGACAAGTAACCAGACTTTACCCGTCCGCGGCTACTATTACTACGAAAGCGATGCCGAAGCAACCGAGCCTGATTCTGTACCTTTTTGGCTCATAGACTTCTACGGCATGCCACTGTGGCTCATAATCATACTAGCAATCTTAGGTGTAGTTGGCGCTGGCTTCGGTGGCGGAGCAGTGCGTGGTGGACGTTCTGGCGGTGGCGGCTCAGGCGGAAAATGGTGACTATCGGCCAAGGCGGAAATTTATCATATCACGGAATATTTTCCCGCTATCACGGGTAGGGTTAACTTTAGAGCCTTGATTGTGCTCCATCCAGTTAACCGGTACCTCCGTAACTGGGTATCCAAGCTGCTTACAGCGTACTATCATTTCCGTGTCAAAGAAGTACCCATCTGATTTTGAGCTATTAAGTACGGCTTTGGCGACGTTTGTTTTCATTGTTTTAAACCCGCATTGGTGATCTCTTACGCCATCGAGGAATAGCATCCTTACCATGGCGTTATAGGTTAAGCTGAAAAGTGTTCTCTTTGCCTGCCGCTGGACTTTTGAGCCGGGGATATGTCGCGAGCCAATTGCCATGCCGCCCCTCTGTTTTACGGTGTCGAGAAGTTTGGGAAGGCAGGCGAGGTCAGTTGCCAAGTCCACATCCATAAACGCGATTATTTCTCCACGTGAACTGTTAACTGCGTTTTTAATGGCTTTACCTTTTCCCAACCGCTCGCTATAGTGGAGCAGTCGAAGGTTCGGGTTCACCTGTGCCATTTTGGAGACGATCTCGTCTGTACCGTCCGTGCTGCCGTCCTCTGAAACGATGATTTCGTAGCTGCTTGACAGGCCTCGTACGGCTGCTTCTACTTCGATTATGCACTGTTCTATCTGTGCAGCCTCGTTGTAGGCGGGTAGCAGAATCGACAGTTCTTTTCTGGGGGTCGTCACAAATTGTTACCTGCGGTGGGGGTAAAGAAAGAGATGTTGCTTTCCCATAAATCGTTATCGTATCGAACCCTGTGAATATGGTTGTTTGGTGTTTATGCAAACTTTTTTAGATGCAGCCTACTAATCTTTGAGCCAAAAGAGAAGGGGCCTTAAGTAATCACCCAAACAAGCCGAAGTAGCTACATGCAGATATTTGTTCAAAAAAACAAGTACTATCTGGCGCTGTTAGCCTTCCTTGTTGTTTTTGTTGCCTCATCCACTTACATGCTTGGGTACATGTCGCTTCAATGGGACGAAATGCCGCACCTGTTCGGCGCCACCCTGCTAAGCAGAGGCGATACATGGAACTACATGACTACATACGCTTATTACCCGCCCATATTTGACTTGGTGACTACCGGCTACTTTGCGGTTTTCGGCGTCAGCGACGTTGCAGGCCGTATGGTTGCGGTTACTTTTGCCGTGCTAGGTATTTGGCTGCTGTTTGAATTTACCAAACGCGTCTATGGCCAGCGAAACGCCCTGTTAACTGCCGTGCTGCTCGGGACTATGCCCGGATTCTTCTGGCTAAGCCGCGTAACCATGCTGGAAACTATGCTTGTCTTCTTCTTTACACTGGTCATGTTCGCATTCTACACTTGGCTCAACAAACCCGAAAGCAACCGCGCACTCATACTTAGCGGCCTAGCCCTAGCGATCGGCGTTTTGGCCAAGTACCAGATAGTCGTCGCCGCCCTCGCAATGCTGCTAAGCATACTGTTCCTATCCAGAAGACACCTCAAAGGCAAACTCATCAAATTAGCTGTTATAGGCATAATCGTTTTAGCAGTAGTCGCCCCATGGTTTTACGCCATCTACCACTACAACGGCATGACAAAATTCGAAACAATCCAGTACGTAATGAACGAAGGTGGACAGGACCGGCCAGCATACAGCAATCGGTTCCAGCCGTTGCCAGTCTTCTACCTTATAGAGATGACTTGGCCGTTCAACGACATCACCGTGCACCCGATTTCGCTGCCGATTTTCGTATTAGGCTTAGCTGGATTGGGACTGTTTGCTTACCGCCGCAAAAAACAGGACATTTTCCTCTTAACGTGGTTCCTAGTAATCTACGTGTTTTTCACACTGATTTCTAATCGGCAATGGCGCTATGTCACTCCACTGTTTCCCATAATGGCGATCTCTGCAGCTTCCTTTATCATGTTCCTCTACGGCAAGGTTGAGCGCTGGCGACCTCCGCAGATGCGTATTAAGCAGTCAACGCTGAAAAAGACCGCATCGGCATTTGCCATCGCATTAATAATCGGAGCCGTCGGCTACAGCGGCTACAACGCTTACGAGATGACAGAGCGCGATCAAATTAACATACCAGTCAAGGAGGCCACAGCGTATCTTGCAGCTAACCTTGGCGTTAACGAATCAGCTGTGTTAGTATGCTCATATAACCTCATAAGCCAAGACATGTTCCGCTTCTATTTAGCTGCAAACATGTCATGGAATCAAATTTGGCAGTACCCAGCGCTACCGGTGGATGCGTTTACTCCCGATTTTGACATTGTGGAATTTGTACAGTTATGCCGTGAGCAAAACGTCAAATACATTATCCTGTATGATTATGGAGTAAACGCTGAATTCTTCAACACAACACTTGATTATACACAGGTAAGAGAACAGATCGCACAAACAAAGCTTTTCGGCGACCCTAACGATCAACCGTTTTGGGGTGATTATTACGGCTGGTATGGTTACCGAATCTTTTTAGTACGCTTCATAGGCTAAATTTGGAGCATTTCAAAGCCTGTGGCTTTGTCTTTTTTGCGCTCTCCAAGGTTGCCTGCGAGTTCAAGGATTGCTACTTCGCCGATCTGCCAGACCTGTACGCCGACGCGTATGCAACCCGTAACGCTATTAGCCTGCGCATCGTTTCTGCCGAAGCTGCCGTGCATGTGCAATTTCGGTTTGCCTGCCTCATCACAGAATAATGTGCCAACACCCAATCCTTCATGGACGCCGCTTAGCATGGTTATCATGGTTTGTGGTGGCATGACTTTGCCGTCTTTTGGGCCCACGACAAGTTTTGATTTCTCGTCAGCGCCGCCTAAAAAGAAGCATAATGCGTTTTTTACCTGTTTTTCTTGGGCGAATTTCTCTATAACTTCATGTATGGTTTCGTCTTGGTGGAGTCTGAGGATGAATATTCTTCCGAGGCTTGCTTCTGTGTATTCCATGCGATTTCATCTCTGCTCTATGGGGATGGTGCTGGTGGTATAAAAGAATTGAACTATAGCGTTAGCGCATGCACGGTACAGAAGGGTCGATGCCGTAGATTAGAATCGCGTGGGTGCTTCTTAGATTCTTGTTATGTAGAGTATCTGTTTTGCGTCTTTTTTGCGCTTATCAGCCACTGTAGTCTCTGCGTTCTTGTTGGATTCGGCTGTTTTAACTGCGCTTTTACTTGAAACCATATTTTGTTACCTCGGAGAGTTCAAGAGAGTATCAATGTAGCCTAATAAGCGTATCTGAATGCGATAGATGAATTAGCAGCGTATGCTTCATTTGGAAAATAAGCCTTTATCCGCTTGGATGTGACTTAATTAAAACAGCCCTATACTGCGGCGACTGTAGCGGTCGTTTTTCCATACGTCTGCGCTGTCACTATATCCTCTGCGTTCCCAGAATCCCAACTCTTTATCCGCCGTAAACCTTAGTTTAACAACCCAGAGAGCACTCTTGTACGCGTACTTACTCGGGACGATAAGCCTGACAGGGTAACCCCATCCTTCCTCCAACGGCGCATCATTAAGCCTATGCACAAGTAGCACGTCGTTGCCAGCGAGTTCAGATCGATAAAGCGACGTAGTGTAGCCGTCGGCGCATTCAAAAGTCACCGCAACCGCATTCTGCTTGGGCTTAACGAGCTTTTCTACGTCTGCGATGCGTACGCCTATCCATCTGCAGTCAAGAACGCTCCAGCCTTCAACGCAGTGAAAGTCGCTTGTAGAGGCTGTCTGTGGCAATGCAAGGAAATCCTTCCAGCTTAGCTTAACTGGATTGTCCACTTCACCTTCTATGGTTAGTGTGTAGGTTTCTGTGTTGATTTTTGGGTTGCTGGCGGTGATGCCGGGGTGCTCTGTGCCCCATCGGAGTAGGTGATCTGTGGGTGTCTGGTCCAGCGGCAATTTTTTAGTGTGGTTAGAATTCAAAATTATACCCAGTATTTTTTTCTGAGAGTGATAGATAAATATTCACAGGTAAAGCGACTATAAGGATCCGGCGCCAAAATTAGTTTTGGAAGAAACTTGTTAGTGACTTCTGTTTAGGCTCCTCTTTACTGAACGATGCCACTCTAACACCTACCCGTCGGATATCAAGCGACGTCTCAGCGAGGTACCTTTCAAAAAGCATCCGCACGTTGCGCCTGATTGTTTCTTTGTCTTTAGCTGGCTGCTCTAAAGTGACGCTACGGCTTTTGCTGCTTAAATCAACGTTAACCATGTAGATGGAGACTGTTTTGAAGCTGTAGCCCTTCTCGGAGACTTCTTTATACACGATGTCAGTTAACTCGTCGCATTTCTGCATGATGTACTCTAAATCATGCGTATCCTGCTTGAGCGTAGCGATTTTACTTATCGATTCAGCTTCTCCCTGCTCCTGTACAGGCTCGTTATCCACGGCGTTGGCTGCATTATGGAAGTATACGCCCATTACCTTTCCAAAGACCTCGATGAGCCTCTGAGGATCGTACTTTGAGAGGTCGCCGATGGTTTTTATGCCCATCTGCTCCATGCGTGCCGTAGTCTTCTTTCCCACACCCAGCAGCCGATCTACAGAAAGCGGTGATAGGAACGCTTGGGCTTCTTCTGGTTTAACTATTGTTAACCCATCCGGTTTCTGGCTGTCACAGGCAATTTTTGATACAAGCTTGTTAGGGCCTACACCTATGCTAAATGAGATTCCCACCTGCGCTTTAACGTCCGCTTTGATTTTTTTGGCGTAGTCACATGCTTTGTCGAAGCTGCCCTCAACCTGTTTGGTTACATCCAAGTACGCTTCATCCACGCTTACCTGCTCTAGAGCGGTGGCGTAGGTTCGGAAAATAGCCATGATGCGGTTGCTGATTTGCTCGTAATATTCGTGATCGACGCGGAAGAAGACGGGGTCTAAGCCATCAAGCTTTTTCTTAGCTAAAAAAAGCGGCAGCCCAGACTTTACGCCGTACTCTCGGGCGATGTAGTTGCTTGTTGAAACCGCTCCGCTTTCCTCTGTTCGGCCAGAGTACACGCCGACGACTACAGGTTTGTCCTTGATGGCGGGGTTGCGGAGTTCTTCACATTGAGCAAAGAAGTAATCAAAGTCAGCTAGCATTATCACGCGAGTCTGCATTGCGAAGCCTCCTTTGCTTTAGGCATCAGCCACGAACCGTCACATTGGGCGCTATTTAATTCCGAAAACCCTTCCCGGCAGACGCCAAACCGCATGCAATTTGCCTCGGTTAAATATCGCATGTTTTTTAATAGTTTAAGCCTGAGTTCTCGGGGGAGCAGCCTGCTGCCAGCTGAGATTTCCCCTTGCTCAAAGTAAAGCGGACGGAGCTTTTCAGCTGTTTCTGGCAGAGTCTGTGTCAGTCGCATCCAGTTATCTGCTTTTACCTTGTAGGTTGAACTGGTAATATGTTTAACGCCCAGCGCCGCAAGAGTGCAGATTAGCTTGGCGGGGTTATCGTTTACTGTGGGGATTATTGGGTCAACTCGGACGATGACTGGTACATCATGCGAGATTAGGGTCTCTATTGCCTTTAGCCTCTTGCTTGGCGGTGGCGCTTTGGGTTCGATTATAGCTGAGAGTTGGTCGTTGTCTGTTGTTATTGTTAAGGCGACTGTGCATGGTATTTCCTCAAGGAGGTCAGCGTCGCGTGCTACGATATCTGATTTAGTGAAAACTTGAAGGCGGCAACTGCTCTCTTTGATGATCTTTAGGCACTGGCGGGTTAGACCCAGTTCTGACTCGACGGTTGGGTACGGGTCAGATGAGCTGGACATTGCAAGGATTTCGCCGTTTAACCGCATAACTTCCCGCCGCAATGTGCACAATAGCGATTCTTTTGTTCGTAGGGTTCGGTGGTTGGGTATGTAGCTTGTGGCATAGCAGTAGAGGCACTGGTGGTCGCATCCCGTGTATGGGTTAAAGGATAGTTTAGACGGGCACGTGCATAAGCCTGAACGCCAAGGGTCAAAGCGTGAGATTAGCGGCACCGAACATTCACTATCTCTACTAATGGCTGTGTATGGGAGAAAAACCATTCGCTTCAGTTGTCAAAAGGTTTAGTCAAGGTTTCTGTCGGCTTGTTCAGGTTTCTGTTCGCTTAGTCCAGAAATCTTGACCAAGGTTTTGTCTAGAAACCTTGACAAAAATGCTCTTATTCGTTCTCCAAGAAGCTGTTTCCAGTGATAATATGGCGATAAACCATTATGTCATGAATCACAGATTGATCTTGAGAACCCAGAAGAAGGGTAGAAATTTCTGCTTAATATGCCATAAGCCGATTCTTGAGGGGCAACGTGTAGCAACCAGAAAAGCCACTGCTTTGCGACATGAAGAATGCTATATGAAGTCATTCATGTAAGAAGGATACTTCTACCCTTTTGATTTTCTCTTAACTTTAATGTATTTTAACGTCTGTAGGCAGAGTAGCATAATCTATGATTGATCACAAAAGCCATTTTCACATCGAAAGTATTTTAAACATTTACAACCCATGAAGAAACTGGAGAACGTTACGGTGAGGAAAACCCCACTCTTCGAATTTGACGTACCCATCGCGCATCCCTACAGGAAACGCGCAGTCGAATTCGAATCAGTCGCTAAACATTCCAGATAAAGCCGCCGCTTGAGGCAAACCATGCCTAAGCACGCTTTTAATTAGCATTATCCCTCGAAGAACAACAGCCTGCTGCAGTAACATTTACCATTAAGCTTTTATGAGCACTCCAGCTTACTGTTAATAGTCCAGTAGTATTTTTAGTAGCAGATTACCGCATTCCTGTATCTGTATTTGTCTTTGAGGATTGACACCGTATGGTAAGCAGTGAAGAAAAACCGGAATCAACGGGCAAAATAGCTGGCGCCGGCGAAGAAGAGGAAAACAAGAACCGCCTAGTAGCATTCGCCATCTGGCTAATCGCAACCATAATCGCCGGGGGCTTACTTGACCTATTACTTAATGGTATTCCGCTAGATTTTACCATACCCGTCATCGGCGTATCCGCATCCGTTTCGCTGCTTCTCTACTATACCGCGGTTATTCCGGTAGCAGTCTATATCGGCGTAACAGGCATCAAAGAACTCGTGCTGGAAAGGCGCTTCAGCGTCGAATTCTTAATGGCAGTGGCAGGGCTTGGCGCACTCGCACTGGATTACCGCTTTGAAGCCGCAACCGTGCTTTTCCTTTATTGCCTCGCAGAGTACTTCGAAGGCTATATCCAAGAACGTGCTAGACGTACAGTTGAGAAAATTAGCAAAGTTATTCCCGAGAACGCGCGTATATTAACCGATGGCAAAGAAAGAAACGTGAACGTTTCTGAAGTTAAAACAGGCGCCATACTGCTTGTTAAACCCGGCGAACGCATCCCACTCGACGGCAACGTAGTGGACGGATTCAGCCACGTCGACCAAGCGCTCGTAACGGGCGAATCGGTTCCTGTGCCCAAACGGGTCAAAGACGTTGTCTACGCAGGGACACTTAACACTGGCGGCGTACTAAAAATTGAAGTCACCAAGAAATCCACCGAAACCCTAGTCAGCCGAATCGTTCAGCTGGTTATAGAATCACAGAAGCATAAAGCTAACATCGAGCAGCTGGTTGACCGATTCGCCAAGTTCTACGTGCCAATCGTGATTTTACTTGCGGTGTTTACCGCGGTTGCTATGCCCTACATTACAGGTGAAGGATTCAGCACATGGTTCTACCGTTCGCTGATGCTGCTCGTCGTTTCCTGCCCAAGCGCTTTCATCATTTCCGTTCCAGCCACAATATTCGTAGCGATCACCGTTGCCGCTAAACGCGGGGTAGTCATCAAAGGCGGCGTGTTCATTGAGAAGCTTGCACGCGTCAAACGAGTCGTATTTGACAAAACAGGCACATTAACGCTTGGGCGCCAAACCGTGCATGAGGTGCGCAGGGTGGATATCTCTAAAGCGGAGGATGAAGCAATCGCTTATGCGGCTGCACTGGACCAGTTCAGCAATCACCCAATTGCGCAGGCTATCGTCCGCAGGGCGGTGCAGCGTGGCATAGACCTCAGCAAAATCAAGGTCGCCGACGTTGTGGAGGTTCCCGGCAAGGGCATCGTGGGAATAGTCAACGATAAACACGTGGCGATCGGGAACTTGGAGTTCATGCGGGAACTCGGATGCAACTGCACTGAAGCATTCGAAATCTCCTCAGGCGACGTGCACACGGCTGTATGTGTCTCTGTGGGTAAAGTTGGGTTAGCCGCTGTCTGTGTTGTAGATGAGGTGCGAGAAGACGCTTTACGCTCAATCAGACTGCTGAAGCAATCCGGCGTTAAAACCACTATGTTAACAGGTGATCGCGCGTCAATCGCCAACGATACTGCAAAGTCGCTTGGCATCGATGAGGTACATGCTGAGCTGTTCCCGGAGGATAAACTGTCCTGCATCGAGGACATGAAAGGCAAAGACGGTTTAGTCGCGATGGTGGGCGACGGCGTGAACGATGCACCTGCGCTTGCTTCATCCGACGTCGGAATCGCCATGGGCGCAAGAGGCGTAGATGTCGCTTTGGAATCCGCTGACATAGTGCTGGTAAACGATGAGTTAGCGCAGATTCCTTATCTGCTGAAGCTAAGCCAAAAAGCTATGGTGATAGCTAAACAGAACATCGCCGCATCGCTGGCGATCAAGTTCGTTCTGGGCGCTTTGGGCTTTTTGGGGTTGACGCCGCTGTGGTTTACGGTTGCGGCAGGTGACGACGGCGTAACGATGCTGCTGCTTCTTAATACACTGAGGCTTGAAAGAGTTAACATATAGCGTGAATCTGATGCAGCTACCTATCACTGATAAAAAGCGTCTAAACATGACCTACCCGTCTTAGAGTTACCTCCCCCTCTCTTATTTAATAGTAGATCAAAAATTTTTATCGCGCGCTAGCGGTACTGTGATTGGTTTGTTTGTGGGGCAGAAAAGATGACGAAAGGTAAACCTTGGGATATAGAGGAAATTCGTCAGTTGAGGGGTTTAGTTGATG
>JAAYYI010000011.1 GCA_012515445.1 Candidatus Bathyarchaeota archaeon | reverse complement strand
GCGGATTACCCGAATAGCGATATCATAGTTTACAAGAACCCCACAAATCCAACTGCTACCCCCATCGTGCATAGAGTCGTAGCGAAATACCAAATTGACGGCGTCTGGTACTTCCAAACTAAAGGAGACGGCAACGGCACACCCTACCCCGAGGCAGTGTCCTCAAACGAGTACGATTCAAACACACTTTGGCATACCGGTCAGGGCGTACCGGAAGACTTGGTGCTGGGTAAAGTTATCATGCGAATACCCTACTTTGGCCACATAACGCTGTTCCTAAGAAATAACTCGTGGGGGCTGCCCTTGATAATTACTTTAATAGTGATTCTGCTTTTGATCGAGTTCATTGGGCCGTTTATTAAGCGAAGTAGAGATAGAAAGAAAGTTGCTGCTGGCGTGGGTGAACCAGCTGTTCAGCAGTTTACGCTAATAAGCGGGTAACGAAATCCTGGATTGCTGCGTCTACGTCGCTGCCTGAGACAACTTTAACCACTGCATCTAACTTTGTGGTGCTGCCTTCTGGCAAAGCTGCAACATCCTTTGCGACTGCGGCTGTATCTGAGTTGTCGATGGCTATGCTTCCGTACCCGAAGACGCCGACTTTCTGTTTTTCTGTTGCACTGAGGCTGCTTAGGTATTCCTGTACGGATTTTGCCGGTTTACCTGCATAGATTGGTCCTCCGACTACGACTACATCATAGCCTGCGACGTCGACGGCTATGCCGCTTTTAACGCCTGCTAGGGTAACGTTGTAACCGGCTTCCTGTAAGTTATAGCCGATTTTTGTAGCGACATCTTTAGCTCCGCCTGTTAAGCCGGGGTCATAGACCACGATTGCCTGACCTATTGGTGCACCGTTTGGCAGCGGATGAGTATCGGTGGCGAATGCTCCTGCAACGTCATAAGTGATTACTGCTGCGGCTGCAATGAATGCGGCCATTAGGATTACGAAAACAGCGAATATTACCTTGAAGAGTTTTCTCATAAGCCCAAACCTCTCTACAAGGTAATCGGGGTTTGCCAATAAAAACTTCTGTGTATAAAAAACTGTTTCTAAAATATAGAAAGGGTTGGAGGAGTCGACTGTTTAGTCGGCTTTCCAGATTTGTATGCGTACGTATTGCCAGTAGCTGTCGTTTAAGCCTCGGTAGATTGTTATTGTGTTGTTGGTTGTTGCGACGTTTGCTAGGCCAGATTCTAGGGACACTGTTGCTTTGTAGAGTATGACTTGGTATTTTTCATTAAAGCCTGCGAGGACAAAGCTTCCGTCATTTGACGCTACAAGTGCTGTTATCCGCTCATCAATTTGGCTACTCCATGTTTTAGTCCACTGTAATGTGCCGTTGCTTGAAACTTTTATCAGCAGTGAATCGTAGGTCCAGCTTGTCGTCGATTCTGTGTAGCCTGCTATTGCGTATCCGCCTTCTGGAGTCGTTACTATTGAGTAGGCATAATCATAGCTATCCGATCCGCCGTATGTTTTGTCCCACTGCATTGTTCCGTTTTCGTCTGTTTTTATCAAGTACAAATCGGAAGTATAGGTTGTATCACTGTATGCATAGCCTGCTATTGCGTATCCGCCGTCAGGTGCATCCACCAATGATTGCCCGTAGCACTCGTCGGTTGAATTGTAGAATTTCATCCATTTCTCGGCACCATTGGCATCAACCTTTAGCAGCATTATACTCATGCTGGTTTCTGTATCAGCGGATCCCGCGATTACGTATTCGCCGTTTGGTGTAAGAACCATCGAGTACCCCGCCTGGTCACCGGAGCCACCGTATGTGTTGTTCCACTGTAGGGCGCCGTTCTTGTCTGTCTTTATCAGGCACACGTCCTCTGAATAGTCCTCCGCATAGTTGTAGACATAGCCTGCTATTGCATATCCACCGTCGGATGTCTGCTTTACACTACAACCAAAGGTTTCGATTCCGAGATAGAATGTTTTACTCCACTGTAGCGTTCCATTTGAATCTGCTTTCAGCAGGATCGCCATCGAGTCGGCGATGCCTGTTATTGCGTATCCTCCGTCTGATGTTTGAATCACTGAGAATCCTTCACTGTAACCTGAACCGCAATCGTAGGTTTTCGTCCATGAGAGTGATCCGAAACTATCAGTTTTTATTAGGTAAACCTTCGAGTCGTAAATAATCGAAGATCTTAACTCACCCGTAATAGCGTATCCTCCATCGCTTGTCGCTACTACTGAATTAGCATATTGACGGTCTGATCCACCATAGGTATAGCTCCAATCTAAGGTACCGTTACTTAGAGTTTTGACAATGAATGTTTTATAGTACTCGTTGTCGTCATTCATGCTGTAACCTACCATTGCGTATCCTCCGTCGCTTGCCGCCACCATCATTCTCGCTCTATCGTACTGGGCGTTGTTATATGTCATGTTCCATTCTAGAGTTCCATCGGCTGCTGTTTTTAGTAAAATGTAGTCACTGTAGTCATCTTCGGTATAGGTGTATGTGTATCCGCCGACTACGTATCCGCCTGAAACGGCTTGTACTACTGAATATCCATAGCTGCTCTCTACACCGGTGTATGTTTTGTTCCATTCTAAAGTTCCATCTGCGCTTGTCTTCGCTAAATATATCCCAGGTGTATACTCGGAAGTAGAGTATGCATAACCTGCCAGTATGTATCCGCCGTCACTGGTAGCGGTTATTGAGTAAAAGTCTTGTCTATCGGCGTCTGCGCCAATTGTTTTATTCCACTGCATTGCTCCGTTAGCATCAATTTTTACCAAGTAACCGTGATTGGCGTAGTCTTCATCGTTATAGTAAGTTCCTGCGACTGCGTATCCATTATCGGATGTTTGAATGATAGAATAGCCTGTTCTGCCACCATATGTGTTAGTCCACTGTATGGTTCCATTTTCATTAGTTTTTACTACGCATACGTAACTATCCATGCGTCCTGTTAATGCATACCCTCCGTCGTTGGTTTGTATCATCGTGTATCCATTGGAGTCAATACCGTCTAAAGTGGTATTCCACTCAATATTTCCGGAGGAATTGGTTTTCATTAAAAAGACTCCTCCACCGCCGTAGCCGGGTCCTGAGTAGCCACTTATTGCATAGCCGTCGTCTGCAGTCTTCACTACTGAATAAGGCTCTTCGTAGTAATTCAGGTCATATATCTGACACCAATCTTCATAGCCATATTTATCGATTTTTAAAAGAAAAGCATTTGATTCTTCACCGTAGAGGTTCTGGAGTACAATGCCTGCAATGACGAAGCCGTCATCAGATGTTGAGGCTATTGAAAGCCCGATGTAATTATCTGTTCTTACGTAGGTTTGGTTCCATCCCTCAACGGTCTTCGATGCCAGACCTATATATTTCTGGTGAACGTTACCGTTTGCGTCTCTGCCCTGTATCTGTATTTGCACATTAGACGTGTTTAGATTATGTGTTAAGGTTAAGTTTTGGCCTACGAGGTTGCGTATATCTACCCAGCCGCTGTCGTAGCCTGCTTTATTGTTAAGTTGCAGGTTTGTCTGTTTTATCCAGTTTCCTGTGACGTCTTTTCGGTAGATATCGTTTGTCGCTGTATTCAGGTAGTAGTCGCCTGTTGCACCTAGGGACGCTGAGGGTACTTCCGATCCACTGTGCCAGGTAGCGCCGTCTGTTCCGTCGGCTCCATCGGTTCCGTCGGTTCCAGCTGGGCCAGTAGCTCCAGTTGCGCCTGTTGCCCCTGTGGCTCCAGTTGCCCCTGTGTCTCCCTTTTCGCCTGTTATGGGTTTTTCAACCGAATTAACCATAAAGGTAGAAATTCCGGCTGATAACGCCACACAAACTAGGCAAGTTACCAAAACAATAACAATTAAGATGTTTTTATCAACCATGACTTTAGCCATGTTTATTCACTCGTTGTCAAGAGATGGCTAACTCGGCTATAAAAGTGTTAAATATTAATAGTCTATAATCATTTTTCTGACAATAAACCAAGCAGCGCTTTCTTTCTTTATATAAGGGGCGGGGTCTTGGCAAAGCAACAGAACACAAAAAACCACAACGCAATCAAGTTTGCGGCATAAACGTATAATCACCTAACAAACAGGACTGCAACCATACAAACCTAGACGCCGTGAACCGTCAGATTCATATCAACACACAGTTCGCCCTGCAACTATTAAGCCTATAAATAAGGGGGGTCTAGAGAAAAATTGCTAATAAACCCCTAGAAAATAGTGTTTGTATGATTGGAAAAAATGCTGCTTAACGCAGCTTCATGAGAATCAATTCTGCAGCTAAAACCATCGGCTCCCAGGTCTCACACAGCGGTGGCGCATAAGCGGTGTCAGCTTTGGCTAACTCGCGGACAGTCATGCCCTGCTGGATTGCGAAGCTTAGGCAGTTTATACGCTGCGTTACTTCTTCTCCGCCGATGATCTGTGCGCCAATTACGCGCTGAGACTCCTTCTCAACTATAAGCTTCACTTTGATGGGTTTAGCGTTTGGGTAATAGTCAGCTTTGGTTTTGCTGCTTATTGCTCCACTTACCACTTCGATTCGGTAGCGTTGTGCCGCTGTCTCAGTTAAGCCTGTGCTGCCTGCTTCCAGATCAAACACCTTCGTCACAGCAGAAGCCAATACGCCGCTGAATAAGCTGTAGTCGCCGCCTGCGTTTATGCCTGCAACTTTGCCCTGGCGAACTGCGACTGTGCCAAGCTGTGGACAAACAGCTCGATGAGTTATGTAGTTGAAGGTTTCAGCGCAGTCTCCGACGGCGTAAACGTCTTTCACGTCGGTTTCCATGCGTGCGTTGGTTTTGATGCCTTTGGATTCGCCAAGAGGAATACCGGCTTCAACCGCCAGCTTCGTGTTAGCGCGTACACCAAACGCACTGATAAATAGGTCTGCCTCGATAGCTTCGCCGCCTGCCTTAACCCCAGAGACTTTGTCGTCGCCTAAGAATTCCTCTACAGTTCGGTTAAGAAGAATCTTCATGCCTTTCTCTTCCAGATGTTGCTGAACAAGCTTAGCCATATCCGCATCCAGCAACTGAGGCAGAATCTGAGGTAGCATCTCAACCACAGTAACTGACAAGCCACGCTCAATCAAGCCGACGCCGAGTTCCAGCCCGATCAAACCTGCACCCATAATCACTGCGGATTTGGCGCCTGCGCGAACTACCGCGTCGATGCGTTCGCCGTCTTCCATGCTGCGCAGTGAGAGAATTCCCTGTTTTTCTCTGCCTTTAATCGGCGGCATGAATGCTTCTGCGCCTGTGGCTAGAATTAGGTTGTCGTAGGCGATAACTTCGGTTTGGTCTTCTTTGGTTTGGATCGTAACAGTTTTTTCTGTGGTATTAATCGAGGTGGCTTTGGTTTCCAGTCTGAGGTTGAGTTTTAGCATCTGGAAATAAGCCGGTGGATAAACAACTAGGTCCTTAAAATTTGGTATTTGCCCGCCTATAACAAACGGTAAACCGCATCGGCTGTAACCCGCATACTTCTCCTGATTAATGAGTGTGATTTCTGCTGTGCGGTCTTTTTTGCGTGCCGATGAAGCTGCTTCGACGCCTGAAGCGTTTGCGCCGATGATTACTATGCGTCTAGCCATCGGGCAAGCATCCTTTACTGTGTGCCTGCTCCTTGGGCTTTATGCCACTCGACTGCTGCGTCGAAGTCCATGAGGTTAGCTAGGTCAGCTTGGAGATTTACTGGTTTTACTACGAGTAGCCAGCCTTTGTTGTAGGGATCTTCGTTTAGTGTTTCTGGTTTAGATTGAACTTCTTCGTTAACTTCCTCGATTGTACCTGTGACTGCCGAAATCAAGTCAGATACAGCTTTTACGGATTCTAAGGTGCCGAATGGTTCGCTCTGTTTAACCTGTGAACCTGCCTCTGGGAGTTCAGCGTAGACGATTTCGCGTAGTGACTTCTGAGCATAGTCGGTTATGCCAACGCGGACTTTATCGCCTTCCACTTTGACCCATGCGAAATCTTTGGAGTAGTGTAGCCCTTCTGGTACTTCGTACTGTTCAACTTTTACCATGCTATGCGTGCTTCCTTGTGTTGTAACCAATTTAGAATCAGAAATAAAAGGTTTAAGAAAGCTTACCGCGCAATTGATTAGAGCAGGAAAGCAAGCACATCACGCTTGAACTGTTTTCCCAAAGATTCATGCCCTTTACCTTTATAGATTATCAGTTTAGCGTTTGGAATCAACAAGGCAGTTTCATGGAGCAATGGAACAGGACAGAAAAAATCTCGGTCACCAGCCACAACTAAAGTCGGCGCTGTTATGCGGCTTAACTGGTTTTTGCTGTCATGCAACACTTCAGCTTTCCCCTCAACCAGCAAATCCTCGGGGTTCAGGTTGCTTAGCATCCTTGAGCCAAACCGGCTCATGAAGAAAACAAGCAGACGCTTTTTCACTCTGTTGCCGTTGAACATAGGGGCTAAGCTTCTAAACGCAGCTGCTGTTTTGGCTTCGCTTGCCAACTGAGCAAATCTCATGTCCATTTCAGCGCCTTCTTTGCTAAAACGGTAAGCTGACATTGAGATGACTAAACGGCGGATCAGCTCTGGATGGTTAGCTGCTAGGTGCTGTGCGATTAGTCCTCCGTATGATTCTCCTATTACATCGACAGGTTCACTGTTTAACTCGTTTTTTATTATGGTTGCATAGTCTTCGGCCATGTCGCTTGTGGAGTATCCTTGGGGTAATCTGCTTTTTCTTGAGAGCATATGGATGGTGTAGTGTTTGTTTAGGAAGCTGTATTCTTTGTACATTGGGCTGTTTAGGTAGTTTCCGGGTCCTCCGCTGAGTATCAGTAGGGGTTTTGTGCCTTTGCCGAATTGGATATATGGTACGCGGTTTTTGGTTGTTGTCTGTTGGGGCAGTGTTGGTTCCTCTCTGTTGGTTTTGGGTTGTGTTTGTAGTTAAGGTTTGTGTGTTTGCCACAACCTATATATGTAATCATTTGATTACATGTAATTAAAAGGATACAGATTGGTGTATGTCGCAACTCACAGACCTCGCAACCAAACTCGACGCCCTAGGACACCCAATCCGCCTAAAAATCATCGCCACACTAGTGCAGAACCAACAGCAAATGTACCTAAACGAAATAGCAATCAAAATCGGCGTCAGCAGAGCGCTCGCAAAAATACACCTAAAAAAACTCGAAAAAGCAGCCATCGTCAAAAGCCACATAGTTACAGCGGAAGGCGAAGCCAAAGCATTACGCTACTACGAGCTTTTACCGTTTGACATACACGTCTCGCCACAGATGCTCCGAATGGAGGTGGAAAAGAATGGACAGTAGAGGCATAATCGTTGCAAGCGTATGGTTTGCAGTAGCCATATTCAATGCGTTATTCCTTCAAGCAGGCGGCATAAACTTGATGACCAGTGTAGTCGCCGTTTTACTGTTTGGAATGGCTTTCGTTATTACCTTCGCCGTAACATTCGGTTTAGAAGGCATGCGCCAAGAAAGCCCACAGACAAAAGCAAAACTGCAGATGAACACTGAACTCGCCGAAATCAAGACAGCAGTCAGCGACTTAACAAAGAAAGTGGACGCAATCCAGAAGGAATTACAGGAATAAAAACGCCCTTTTTGGGCAAACAAGTTTTCTAAATAATAGAAAGAAGAGATATGGTTTTATCTTTCTTTTTTGCCTGCGATCCAGTCTTCAGTGTCCTGGCGTGCTTGATTGTCCGGAACCTGAACTGGCGGATGCTTAAACGCGTACGATGGCATGCTGAGCAGGGCGCCGCTGATTTTTCGGTCTAATGCGATTTTTGCTGCGCGGATAAGGTCGATTACAACTCCGCCGCTGTTTGGTGAGTCTTCGACTTCGAGTTTGGCGCTGATTGTTATTGGGCGGTCGCCGAATGCGCGTGTTTTGATTGCTAGGTAGCAGATTTTTTTGTTGCCTAGGAATTCTACGAAGTCGCTGGGGCCGATTCTTGTGGGTAGATTATATGGTACTAGGCTGGTGACGGCTTCGGTTTTGCTGATGCGTTTGGATTTGAGGCGGTTTTCTACTGTCATGTTCTGGAAGTCTGTGTCTCCGCCGAGGTTAAGCTGGTAGGTTTCGTCCACGATTGCTCCTCTGTCGAGGCATAGTTTGACGAGTGTGCGGTGGAGTATGGTTGCGCCGACTTGGCTTTTGATGTCGTCGCCTAGAACTGGGAGCCCTGCAGCTTCGAATTTTTTAGGCCACTCACCTGATTTGTCAGAGCCGATGAATTCGGGCATGCAGTTTACGAATGCGCATCCTGCATCTATTGCGCATTGCGCGTAGAAGCGGACTGCGTCGTGGCTGCCGACTGGAAGGTAGTTAACTAGGACTTCTGCTTTGGCGTCTTTAAGGATTTGAACAACGCTTTCTTTGGATGCGCTGTCGTCATAAACATTGAATGTTTCTCTCATGTGCGGCGCTACGCCGTCTAGGATTGGTGCGGGAGAAACTTGGACGCCGAGTTTAGGTACGTCTGCGAATTTATAGCAGCAGTTTGGTTTAACCCAGATTGCCTCAGAAAGGTCTTTGCCGATTTTGTCTTTGTTAACTTCGAATGCTGCGACGAAGCGGATATCTCTAATGTGGTAGCCGCCGAAGTTTACGTGCATGAGGCCTGGGACGGTTTCGTTTTCTTTTGCGTCCTTATAATACTGGGTTCCTTGAATGAGGGCTGATGCGCTGTTGCCAACGCCGACTAATGCTACGCGTATTTCTGGCATGAAACTGTTACCATCCGATGCTTTGGTTAGACAGGGTTAATGTTTGCGTGGTCTATAACTTTTTCCTATCCCCACAAACCCAAATAGTTGCCGTGTCTGAGCTTAAAAAGGCGCTATTAAGCAGGGTTGGTTGACCTGCGATTTTTTCTCTAACCTCTTATTTGTACTTATAACAATCGCAGGGTAGAAATTGTTGGAGATGAGTTGGGTTCTGACTTGGTTATGTCGATGATTCATATACATTCATATTTTGATTGATTTTATCCGAAACTTTATATCACTTGATCGATTGGATTGTCCAACCCTTTGGAGGTTTGCGCTATCAACACCAAAAAAGTACTAACAATCATAATCAGTATCATAATTATAGTTAGCGTTTTCAG
>JAAYYI010000085.1 GCA_012515445.1 Candidatus Bathyarchaeota archaeon | reverse complement strand
AGGTTCAACTCAACGGTTTATTTGTAGAGACTGCGGTCTTAGATTCAGTAATAACTCATATAAAGACAACCTTCGTAGTGATTGTAGCCAAATAAGCGCAGAAAAGGCGAAAAATTTGGTATTCACAGCAAAAACAGAAAACGCTGTGGAAGATGCCGACCAACAAGGTCTTCTAACGCAATTCAGAGCCTACTTAGAACGCAAAGCCTACAATACAGACAATAGATACCCAGATTTACTGACACATCTCGTTAATCTCGGTGCAAACCTAAGAACACCTGAAACGGTGGAAACCGTCATAGCTCAATTGACTCACGTTAATAGAAAAGGGGAAACAGTCAAGGACAAAAATGGTACAAAAATGATTTACTGCGCTGCTTACGCCGCATTCTGTAAAATGCTAAAAATCGAATGGGAAAATCCTGGCTACAAACAAGAAGAAATCGAAGTCTATGTTCCCTATGAAAACGAGTTAGATGCTTGTATTACTGGAGCACAATCAGCACGAATGGCCGCATACCTTCAAACACTTAAAGAGACTTTCGCAGATCCTGGAGAAGCATTGAAGATTCGATGGATAGACATCGATGAAAAGAACATTACAATAAAAATAAACTTCCCTGTAAAAGGTCACAGAAGCGGTACACAACAAGTAACAAGCCGATTACTCTCTATGCTCGCAGCTCTACCACATGACAACGAAAGAGTATTTCCTTCTAATTATGAAGTCTTCGCCGAGATGTTTAGAGTTCTTAAACGCCGACTCGCAAGAGTACAGCAAAACCCAAGGTTTCTTAACTTAGAACTTCGTGGCTTTCGTCATTGGGGTGGAACTAAAGTTGCCTACGAAACAAACGGTAATGTGCTGGAAGTCCAAAAGCAATTACGCCACAAAAACATTAGCAGCTCAATGAAATACATTGGAAGAATTAACTTTTCACCCAGAGAATGCGATACAACAAGCGCCACTACTCTCGAAGATATCCTAAGATTGCGTAGTGAAGGCTGGAAGGAATATACCGTAGTAAAAATCAATGGTGTCGAACATCATTGTTTTGAGAAACCTAAAGCCTTTCGTAATAATTAATACGGAATTGGGGATTAATTGTTATAGTTGGGCGTTAAAGCAGTAAGCATCACTCTTTTAGCGGTGATGTTAATTTCGACCTTTGCTGTTCTGGGCGTAGGTCCAGCATCGGCATCAGGTGAAGCCATTATTGGCAGTATGTCAATCGATGACTCGAGTTTTCTGCGGTGTTACGATTGGTCATACGAGCAATCATGCACAGGGTACCCGTCTCAAGACAAGTTTGACACAGCCTACCTGACAGCAACGCTACCTCCAATGGATAGCCGATTCGATAACAATCAATTTTTGCAGGCCAGACTTTTCAAGGTCTTAAAGATCGACGGCGAAGTAGTAGCAACAGGCTTAGAGATCCCCATTCCTGCAGAAGGACCCTACCCAACGATGTACATACCAATCAGTAGAACGGGCGGAGCAATATGGGTTGATTCACAATACTTCTACTACAACTACTATTCAGGCAACCAACTGACTTTTAGTTATGACTTAAGCTGGAGCGGCTTAACCTACGGCTATGACATATGGCCCAACTATTGGTCAACACAAGACTTCACTGACGCCGTAAACGGACACGTTTGGAACGGTCATACATACGAAATCTCCTTCGCAGTTGAATGGTGGAACTTTGACGGCGCAGGAACAAAAGTAGGCGCGACCGACGATATCCCATCAGAAAATAACCGACATGGATTCAGCTGTTCCACAACACACACAGAGCAAGGTTGGGAAAGCTGGAAATGGATGATACCTGACAATGAAATACACTTTGCATGCAGCACACCATGGACTGAAACCTATGGCTCTGCCTCAATAACTGGAGCTACCGACGCACAGTTTAGAGTACCGGACAGTTACTACGGAACCTTCCTAGCATCTAGTTCCGGTGCTTTTGCAAGAGCAGCCTACTGGATAGGCGGACCATGCACAGGCACGATCTATGTACACGGCAACTCACTAAATTCTCCTTTCAGCAGATTCCTCGTCTATGCGTCCAATGATAACTACAACTGGCAACCCTCAAGCGAACAACTGGTCTACAATAGCGGTGACAGATGGATTGACTGCGGAAATCCAGGCATAACTTATCAGTATGTTATGGTCATGGCATACGACTCAGGTAGCGACAGTTACATGAAAGTTAACTGCATAAACGCCGGCGGCCACTACTAAAAGGGAAAAAGAAACTTCCCTTCCTTTTTATGGAAAAAATTAGTGGTTGTTTTCTGCAACCAAATATGATAGTATGAGCTTCAAGTTTT
>JAAYYI010000084.1 GCA_012515445.1 Candidatus Bathyarchaeota archaeon | reverse complement strand
ATGTGCGTAGTCTAGGTTAGGACCTTCCGCGCGCTCGGCATCTTCAAGCGAGACAAACCACCACTGCGAGCCATTAATCCACTCCAAGCGCATTTCTGTAGGGTTGCGTATGAAGTCGGCAACGTAGGGATTTTGAGTGAATGGATACTTGCAGCCTAAAAAGTCGGGGGACTCCAACGTAGGAAACAAAATGCGCTTCATCATGGGATAGCTGGGTTCAAAGATATAGCCGACTGAACCAGGATACTCAAGCGCCCAACGAATATCCTCACCTATTCCACATTTTGTCTTTCCGCTCCCAGTTCCGCAACTGCAGGCACGTTGAGCATAAACGCCTTTCCCTGCATGAAAAGGCACCTGCTTGGCGTGCGGGCAATAGCGAAGAAAATCAACCCCCGGTCGCAGGTTTATTTTCGCTACCTTCCGCGGCATCTTCAGCAGCTCTCCTCTCGTTTTCTAATTTACGTTGTTGAGCTTGACGTTCTGACTCCGCTACTAGCGCCTTTTTTATCTCTGGATCACAGGCAAAGGGCATGCCAATGGAACCATAGGTGATTACTTCCTCAGGCTTACGCTCAATTAACCCAAGATTCTGCCCCAACTTAATCTGTTCTTGAACAACTTTTAGGGCAGCTATAGCAGCATTCACCTTCAGAAAACGTTCCTTGATAGACGCTTTCTTTTCTCCTGTAGCGTCAATTTCAAGCATCAAACTTAGTAGTTCACGGTTAAGTAGGTCTAGCCGTTCCCGCACCAAAGAGGACAACTGCTTATCCTGTTGCAGGTCGTGTACCCATTCATTCATGCGGCTATGGTCAGAGTAAACGGTTTTCTTGGGAAC
Organism: Candidatus Bathyarchaeota archaeon; assembly: GCA_012515445.1. Classification (GTDB taxonomy): domain Archaea; phylum Thermoproteota; class Bathyarchaeia; order Bathyarchaeales; family Bathycorpusculaceae; genus Bathycorpusculum. The sequence goes on along the minus strand of JAAYYI010000084.1, from coordinate 1,148 downwards.
ATTAAACTCACTGCTTATTGTCTCAACAACAACCTTCAAGCTATTTCCAACAGCTAAAAGCCGAAGCATACGCTGCCGACGCCGAAACAACACATCATCCAAGCAAATACCCCCCAAAGAGTTTTCCGCCAATTTTAGGAAAAGACCGCCAAAAAAGAATCATGGCTTTGGCACTCCCATCTTCGGAGCATATTCTAAAGTGACTGTCAAGCGGCCCCTACTGTTCGCTTTAACGAGCCCCCGGTTTATTCTTGTGTTGCTTCTTCCCCAACTGCCATGCCCAAACCGCTTAACTTTCCAATTTTTCAAGCCGCGTGCAAGCTGAGGATTGCTTGTTACAATATAGAAGGGACGTTTAGTCTGCCGTGTGTAGAGGTCCGCCATAAAATCCAGCAGCCGCTTACCTACACCGATGCCCTGGTAATCTGGTAGGACAACAAGCCGACTGACCCGATAGTATTGCACTTTCATGTGCACATTAGCAACCGCAATAAACGCGATGGGTTTATCTCCATATTTGGCGACGTAGCATCGTATGCCAGCCCCAAGAGCCTTAGTGTTTAGATAGTGATGTTCCCTAAACACCTGCCACATGGCAAGGTTGCACCTATGCACTGATAGGATGATTGGCGGGTGACGTCGTTTTTTTTTACACTCCTAACTTGGGTTCCAAAAGACGTCTTGTGCTCCTGCAATGTGCCCGTGTAATCCCAAAACACGTTAGCATCCACATCATAAACCCAGTCAGGCTCAAGCCAATCCAGCACATCAAAATGGCAAGTGACGGCGATAAACTGCTTACCTGGCTGTTTTCGGACGGCACGGCTAATCGCGTAGCTGCCAATTTGGGCGACGGTGCGGTCCACGGTACTTGTGAACTCATCGAAGACGACCAAGTTTTGGGGCAGACAAAGCGCATGGGCAACATCGACACGCATCTTTTGCCCTTGGCTCAATACTGCATAGCTTTTCAGCCAAGAAGGCGGCTCACTAAATCCACTGCTGCACAATGCGGTGCCAATGTCCTTGACGCTTAGTTCCGGTGGAAAGTCATTGAGAAAACAAGATTGCTGATAGCGTTCTCGTAAATCAGCAAAATATGCCTCAGGCCACTGATGGCGGGCTATGCTGGTTTTTCCGCTGCCGCT
>JAAYYI010000083.1 GCA_012515445.1 Candidatus Bathyarchaeota archaeon | reverse complement strand
TCGGTTGGGGCAAGCCACATCTTCTATGGGGCGCATGGCTCGGACGAACCCAACTACCCTGACTGCCGAAAGGAGTTCTATGAGGCGTTTGAGAAAGCAGCGCGGCTGGGAACAGAGACGGACATCGCAATACAGGCGCCCTTTAACGGCTGCAGAAAGTCAGAGCTGCTTAAAGAGGCCATAGAGTTGGGTGTTCCGCTGGAGCTGACGTGGTCATGTTATCGTGATGGCGAGAAGCACTGCGGCAGATGCGAATCCTGCACCAACCGCAAACGGGCTTTCGCCGAAGCAGGCATAACTGACCCCACAGAATATGAGACATAGGCAAATCAAAACAGGGTTTTCTGTTTTTCGCAGCTGACCAAGCTGGAAACCCTGACGCCTATCAACCGGATTTTCATATCCACATCAAGATAGGGCAGTAGCAGTTCTCGAGCGGTCTTTTTCAGGTCTTCAACTCGGTTGGTTAGTCGGGGTAGGGTTTTGGCTTTTGTGTGGGTTTCAAAGCCCTGATAGCGGATTTTGATAGAGACTGTTTTGAAGAGCAATTTCTGTTCGGCGGTTTCCTTCTGCACTTCTACGCATAAGGAGTCGAGGGCTTGTAAGATAGCGTCGGAGTCGGCGGTGTCCTCTTCAAAAGTGGTTTCGTGGCTTACACTCTTGACGCCTACGCGTTCCTCAACTTCGCTTCGGTCCAAACCCCTTGCAGACAGGTGCATCTGCAACCCCATAACACCAAACATTGACGAGAGCACAGTTGGGTCGTAGCGGGCTAAGTCGCCGATCGTGTTGATGCCCAGCGCCTTGAGTTTAGCTTCGGTTTTCCGTCCCACCCAAAGCAGCTTGCGCACAGCCAGCGGAGCAAGGAATTTCTCGGCGTCCTCTTCTCTGACGACTGTTAAACCGTCGGGTTTCTGGAAGTCGCTGGCCACTTTAGCGATTAACTTGTTGGGTCCGACCCCGATTGAGGCCGTAAGGCGTTCTTTAGCCTTGATTTCCTGCTTGATCTGGCGTGCCAGCACTTCTGCATCTGCCCAATCCTTCACGCGGTTAGTTACGTCTAAAAACACCTCGTCTATGCCCCACTGCTCAAACTTATCAGCATACTTGCGTGCGATGGCCATTATTTCCCGTGAAACTTGGATGTAGAGCGGGAAATTCGGCGGTAGATACACGGCGTCTGGGCAAAGCCGCCAAGCCTGCGAGATAGGCATACCTGAACGGATGCCAGAGGCACGGGCTTCATAGTTGCTTGTGCTCACTACTCCTCGGCCCTTGCCCGCCTTTGGGTTGGAGCCGACCACGACGGGTTTACCCTTGATAGTGGGGTTCTCTCGTTCCTCGACTGCCGTGTAAAAGTGATCCATGTCAAGGTGGAAGATGAAGCGTTTTTTCTCGTTCATTGCATTCAAGATGCCTTGGTGTTGCTTGCGTTTTTAGGTTATTGACTGATTCCAGTAGAAAACGTTACTGTAGTTCCCAAGCAGTTGCGCTGCTACTTCTGGTTCGTCGTAGAGGATGTCGAAGGCTGCACCGTATCGGTCTGTGAGGGTTTGTACGTCACCATAGATTTTTGCGGAAAGGCTGTCGCTTGGGAAGAGGCCCCAGATGCTGTCGCCTGCGCTGCGGAAGCCGAAGCCATAATCCTTTGGCACAACATAGGCAACCTGTGCTGTGTTTGAGCCGAAGCTATCGGGATTAGAATTCAAGGTACTCCAGAACCGCTGCAGTGCGGTAAAGTGCTCATCTTCTAGTATACCGTAGCTGCTGCCTGTCATGTTTGGATAACTGAAAACTATGGCGTATTTGGCGCCTGCACTGTAAGCCAACGATAGGTCGCTGTAGAGTTCTATACCGCTTTCAAGGTAATGCGGCGGCTGGTTGTATTTCCAGTTGATGATGACGCCCCAATCCCTCTGGAATGCTGTGGCAGCTCCGCGGGTCTGCGCAATTATCCGCTGGCGACTCTCATTGCCAACAAATTCGGCGAAAACTCCGCTGTAGCCTGCTTTATAGTCAAACCAATGCAGTGCGTAGTCGGCGGTGAAAAGCCGAGGAGTGTAGGGATGGTAGTAGTTGTTCATTAGCGTGAGGTTGCCGACATAGCTTTCTGAGGCTTGCGTGTAGCTTGCTGCGCTGTGAATTATGGTGGAGTTGCCTTGGTCGATTTGGTTTCCGCCGGGTTCGTCGATTTTGTATATACCCAAAAATTTGTCGCCATACCGCTGCTGGGCATCAGCCATCCAGTCCCTGATCGTGTAGCTGCTCGTCCAGTTGCTGTACCTGTCTATGCCAGTGAAGAACACGATTAAGTTTAGCCCCGACTGGGTGATGTAATCGCATGATTCATCCAGCGCAGATCGGTTGAAGGAAATCGCGATGGAACCTATGACGAAGAGGTTGGTGTAGTCTTTGACTTTATCCACCAAAGCTTTGAGCTGGGCGGTGTCGTCGGCGTAGGCGTATTCGACTCCAATGTAGAATTCTCGGCTCTGCTGGGGGTTGGTGAATAAGCCGTTAGCTAAGAAAACCGATAGTAGAATAACAGCAATTGCCAGAACGGCGGAAAAGACGACGAATCTGCGCTTCAAACGGCATGTTGCTCCCTGATGAATAATTGGTAGCTAAACATATTTAACGTTAAAATTTGAGCTTCTCTGCTACAGTGCCTGATATCGAGTGATCTTTGTTTCTATTGCGGGGTGCCTAACTTCTTTATTAGCTGTTCATTGCAGAAATCATAGAGGGGGTCTCTTGAGGGCATCGTTTTCAGTATGATAGGGAGGGGGAGGTACTTCTGAGACGGGTGGATCTATGCCTTCAGTTTTTCCTCAACAAGCCGCTTGAATTCCGCTTCGTTTTCCACCTTAATTATCCGCTTAGGCTTCTGGCGACCCATCGCCCTGCCTTCCTTCATGCGGCGCTTTACCTCTCGATCTATAACGTTGTAGGCTTCTGGGCGCGTGACAACTACCTCGATGAGTTCCTTATGCGGGGCGCCGTTACCGTTTGCTACCGAGCCGTCCAGTATGAATTGCCTGCCTGTGTCAACCGCGCCGTATTCGACGAAGGTTTTGGTAAGCGAAGCGTGTATCTCCGCTTGGAATTCCCGCGGGCTCTGTACTGGGGCTTCGGGGATTACGAGGAAGATGAATCTGCCGGGGCTGCCTCTGATGTGGTAGAGTTCCCACCAGCGGATGTTTGGGATTTTGAAGAGTGCGTCGTTTATCTGTCGTGAGTAGACTTTGAAGCCGAAAAAGTTGCCGTTTTGGTCGCCGGAGTCGTAGTCTACTGAGTCAGTTGCTCTGCCAAGAGACATTATCGCCGGCAGGGTAATGTCGAGTGATGTGGTTTCGAGTTTAACTGTGAACTTGTAGGCTGGGTCCATGACTTCAATCATGTCGCCGGTCGGGTACCTGATCAATGGCAGGCACTCGCCCGGGCGGGTTAAGATAAGTTCGCCGCGCATGCCCTTCTTCCATTCATACCAGGGCGTCGTTTTCGGTATGTACGTTGGGTCCTGTTTGGCTTTAAGCACCTCTTCTGGTTCAGCTAACTCTGGGATAGAGTAACGCAAAAAGAAGCTGAGCCAGTTGTGCTCGGTTGAGACCTGTATCGCCTGCACCCACTGCTCGGTTGCGCCGAAAACGTCATGCATCTCCATCTTCGGGTAAGCTGCCTTAATCTTGGGGATGTATGGCGCGAGTGCTTCGGCATGTGAGAAGCCCAGTCTTGTCTTTGAGAGGGTTTTTGCGAGGTTCTGGTAGTCTATGCCCCGCATGAGGTACCTGTAAATAAGCCATGATAACCCGGGGATTTTGACTTTGTCCTTCACCAGTTTCTGCACTATCTTCTGGAACTCTTGGGGGTGATGCGCTATCTTGTGGATGACAAGGTAGAGCCATGTGACTCCGACCGTGGTGTCGATTCGCTCCAGCTTGGAAGCGTTCCGAAGCGCCTTGATCACATCCATTTCGCTGGCAAGAGTGGTGATGAGTCCGGGTAAATCATACTTATTCAGCACGCGCCCAAATAGGGTGTCGCCGCCTGTGGAAGTAAAAACCCAAGCGCTATCCGTAACGCGTACGCCGCTTAAGTAAAGCAGTTGCATGAAACCCTGTGCGATAACGTCGTGGTCGGCTTCGCTGTAGTAGACTTTCTTCTGTTTGCCCGTTGATCCGGAGGTGTACCAGAATATGTGGGGTTTCTCTAGGAGCACGTTTTCGGCGCCGAGTTGGTCAAATAGCGCCTGAATCTGATCATAAGAGGTCATTGGTAGCTTGCTGAGCTGGGAGACGTCGGTGATGTGCCCTATTTTGCTGTAGACCGGTGAGCGGCTTGCAGCGGCGGTGATTTGGTCAAGCATTTGTGAGTGCAGCTTTTTCAGTTCATCGTTGATAAAGAGAAGTCCCGGATAATTGATGATTCAATCTCGTCTACTAATGCTTTGTTTGCAGGCATACGTGAGGAACCCAAGGGATGATGCATTTAATGCCGAATTGGAGTATTAATAGTTATACAGAAAATGCTTTAAGGCAACTGACAAATAGCCGCTTTATATAAGGGGAGAGAGGTAGCTGCAGAGCAACAGACGACGGCTAGCTTTTTGCATATGCTTCCGTATGCGCCTTTAAATAAGGGGGTCTAGAGAAAAATCGCAGCTGACCTAACCCATATGAATTTGACTGCGCTAAGACATAAAGCGGACTAAAAATAGATAGAGGGAAAAAAGCTCTCTTACTGCTTTTTAGCGTATGGTTACGGTATCATTCTCGACGGTGACTTTGGCGCCTGTCTTGAATTTGCTGACGTCTACTTTGTCGACGAAGGGTATTTCGCTGATGATAGCTCCCACCGCGATGATGGTTTCGGTTTCCTTGTTGATCATTGCTGCTGGTGCAACGCCGTTCTTCTTCATGCGGTACAATGTGTAGCTGCCCACAGTGCTGCCTTTGCCCTGCGGGAACACCAAAACTTTGTCTTTGACGCTGACACCGTTTAATTCGTGGCCTTTCTCGATAACTACGCCCGTGTTTGGGTCGACGCCGCCGTAGAAGCTAATCGGCATCGATGTAACGAGTGCTTCTGCTTCGGCTTTGCCCTTATAGATTATTCGTCCCTTTAGTTGTTCCATATTCCACTCACCGCTGCATTTACACATTCACTCATGCTGCCCATCTTGGTTTTCATGAGGCTCTGTCTGGAATAGAAGCATCCCTTCGCCGAAGTCGTCGCCAATGCCTTAAACCTACCTTTTAGAGGCGCTACTGCCATGCATGTGTCGCAGGCGAATTTGCCTCCCGCTGCTTCAATGGTGGCTGTGTAGCCGCGTTTATCCGCAAGCTGCTTTGCCGTGCGCGAGGTTGCTACCCAGAGTTCGACTCCGTCTTTGACTTTTTTGCCTTTGATGAGGTCGGCGATTTCCTGTATTTCCTTGATGCTGCAGTGTGGGCAGCCGACGCAGACAAAGTCGATGTCGCTTACTTGGTCGTTGAT
>JAAYYI010000082.1 GCA_012515445.1 Candidatus Bathyarchaeota archaeon | reverse complement strand
GTTCTGACACATTTACGAATGGCGCTGTTGGGCTGCTTAGATTCAACACCGACTTTCTCGAGTACTATGCCGCGTGCTTGTGGTGCACCCTGCATTGGGTCGACTTTTTCGTCGAGCATGAGCATACGTCGATTAAAGTATCTATCGTGCCATCGGAAATTCTTACGTTTCTTAGCTAATTGCCTTGCGGCGAATTCGCCTCTTGGAGACTTGGAACCCATACTTCAGATATTCCTTCTTTTTGCACATGCATAGTTCAAACACTAATATTTAAAGGAAACGAAGAAAAACCAAGGCTTATCGGCTAATATGATGGATAAACAGAGTCAAAGCACTACTCTGAGCCAATAGTCCTAGCTTTGAGTTAAGGGGCGAAGTTATTACCGGTTTCATCGTTTTTTGAAACATGGAGGGCACCTTATAAAATTCTATCGGAGACTGAGTTTAGGAGACATTATATGAGGGCGCTATTCTTTTGATTCTATGCGCAGGCTTTATGTTGGATTAATTCTCGTTTTGCTTGTTGCCTTAGCACTCAGTATCGGGGTGAATATTGGATTGATGCTTGGTGGACATCAATCTGGGGTTAGCCCGTCGCCGTATTCCATGCAGCCTCAACCGACAGCAAGCAGCATCTCGACAGAGCAGCCAACCCCGACGCCTATACCAACAGCCGCCGCTACACCCGCACCGCAGACAACCACAATCACCGACCACAACATAACAGCCAACTATAGCGAATACAGACGAGAATCAACCGGAGACGGAGCAACCACAACAGTCGTAGTGTCAATCGATGTCCAGTATCAGGGAGAAGCGTTAACGCTGGACTATAGCCGTTTCTATTTAGCTATTATGACTTCGCGGGGCGGACTTGAGCCGTACCCCATTTATCTTGAAAGCTCTAAGGCGTATCCGTTCGAGTCTGGGTTCGTTACCGTCGGCGGAGACCACTCGCAGGCGAGTTTCAAGTTGACTTTCCGGTTTTCCACACTCCAGCAGACCAGCGTGGGCGGCATCATGCCATTCCACGGCTACGAATTAAGGTATATCTAGAAGCGGAAACTTGGATTTGGATTACTTATAAAAGCAAAACAGCCCAAAATCGCCTTAACCATTGGAGGTGAAATCTTGGGCAAGGGCGGAAAGAGCGGTGGTAGCCCAAATTATCCTTGCATCACAGGTAAGTATCGGGGGAAAATTGAATTATATTAACCGAATAATTTTGCTTGCCCAGAATACTGTAACCGTAATTGTATCATAGCTTGTTCATCCCCATTTAAGTTGATAGTTGGGAATTGAAAACTTAGATCGAATACCTCATGGTTATGTGAAGGATCTAGGATAAAGGTACCATTGTTTTGTGGTCTTACGGTTCCCACATCAGTTGTGTTCATGCCGCTTCGGACTGAGAGCTTTAGATAGAAGTCACTGTAGTTAATGGTGATGGGTGTGTCTTTATGGTAGTCAGCGATTATTATGTATCCGACCACGGTTCGACCGTTGTCTAGGTCTTCTTTTAGGTAATCGTATGTGAAGATCAAGGGATATTTGTAAGAAATGTTTGCGGCTGGCGTCGATTTTGGTGGGTCGGTTAAGGTTGGAGTTGGAGTTAGTGTTGGGGAAATAGTTGGGTTCGACCCAGAAAATGTGCTGTTTAGGGTTACTGCGACAAATGCGATTATGCAAACGGCTAAAATTATGGAAACAACGAAGAAGATGGCAGTTGTGGGTCTCATCGGTTGATAGGGGGCTGGTCAGTTTTATATCGTTTACTTGAAACCGGACTATCAAACCCTACTTTTCATGTTACCTGATATTGGAATTCCATCGTTAAATAAGGGAGGGCGCAGAACCTCTGAAGCAGATAAAGCCTCGATAGTAAAATTGCGAGCGCTTGAATCTAGGGTAATTTTACTACGGGTAAGCCGTCGGGTGGTGGACGCGGTAACAAGCCAAAGTAGGCTGGTGGCGGTTTTAGGCTGTTGCCTTTAATTTTTCTGCTGTAATAATTTTGGTTACGAGTTTTTGGCCCATGTTTTTTGAGGCGTCAAGCACTTCTATGCCTATGACGCACCCGGCTTTGTCGAGGTCGATTATGACGTTTTCTGCTGCTTCAGCGCTTATGTCGGCGGTTGCTTTTCTTAGCCAGATGTAGAGAACGTCGGCTTTTTTGTCGTACTTTATTTGCACTATAAGCGTCAAGGTCTCCTTGGGGGAAGAATGCTATATTGGATTTTTCTTGTAGAGCTCCAAACATGCTAACAAATGTGCCTTCTGGCGTCTACTCAACGGCTTTCTGTCTTGCTTGGCAAATCTTTCGGCGTCTTTACCTTCAAGTGGGGGCATATGTTTGGGTATCATCTTTTGATCAACAATCAGTAGAAGCTTCCAGTGTATAAAATTAATCACATTATTGGGATTAGGCCTTACCGCTCCGATAATTTTGCCTGGTATTCCTCTAGTGCTTTTTGGCTGATTTGCCAGTTCCTTCCGACCTTTATTGCAGCGATTTTGCCTTGCGAGGAGGCTTAGGTATTCTTGGCTGTATGGCGTATGTTTTGCTGCTTCGGCCTAAGCTGAGCAGTCTGGTTTTTGGTTCGGCGGGTTCAACGGCGCTTAGGTACAAATCAAGCGATTGCTCCACGCACCGCGCCACAAAGTTGACGATTGGGCGGGGGTTGGCGTTGCCGGCTTTCTGTAGACTGTCGTAGTATCGGCGGCGGTCCACGGTTTTTATGACTGTTAGGGGGTACTTCACCATCCAGCCGCAGAATCATGGGAAAACAGTAAGAGCTATAATTTCAAAGGCGGAGCTAATCAGCTGCAGAGGTAACTTTTCCTCTTTTTTGGCGGTTACTGCTGTCTTAGTAGCCAGTCAAGCTGTGTATGCAACTGTGCATCCAATCGCTCCTGCTCAGGCGTAAACCAGCGATAAGCGAGGTCAAGCAACTGGTCCTCTCTTATTTGGCTGAAGTGCTCGCGGCGCCGTTTGCGGTCCAGTTGCCTTTTTAGGCGCTTGTAGGGGTCAGGCACTTTTTGTGCGCCCTTTCGGCGTTTCCTGCTGGTCCAGCCACCTGTCGAGGTCACCTAGCTGCTGGTCCCGTTTAGTTTGGGGTTCCTGGCGGTTCATAGCGTTTTCAAGTCGAGCTTGCAGAGTTCGCTGGCGATCTAGTTCCTCTTGATATTTATCCCTCAAAACATACACCACCAAAAACAGTATGGCGACGCGCCGTATTTTTGGCTTTTTAGGAGCAAACGCCGACACGAAAAAGCCCTAAACCGCAGACGCAAAGGCTCGCGGCGCAAACGCACAACCAAACAAAAACAACACCTGCCACCGCCCACACCGCCACCTCCAAAACCCAACAAACGCCCACCCTGCCGCTATTTCAGTCTGCAACTGTTGAGCCTATAAAGGGGTATAGAAAAAATCACAGGTACCTTCCCTTCGCCAATCTGTAAAAGTCGCCTCATTATTCGCGCAACGCCTTTTTCCAAAAAGGATTAATCCCAAAGCAGCCCTAGATAATGTGTGGTTTTATGTACTCTAAATGTCCAGATTGCCACTCGGACACCTACAAGTTCTCAACCGAAGTCTACGTATGCAAAAACCCGAACTGCCGACATGTCGATACAAGATTGCTAAACAAGATGCTACAGGAAATGGGCTTGGAACCGGCAGTTATAGAGAAAGTGGAAGCAAACGTAGTCGCCGCCACCGTGTAACTACATCCGCCCAAGCTTCAAATCGATCAGGGACTGGAAATGTAGCTCGAACGCCGCGGCAGGGTTTTCTAGTTTCCACGCCTGCAGCACAGCCGGGTTAACTTCCCCGACTAAACCAATACAGTTACCTGCAACGATTACTTCGCCCACTCGCCCATCCATAAAACTCGGATGCAAAACAGCGCGGATTTGCCACTCAAAACCGAAGTTAGCCATAAACGAATCCAACACCGATTTTATTTCGCTGAAGTCAGCGTTCGGATGCGTACTCACTGCAGCAAGCCAGCTTTCATCCTTTGTCCTCGTCTCCGCCAAAGCATCCGGTAGTGTAACGTTACCCAACTCGAAAATCTTCTGCGGAAACTCAACTGATGGATTAACAGTCAAAAACTCCATAAGTCCCGGAAGCAGCTGATTCCGCAGGCAATTCATCGTAATAACCTTAGGATTCGCAAGCTCCACAAACTTCTCGGCGGCAGAGTTCATCTTTGTAAAAAGCGTATCAGGATTCGTTAAGGTCGTGTTAAGGACTTCCTGGTAGCCTAACCCAACCATCAAGTCCCGCGCAGTGTTAATAAACGCAGTGTCAGGTTTCGCTTTACCCGTCGTCGGCAACTCACGCCACAGCGGCACAATATTATTGTAGCCATACGCCACAGCAACGTCCTCGATAATATCAACCTGATGCATAACGTCAACGCGGTAACAGGGAACAAGCACCGTCAAGTAATCCCCAGAGACGCTTTCGACGCCTAAACCCGCTATACCAAGCAAATCAGCGATTTCAGCCGCCGACAAATCCAAACCCAAAAGCAGATTCGTCTCAGCCACGGCCAGCTTGAAAACTCTGCTGCTGAAATCAGGAGTAACAACCGAACTTTGCAGGTAATCTTTACCGGCAGGATAATTCACAGTTGTCGAGTACGCTTTTCCGCCGCGGTCAATCAGCGCCAACGTAACCAGATTAAGCGTATTCAGCACCGTCTGATAATACGTGCCGGTGACTTCAACCAGCAGATTAACCGATTCCTCGGTGATCTTGCCCAAATCGTTAGAGTTTATGATTGGCGGGAAAGACAGAACGTTACCTTCACTGTCAAACAGCATCGGATAAAGCTGATGTTTCTTAACGATGTGACCGTACTCCTGCCCTTTAGGATGCTTTTCCAAAACCTCATCAAGACTCATCCGCTCAGAAAAGCCCAGCGGCACAAAACTTACCTCGGAAGGCACAACAGCAGTATAGATGATCGGTGGTTTGATCAAGTCAAGATTATAGATTCCGATGCTTGTCTTCTGGCGGCTTCTACCGTTAGTCTGATCCAGCTTATCCTGCAGGTGCATAATACCCTTAATCACTTCATCGGAGAGGTGAATGCCTTTAACGAGGCTGCAGCAGATGAAGGGACGAACACCAAAGATTTTAGCGTCAACCTTAACCTCAACATCCGATTTACCCAGCAAATACGTCTTTATACCCTTTTCTTGACCCAGATAACCCCGCAGTGCACGGCTTAAACCCTCGATACTCCACAGGTCAGGGCGATTAGTATCCTTAAACTCAACCGTGACAGCGTTCTCTTTCTCATCAAAGCCCTTCACTTCCGCTTTAACGTAGGAAAGGATGTCATCGAGTTTCTCCATGTCACCATTAAGGTCGACTTTTAGGAGTCGCTGAAGTTCATTGTAGTCTATATCGATCGTCGGCATCTTAAGTCACCTGCTTTTTACGTAGCCAATCAAGATCCTGACAGAAAATCTGTCGGATATCACTAAGCCCAGACTTCATCATAAACAACCTGTCAACACCCAACCCCCAAGCAATAACCGGCGCTTTAACGCCCAGCGGCATCGTGACTTCAGGGCGGAAGATTCCTGACCCGCCGAATTCTATCCACCCATACCCTTCCTTATATGCGCTGAGTTCGACACTGGGTTCCGTGAACGGGAAGTAGTCCGGTTTAAAACGAACTTTCTGTGCACCGGCAATCTCCATCGCAAACTTTCCCAAGACACCTAAAAGGTCGCGAAGCGTCAGTTTCTCATCGAGTATTATGCCTTCAACCTGGTTGAACTCGCTTAGGTGCGTACGGTCAGTGATTTCGGGGCGATACACGCGGGCGATGGCGAAGTGGCGGCTGGGAACACTGTATTTGCCGCTCTCCATTGTCCTTGCGCTTAGGCATGTGCCTTGGCTTCTTAGAATCAGCCGCTGCGCTACTTCAAGGCTGTACTTGGTGCCCCAGCCTGTGGAGCCAGTGGTCCAGCCGTTTTCGTGTGTCTGCTTTACTTGTTCTACAGCTTTTGCGTGAGTTTCAAGTGAACCATATTTGGGTTCTTTGATGTAGAAGACGTCTGTGGGTTCACGTGCTGGGTGGTCTTGCGGCTCGTTTAATGCGTCGAAGTTGAAGAAGCTGGTTTCAACCTGTGGCCCCACCATTTCCTGGAAGCCCAGCTGTACCAGTTTCGCTCTTACGTCGTCGAGGAAGCTTAGGTATGGGTGCTTTTTGCCAGGCCAGGTTTTCGCGACTTGCGCTTGGATGTTGTATTTTTGGAATTTTGTTTCGCGCCATTTTCCGGTTATTATAAGTTCAGGTGTTAGCTTGGTTACTTCAGGAACGGAGATTGTGGCTTCAGAAGCAGCTTTCTTGCCTTCCTCGCTGATTTTAAGAACTCGAGTGGTTTTGGGCTCAATAGTTACGAGTTTACGTTTTTTTAGCTGTTCCGCTGCGTCTTTTAGTTTAGCGCTTAAGTCATCTTGGGCTACTTGCTCTTTTTCGCTGAGGTACTTGAGTAGTGTTTCGTCGCAGCCCTGTGGAACATGCATCTGGTGTAGAAGGGCATCGTTGATGGTTAACGTGTTGGTTTTTGAGTCGTAGAACGCCCATTTTTTCCGGATAATCCAGCCTTGGGCAATTTGGATAAACTGTTGCTCGATATTTGCCTTTTCTGCTGCGGCGCGCAGGTCTGCTTTGCCGCCTAGTTCGGCGACTGCTTGAATTAGTTTGCGCTCTGGCAGGCTGCTCTGGGCGTATGTTTTGCCTTCGGCTGTGAGTTTAATTATGTTTCTTGTAGCTGCCTGTATGGCGAGAAGGTTTTTTTCCTGAAGCGTTAGTGCGGAACGCATGACTGCTGCGTCTGGGAAGCCGCATGAAGCTACAAGTTTTTCTATGCTTGCACTTCCGCCCAGTTTGTCTAGTGTGGATAGGAGTTGTTGTTCCTGCTGTCTTAATTCAACCATACGCATGCAACCTGCACTGAAGTTTACATTACGTTAACAGTAGTTCTTTCGCCTCAAATAAAAGCATGCTGATACTGCGCTGACATAAATGTTATTTACAAAATATACGCACAAGCTCTTTTTTCGCGTAAAAGCGGTTGTTGCTACTATGATTTCAGAGTATGTCCGGATTCACTACCTCCAACTATCGGATGAAAAATAGATGAACGTCTACGCTTTACTATCTCTGTTGGCAAGCGCAATATCGATAACTCTAGGAGTAAGCGTATTTTTTCTAAATAGAAAAGCACAATTGAACAGGCTTTTCTTGCTTATGATGGCTTTCAACGCATACTGGGCATTCTGCCTATTTATGATATCTCAATCACCCACGCTTTCAGGTGCTCTCTTTTGGCAAAAAGTACTTTGCTTTTGGCCCTTCATCATGTCTTTTCTGCTTCACTTCACGCTAGTCTACACTAAAAGCAATTTGCTGAAAAACAGGTTCATTTATGTCGCCTTGTATTTTCCAGCGTTATTCTTTTCGCTTACTGATTTAACTATGCCAAACGTGATAAGCACAACACCTATCCTGAAGTATTGGGGTTACCAGAACACATTACCTAATGATTCTTTGCTGTGTTATTTGGATAGCCTTTGGGCGTGTGCATTTGCGGTTTTATCAGTCATTTTATTTATTAAATATCGTAAAAGATTGACTAACAAAATTAAGAGCGAACAAGCAAAGCTTGTTGCTTTCGCTTTTACGATCCCGGTCTTTTTCGCGTTAATTACAGATTCTTTGTTTCCTTTAGCAGGCATAGATTTTCCAGGTATAGGAGCGATACTTTCCAGTTTAACCACTTTTTTTGTGGCTTACGGAATGCTGAAGTATGACCTGTTTAGCTTTAGGCCTGAAATCGCCATGGAGAGCATTTTCTCTACAATGACAGACGCAGTTATCCTTGTAATGCTTGATGGTAAAGTAATGAAGGTCAACAAGTCCTTCCTAGATTTAACAGGGTACAGCGAAAAGGAAGTGGTGGATAAATCAATAAACGAATTATTAACCACAGCAAACGCTCTAAATAAAGAGAATTCCACTCCTCGAATTCTCGAGGGCCTTCGTAATATCCGAGAAATTAAGAATACAGAGTTGTCTTTCTATACAAAAACTGGAGATAAACGAATTGGCACTGTATCAGGCTCAATAGTTTCAGATAATAGAGGTAAAGATGTGGGAGCAGCATTTGTACTGCATGATGTAACTGAGCGAAGAGCGATTGAAGAGAAGCTGCTGAAATCCGAGCGATTCGCATCCATCGGGGAGTTGGCAGGGATGCTGGGGCATGATCTGCGTAATCCATTATCAGGAATCCGCGTGGCCAGTTTTTATTTAAGTAAAAAGCTTGATGGCAAACTTAACGCTGAAGAGAAGTCTATGTTTAAGACTATAGACAGAAACATAATTTACTCTGACAAAATAATCAACGACTTACTTGATTACGCAAGTTACTACTCTGAAGAAGTCAAGCTAGAACTGTCTCAGGTTACCCCTAAAAACCTAGTTAAAGCTGCATTGGCGCTTTCAGCACAACCTAAAAACATCACTTTAATTGATGATACAGCCGATTCACCTCAATTCTTCATTGACGAAGTAAAAATCTGTCGCAGCTTCATCAACCTTTTCAAAAATGCTTTTGACGCAATGCCAAGCGGCGGTGAAATGTACGTATCAAGTATTGTAGAAGAGAGCAAAGTCGTATTCACCTTCAAAGATAACGGTTGTGGAATGACCAAAGAAACAATCGCAAAACTCTGGACACCATTATTCACCACTAAAGCCAAAGGCATGGGGTTCGGTATGGTTATATGCAAACGCAACATCAAAGCGCACGGTGGAGACATAGCTATAGAGAGCGTTGTTGGAAAGGGAACAACCATAAAAGTAGAGGTGCCGTTGGACCTTAAACCTTAAGGGCTTGGAAATTGTCTTTGGTGGCTTGTAATTCCTATAAATTCACACACAATTATTTTATCCATAAAGCCTTTAATTCCTGACAAGCGGTTAGCTTGATCCATCGCGGTTAAAAACTATGAATCTATACACTCTACTGCTAATATGTGCTACAACCATATCCATACTATTAGGGTTTAGTGTTTATTCTCTTAACAGGAAAGCTTCTACTAACCGGCTTTTCATGGGTGTAATGTTTTTCAACGCATACTGGGCTATCTGCTATTTTATGATGTCGGTGTCTTCAAGCGCTGCGGACGCGGCTTTCTGGGGCAGAGTCCTTGCGTTCTGGCCATTCTTGGATGCGTTGATGCTTCATTTCGCGCTTGCATTCACTGGAAGCGAGGTGTTGAAGAAGAAGTTAACCTATGTAGCGCTGTATTTTCCAGCGTTTCTTTTCTCTCTTATTGATCTAACAACCACCCTAATATTCACTTATGACCCGATTCTTCAGCCTTGGGGATTCCAGAACGCCGTAACGGCTGATTCTATTATAGCAAGAATCTATGGTGTTTGGTCG
>JAAYYI010000010.1 GCA_012515445.1 Candidatus Bathyarchaeota archaeon | reverse complement strand
AGCTTTGTTAAACAAGTCTAAATTGATCGAGAATTATGATTTGTTACAGTGGAAATGACTTAATTCTGAATATTCGGGTAGGTTATTGATAGTTATCACACCAGGGGTGGTTAATTGTTTGTTGTGTTGTGGATGGGTGGATACATGGTAAGCTGATGTTTTTTAGTATGATATTTTAGTGGTTTATAAAATGTCAACAGAAAATTTTTGATCTACTGATAAATAAGGGGGGTCTAGAAAAATCGCGGCTGATACCTTTCAGAGCCGACAGTGCATAGTTTTAGTGATACATCAACCCTGTATGGCAATCTATCTCTTCATGCCAGCCCATACCAGTTCAGTAGCAGACTGCAACGTTAAATAAGACGAAGTTAAAAAGACATAGTTAGGTTAGCGATTTACGATGAACGATGCAAGACCAATCATCCTGAAAATTGGCGGTTCAGCCATAACTGACAAAGCCGAAGAAGCACAGCCAAGAACAGACATAATTAACCGCTTAGCGGAAGAAATCAAACGGGCAGACCTAGACAACCTAATTGTTGTTCACGGCGGCGGCAGCTTCGGCCACCCAACAGCAGCACGTTACGCAATAAAAGAAGGCTACAAAGAAGACCCCGCGCAGAAGCAGGGCTTCGCCGAAACACACCACATGATGACCGTCCTAAACGGACTCGTCATGGACGCCATGATCTTGCACGAACTCCCAGCAATCAGCATAGCACCCTCAAGCTGCTTCATGACTGAAAACGGCAAAGTCAAAATCTTCGACGACACCATACTGCAAGGCTACGCAAAACTAGTCTACACACCAATCTTCTACGGCGATGTCGTCTTAGACCAGAAAATCGGCTTCACAGTACTCTCAGGCGACCAACTAGTCGCATACCTCGCACTGAAGTACAAAGCAACCAAAATCGTGATCGGAACCGACACAGACGGATTATTCGACTCCGACCCCAAAACCAACCCAAACGCAAAACCCTTCAAGAAACTCAACCTAAAAGAACTCAAAGAGCTCCAGCCTAAACTCGGCAAAGCACAGGGCACCGACGTTACAGGCGGAATGGCAGGCAAAATCGCCGAACTGATCCCCGCAATCGAAGCAGGCACACATGTAACCATCACCGGCGCCACAAAAGGGTTATCTATCTACAGAGCCTTAACAGACCAGAGTGTCTTAGGCACTGAAATAGAGAAGGCGTAAAATGGCAGAAGCCACTGGCAAACGCAAAGTAGACCACATTCGCATATGTCTTGATAACCGAGCGCAAGCTAAAAACGCAACCGCCGGCTTCGAAGACATCCAGCTTGTCCACCGCGCACTGCCAGAAACAGACAAAGCCAAAATCGACCTGTCCACTTCTTTTCTGGGCAAAAAATTCGGCGCCCCAATAATCGTCGGAGCAATGACCGGCGGCACCGAAGAAGCCATAGAAATCAACGCGAACATCGCGCAGGCAGTTGAGAAACTTGGCCTCGGAATGGGACTCGGCAGCCAAAGAGCCGCAATAGAGAACAGTGCTTTAGAGCGTACTTATCGGGTGGCACGCGAAAAAGCGCCCCACGCATTCCTAGTCGCAAACGTCGGCGGAGTACAGCTTGTCCACGGCTACGGAGTAAAAGAAGTAAAGCGTATCGTGGAGATGATTGATGCAGACGCAGTCGCCATCCACCTAAACGCGCTCCAAGAAGCCGTCCAGCCTGAAGGACAAACCAACTTTAAAGGTGTACTCGCAAGAATCCAGGAGATCGCAGGCGCAGTTGATGTGCCAGTTATCGCTAAAGAAACAGGTGCAGGCATCTCATCTGAGGATGCGAAAGCGCTTGAAAAGGCAGGTGTAAAAGCCATCGACGTCGGCGGAGTCGGCGGAACCAGCTTCGCAGCAGTCGAGTACCACCGCACCACCAAAAAGGAGGGCGAAGTCCAGCACTATTTGGGTGAAGCTCTCTGGGATTGGGGAATACCAACCGCAGTCAGCCTGATTGAAACCGCCCAAACCGTTAAACTCCCAATAATCGCTGCAGGCGGCGTGCGCAGCGGCACCGACATCGCCAAAGCACTCGCCATAAACGCTGATTTAGCAGGCCTCGTCCAGCCTATCCTGCAAACCGCAGTTAAAGGCCCAGCTGAAACCGAGCAGAAACTCCGCAGCTTAATGGAGGAACTGCGAAACGTCATGTTCCTAACGGGTGTGGAAAAAATCTCTGATTTAGCATGCACGCCAGTAGTTATAACTGGCAAAACCGCCGAGTGGCTAACCGCCAGAGGCTTCAACCTACAGAAATATGCCAAAAGAGGCGTATACTAACATGGATATAGAGAAATTCCTAACTGAAACGGCTCCGCAAATCGATAAAGCAATCGAGAAATACATCCCAAGAAAATTCAACAAAAACTCAGTCTTATTCAAAGTTACTCCGCCAAGGTACAGCTACAACCTTGAACCCCTAAACAAGGCGATAGCTGACCCAATCTGGGATATGCTTGACCGGGGAGGAAAACGTTGGCGACCCGCACTTTTCCTGCTTATCTGCGAAGCGCTGGGCAAAAAAGACGGCTACTGCGTAGACTTTGCTGTAATTCCAGAAGTTATCCATAACGGTACACTCGTAATTGATGACATCGAAGACTCCTCAGAGATGCGCCGCGGCAAACCCTGCACCTACAAAATCTACCAGCTTGACATGTCCGTCAACGCAGGCAACGCCATGTACTATCTGCCGCTGTTGCCAATAATGGAGAACCGCGACAAGCTCAGTGTGGAAGCACAGCGGGATGTGTATGAGATTTACGTGCAGGAAATGATTAACCTGAGCATGGGTCAAGCCATGGATATTGCGTGGCACCGTGGCATCGCAAACGCGGATGCGCTTAGCGAGCAGGATTATCTGCAGATGTGCGCCTACAAAACAGGCACATTGGCAAGGATGTCTGCGAAATTAGCGGCTGTTCTCGCTGGCGCTGACGGCAAGCTTGTTGAGAAGCTCGGTCGCCTTGCTGAAAGTATCGGTGTCGCCTTCCAGATGCAAGACGACATCTTGGACTTAACCGGCGAAGAATTCGCGAAGAGCAAAGGCGGAGTTGGCGGCGACATAAGCGAAGGCAAACGTTCACTGCTGGTCATCTACACACTCCAGAACGCGAATACAGATGACAAGAAACGGCTACTCGAAATCCTTGGTATGCATACCTTTGACCAGAAACTGCGTGACGAAGCCATCGCAATCATCAAGAAGTATGGCGCATTCGACCACGTTAAAGCGCTGGCGGAGAAGATGGTTGTGGACAGCTGGACTGATGTAGATAAGCTGCTGCCTACGCCGGAAGCTAAGGAAAAATTAAAAGCGTTCGCTGAATTCTTGATAAAGCGCAAAAAGTAACACAGGCGAAAAAGTCTTGGCACTAGAAAACGACTCTGAATTACGTGAGTTTATCCGTAAAGCCGCATTGCTAAACGCGGTTAGTCATGATGGTAAAGCGCAGGCAGGCGCAATGGTAGGCAAAGTACTCGGCGAAAAAGCTGAGTATCGAAGCAAAGTTAAGGAGCTCTCAGCAGTCATCAACCAGGTTGTTGCTGAAGTCAACGCGATGCCGCTGGCTGAGCAGAAGGCTGTGGTTGTGAAGAACTGGCCGGAAACCCAGAAGAAGCATGAGGCTGAAGAAAAGAAGCTCTCGCCGCTACCAAACGCCGACAAATACAAAACAATAACCACTCGTTTCTCACCTAACCCCGACTGCGTACTTCACTTGGGTTCAGCCCGCGCAATAGTGCTAAGTCACGAGTATACACGGATGTACAACGGCAAA
Organism: Candidatus Bathyarchaeota archaeon; assembly: GCA_012515445.1. Classification (GTDB taxonomy): domain Archaea; phylum Thermoproteota; class Bathyarchaeia; order Bathyarchaeales; family Bathycorpusculaceae; genus Bathycorpusculum. The sequence goes on along the minus strand of JAAYYI010000010.1, from coordinate 51,871 downwards.
TTCATCTTACGCTTCGAAGACACTGACCCTAAAACCAAGAAGCCCCAGCTTGAATACTACGAAGCAGTCAAACGCGATCTGAAGTGGCTCGGCTGCAAATGGGACGAAGAATACATCCAGAGCGACCGTTTAGAAATTTACTATGGCATCGTCGGCAAAATGGTAGGCGAAGGCAACGCATACGTTTGTGAGTGCACGCCTGAGCAGTTCCGTGAGAAGACGCTGGCGAAGCAGGCTTGCCCTTGCCGTGACTTATCAGCTAAAGAGCAGACCGAGCGCTGGCAGAAGATGCTATCAGGCGGATACACAGAAGGACAAGCAGTCGTCCGAGTAAAAACCGAACTTGACCACCCAAACCCTGCGATCCGCGACTGGCCAGCACTCAGAGTAATCGACACCGGGAAGTATCCTCATCCGCGTGTCGGCAGCAAATACTTCCTTTGGCCACTCTACAACTTGGCAGCAGGCATTGACGATCACCTGATGGGTATGACACATATCATCCGCGGCAAAGAGCACTATACTAACATGGTTCGCCAGAAGTACATGTACCAGCATCTTGGCTGGGAATACCCCGAAGCAATACATTACGGCAGGCTAAAAATCACAGGCGCTGCACTAAGCAAATCTAAGATTGTTGCAGGCATTAACGAGGGCGACTACGCAGACTTTGATGATCCCCGATTGGGAACTTTCGCCGCACTAAAGAAGCGTGGAATACAGCCTGAAGCAATCAAGAAGCTCATCATCGAAGTAGGCACTAAACCCAACGATGTTACTTTGAGTTGGGAGAATCTGTATTCGCATAACCGCAAAATCTTGGATGCGTCGAGCAATCGCTACTTCTTCGTGGCAGCGCCAGTTGAATTAAGAGTAACAGGCTTACCGAAAGCTTTCCAAGCGAAGCTTCCACTGCATCCTGAGCGCCCAGATCGAGGTTTCCGCGAATATACCGTGACACCTGAAGGCACCGAAAAAGCGGCAACTTTATGGATCAGCGACAAAGACGCAAAAGCAATGCAGGCTGGGCAAACCATGCGCCTAATGGAGCTCTTCAACATCACAATCAACTCGGTAACTGACAAAGCAGTAAACGCAAGCTACGCAAGCGAATCCTATGAGGATGTACGTAAAATCAAGGCACAGCTTATCCAGTGGATACCCAAAGGAGCAGAGTACCAGGCGGAAGTGGTGCAGCAGGATGCATCAGTAGTTCAAGGATACGCTGAGGCTGCATGCAAAAAGTTAAAGCCCGACGATATCATACAATTCGAGAGGTTTGGCTTCGTAAGAGTAAACGAAGTCGGCGAGAAACTGGTCGTTTACTACGCCCAAAAATAGGTGAAAACTATGCGTAAACTAGACAATCAAGCCATTATCTGGCCAGTGTACTTCGATGTTAACAAGAGCAGAGCGGAAGGACGCAGAGTAAACCGTAGCCAAGCGGTGGTGTCGCCGAAGATCACTGAAATCAAGGAAGCAGCCGACAAGCTGGGCTTAGAGAACGAGCTTAACTTGGAAGCTCATTTCCCCAAAGCGCACTGGTCTAAATGCGGCATGCTCATTGTTGCGAAGCATGAGCCTAAAGAGGATATTATCCAGAAACTTGCTAAGCAACTGTTCAAGATTAAGAATCAGCAGCAGCAAGTTCAGGGCAGACGCTAAAGTAGCGATCTATTTTTCTTAAAATTTTAGGGTTTTTCAAAGTTTAGAAAAGAAAGTAATAGGCTTATTGGCCTACTAGGATAGCGTTTACTACGCCATCGTTGCCTGGGCGGCTTGTAACTTGTGCGAGGCCCAACTTGGTCTCGATCTTTGCGCCTTTTGTGATGACGCCTCTGCGGTTGTAGTCGACGTTTGCGCCGTTGCTGACAACACGTACGATCTCTGTTTTTGCTGTTGTGTTAGTTTTTGGGTCTGTTACTGATGCGAATTTTTCTGTTAGAACCTTAACTTTGCTGTTTCCGCCTTTGGTTCTGGCTATCTTACGTTTTGATTCGCCAAGGATTGTTTCAGCTGGGTATCCGCCTGATTCGTAGACCTTCTTTGTGCGGTTAGCGCGTTTTTTGCCGCCTGTAAGTTTTCTTTTGTATAGGCTGCTGTGAGTTGTCATATTCTACATTTCCTTGATTCGAGTAGTGACTAAAACTGTAGATTTCAATATAAACATACTGGTTTATAGGTTACTGTTCACCGTTTTGCAGAGGCAATATCTGCTATTTTTTTCTTCTAACCCCCCTTATTAATACCTTCTACAGGCGCTGACTGAAACACGGCGGAGTGCAGGCGCTTGTTAGGTAGTTACGTTGCGGAGTTATGCGTCTGCTTGGCAGGGTGTGGTTTTTCTATGCGACTGTTTCTGGAGCATGCACTATAGGTTCTTGGGCTTCTGTAGCTTTGCAGCTACCTCCCTATCCCCTATAAGAAGCGACAAAGGCTAGACCTACCCGTCTCAGAGTGACCTCCCCCTCCCTTACTTAACAGTAGATCAAAATTTGGGTTTGTTTCTTGCGGTTCTAGGTGTGGGTTTTATTGTTTCTGGTTCAATTGTTTTGGTTTGAAAGATTGAAAGAAAAACAACAGTCTCTGGGAAAACTCTGTTGTTCTTCCATAGAGCAAAATTACACAGGCTATATAGAGAAATTTTTTGATCTACTGTTAAAACAAAAAGGTTGGGTTACTCTTGGTTGTCTAGTGCCCTGTTAAAGTTCCGCAGCTTATCTTGAAGCAGCGTTAGTCCAAACAGCAATGCCCCCGCTGCAGCCACTGCGATCCCAGCGGTTAAGGCGATGTAGTTGCTGTATGTTATGTCCCGCGTTACCTCGTAGGTTACCTGCTTGCTTGTCGAGTCTGGATTGTAGAATACGAGGTACCGTGTTATCGACTGGTCAGGTCCAACCCACATGCTGTAGCTGAATTGACCTTTTGTGTCATTGAACAATGGTGTCATGGGCTCCGTGGTTCCGTTAGGCCAGTAACCGACAGTTCGGTTCTCGGTGTTAACGTAAACTTCTATGAAGCCTAAGCCGCCACTAACGGCAACGTAGTATGTACTCGGCTCATTTTCCTCATAAACTACGCAGTGTTGCCCATGTGCGGCTAATGGAACTATGCCTTTTGAGGTTGTCTCGCGTGTTTGGACTGGCTGTGAGAAGACACTGGCTGCCCAGAGGCCTGCACCGAGCAGGATCAAAGCGATTATGAGTGTAATCAGCTTTCTTCCGCTCCATTTGGCGCTTAACAGTGAGGCGCGGTTCTTTATTGCGCAGCTACTGGGAACAGCTATGAGTATCAGTGCTCCGGCTGCTAGAAGTGCGATGCCCGAGTAGTAGCTGATGTAATCTACCTCGAACCAGTCACGCGAAACAGAAAAAGTCACCTGCTGATTGAAATCTTCGGGGTTCCAGAAGACAACGTTAGCAACATCATAGATACAGTTGACCACTTGCTTATAATAGACGCTATATACGCTATGGGAGTCTTCCCGTTGGGTTCCAGACCATGAAACATTGTAGTTGCCATTTAGCCACTGCTGCAGTGAATGATTTGTGATTGCCTGTGCGAATACGGTTCCGGATTCTTTGGGTATGCTGACTCGAAGAGAATACTGACCAGCTTGAGGCAGAGGGACGCTTCGGTAAGTTGTCTGGTTAGCCTCTAATGAGAAGGATTCAGCGCTGATACTAGCGGATTTTGAATGCGGCCACGAATAAGTTTCCTGTATAAGCCAGCCGGCAGTAACCATAACCAGCGCAGCCGCTATGACAAATACAAGTTTCTTGGCGTGCTTCAAATTAATCATTAAGTAGTTTGCTTGACGTTGTAAAACGGTATGTGCGTCTGGGCGAATACATAACAAGCTATTACCCCACTGTCGACGCCATATGCATGATACGCATGGGTACTTCGGGAGCAGTCATCAGAGGCTTTGTTGCAACCTCAAGCATCATATGCCTACTCTTAACTGCCGTCTGGCTACCCAGCTACACAGGACTTGTGCCTGCACTGGCGCTATTAGCAGTTCTTGCAGCCCCATTTGCGGTAAACCTTCTAAAAACAGTTGACCGATTAAACCAGCATACCAGCGACGTGCAGGCAACCGTCAAGAAAGCCAAAGCCGTACTGATGGCGCTTCAGGGGCTGGGGTTTGCATGCTGGTTCTTCGACGTGCTCTCCACAATCTACCAGATCAACATTCTCCAGACAGCGATCGAACTGAACTTCTTGGGCTGGCCTCTCAGCGCGTTAGGCGCATTACTGTTCTTTGTTCCAATGGTTTTTGTCGAATATTTTCTGTTGTATAAAGTTAAAACCAAGTTGTCTTTCTATGTAGCGGTGCTGGTTTCGGTTCTGGTGCTATTTATGGGTGCTTTGAACTTTAATGCGGCACTATACAACTTTTGGCAGGTTTACCCGTTGGGAGGCAATATTGATGCCGTGGTTGTGGTGATATGGATTGTGGTTTTAGCGTTTTTCACCTCGTTAAATGCAGTGCCGCTAAGAGCTAAGAAAACAGTAACCCCCTTTTAATCGCGCTAATGATGCATTTGGATTTATTTCAGTAAATTATATAATCACAGAGAACTATTGGCTGTCTGGTCTTATCTTAGATTAGGAGAAAACAATGAACAAGAAAATTTTGGGCTTGATAGCAGTAATCGTAATCGTTATAGCTGTAGCCGCAGTTACAGCTTACACTTTGCCAGGAATAAACCAGCCAGCGCAAACACCCACACAATCACTCGACATAACCGTCAGCGGATCAAGTACCTGCCTCAGGTTCCTAAATGATTCCGTACCCATGATTTATGTGCCCTTCACAGTCGCCGCAAACCAGCAGATGCAACTAACAATAGAGGCGCCGAAAATGCCCGGAGGAGCTGGCGGCTGGGTTGATGTATACCTCTACAGGGGATACTGGGATAAGGGAACAAACAACACCTGCGTATCAGGCGATGTATACTCAATTCTACCAGACATCAAAGCCACAGACGAGGTTATAATGCAGAACACGCCCTATACCGAAACTTTCGGTGAAGCAACACAGCAGAGCTACACTGTCTTCTTCCTGTTCCCACCGGGCGGACAAGCACAGTTCCACATAACCCTAAAACCAGCATAACAACCCCCTCTTTTTTCTCTAAAATACAGATCTAAAATCATTACAAATGATTATCAAAACTTATTACACAAAAAACCGACTTAGAGTAAGGTGCAGACGGTGTATAAGCAGAGAATCAAGCGTAAACGAAGTAAAGCCTTAGTTTTAATGGTTCTACCAGCGCTTATCTTCATTGCCTTAATCGGGTGGCTTGTCTCTACGGTTGAACCAAATAAGAAACCCGTGAATGAACACCAGACACCCAAGCCAAAGAGCCAAAATGAATTAAACTTCGAAACGGCACTATATGACGAGTACAGCCCAACTCAACAGTTAAGGATCCATTAATCCCGCTTCTCTATCACCGCCGAATGGTATGCTTGTTGTACACTTGGCACAGTCACAACGCCAAATATAGCTCGCGAAAAATAGTGTTGTCTTGCGAGAAATAGCCATCCAAGAGGTACACCCAAACTTGGCGGGTTAGCAGGTTAAAACGGGCGCGTCATCGCCGATTGCCCTAAAGAAGGATTAGGGACCTACTTTTGATGTGCGCCGCGCGTTTAACAGTGGCGATCCGCCAGGTATACTTTTGGATACTTACAGTCACCCCTCTCCTGTCTGGGCATGTTGCTTCACCGTCAGTTTATATTAGCACTTAGTTGTAACTGGGTTGCTACGTGAAACTACATTGAGCTATAAAGAACGCATGCACCCAAAAGTATCCAAAGCAGAAATCGACCTCTTCAAAGCATTAAGCGCACAGGGCTTAACAGGAGGCATGGTCACCCAGCAGCCGATAATCCTGAAATCCACTATACCCGACTTCTGCTGGATGGAGAAACGCAAAATCGTCTACCTCGACGGCAACCCAGTGCACAAGAAAGACAAACAACTCGAACACGACGAAGAAATCGACGATCTGCTAACTAAGCAGGGTTGGGAAGTACTGCGAATAAAGTACGATCCGCCACTAACCGAGAAGGGCCTCGTAAAGATTATGGCACAGGTTAAGGAATTCCTAAACGTAGATGAGGAACCAATCGAGTGCGGATCAATGCCTCTTCCATAAAGTTTTAGTTAACCCGCCATTTCTAGTTTGTCTGCATATTATGAGGTTATTTTAATGAGTGAATCTCAGAATGCAGACGTAGTTATCATCGGGGCTGGCCCGGCAGGATTATCCGCCGCCATCTACACTGGGTGGCTAGGGCTGAAAACAGTTCTGATGGAAGCAGGCGTTGCGGGTGGTAGAGCGTATCTTGCGCCTAAACTTGAGAATTACCCTGGTTTCCCAGAAGGAATCAAAGGCAGCGAACTCATCGAGAGGATGATGCAGCAGGCTGAACGCTTTAAAGTTCAATTCAACGCTGACGAAGAAGTCGTAGGAATAGAAGTACAGGACAAAACCAAAAGAATAGTATCACGCAAGCAAACCTACGAAACCAAAGCGTTAATCATAGCTACAGGAACGCAGCACCGCAAACTACGCGTCGCCGGCGAATCCGAATTTCTGGGCAGAGGCGTCAGTTATTGCGCAACCTGTGACGGTCCTTTCTTTCGCAAACGCGCCGTCGCAGTAGTCGGCAACAGCGAGGAAGCAGCCATAGACGCGCTGGCACTTTCTGACCTCGCAAACAAAGTCACAGTCGTTAGCCAGCTTGAAGTGTTGGAGATGGAAGGAACAGTGCTGGAGCGGCTTAGAGGTAAAGCGAATGTTGATTTCGTTATGGGTAAAGTCCTCGAAGTCGAAGGCAATCAAGTTGTTAAAGCAATAAAAATCCAGGACTTCGCCACTAAGCAGGAAGTTGAGCGTGAAGTTAACGGTGTTTTCGTTGCTTTAGGAGGTGTACCCTTGACTGCTATCGTCCAGAAGGCAGGTATAGTTACCGATAGGACAGGCTGCTTGACTGTGGATCGGAATATGCAGACTAACGTTGCAGGGGTTTTTGCCGCGGGTGACTGTACCTGTGGCGGTATGCAGGTTGCGACTGCAGTTGGCGAGGGTGCGCTGGCTGGGATGCGGGCTTCAGCCTACATAAGGCGAGGCGGCAAATAACCCCCGTTTTATGCTTTATTCCTTTAAAAAATGCATATCCCTTGGGACAAATCGTACAATCGATAAGAAAAATTTAGATGCAATCAACGCATAACATGCCTGCAGGTGTACCGAAATAGACGACATTCCGCTTATCACTTTCAAACTGGGAACAGGCGAAACCAAAAGCGACCGTGAATGGCTAAAAAAGAAAAAAGAAGCTCTCGAAAAAGAATGGGCTAAAAGTGGCCCTAAAGTTCTGCGGAAAATCGAGGATTACTGCGGCGACGACTTCACCGATACTTCAAAACAGGAAGGAATCGTTATCCTATTACACAAAAAGCCGCCGGCATACCAAATCAGCGGCTTAATTAACGACGAAAACCCCCTTGAAATCAACCTATACTTAACTAAAAACGACACACAAAGCACATTAAAGGAACTACTAATCCGCATGCTGGTAAGCTCCTTCATTCAGCAGCAGTATGAATTTCACTTCCGGATGAGGGATCAGACACTTTTTGAGGATATTTTAGCTGATGAACTGCTCTCTTTAAAAGTAAGCCTTGCGATTACAGGGCGAAAACTCGGGCGCTCAACCTGTGCCGAGGCATTAGACCAAGCTGTCGCGCAAACAGTGTATAGGTTGTCTCAGAAGACTGCACGCAATAAACTGGTTGAGTTGCTGCATGGTCACTTCGAAGATACGCCGATTAAGGCTAAACGGGGTGAGCGGGATGTGTTGGCTGTAAGAGAGGAACTCGTAGCGAAGCTGCTTGATTTTCTGCCAAAAAGCGTTGACGTCTACCGAGAATAAGACTACAGTGTTGACTGAAAGAGAAAAAGGCATCTCAAAAAAGAAGTGGCTTTGTTGCTTTAACGGTACAGCTACAATTTCTTAAATACCTAAGCGGCAATAGGGCTCTTAGATGATTTTTATGCGGCAAAAAATTACACCTCACTTATGGTATGATAAAGAGGCAAAGGAAGCAGCCCAATTTTACGTCTCGATCTTCAAGGATGCCAAAATAAAGAGTACAGCAACACTTCGTAACACTCCATCGGGTGACACAGATGTCGTTACTCTGGAACTGTTTGGGCAGGAATTTACCCTAATCAGTGCAGGGCCTCTTTTCAAGTTCAACCCCTCAGTCTCATTCGTCGTCGCCTGCTCCACAAAAGAGGAGACCGATGTATTGTATGATGCGCTGTCCAAAAACGGCGGAATACTCATCCCGCTTGGCGCGTACTCATTCAGCGAAAGATATGCGTGGATTACGGACAAATATGGCTTATCATGGCAACTGATGACATATGGCAACCAGCCGATTGGGCAGAAGATTATTCCAACTGTAATGTTCGTTGGAAAGCTCGCTGGTAAATGCGAGGAAGCGGTGAATTTTTACGCTTCGGTTTTTCACAATTCAGCCGTCGGCGAAATAATGCGCTACAACAAAGGTGAAGAACCAGATGTGCCTGGCACAGTAAAGCATGTATCGTACAAACTGGAGGACGAGGAGTTCGCAGCTATGGATAGCGCTCTTGAGCACAAATTCAACTTCAACGAGGCCACCTCGTTTGTTGTGCACTGCGAAACCCAAGAAGAAATCGACTACTACTGGAACAAGCTCTCAGCCGACCCAAAAGCGGAAATTTGCGGTTGGCTAAAAGACAAGTATGGCTTCTCATGGCAAGTTGTGTCAAACGCGATGGATAGGATGATGCAGAGCGGCGACGAGAAGGCAATGGCACGTGTAACAGAGGCATTTCTTAAGATGAAAAAATTCGACATAGCAGCACTCGAGAAAGCCTACAGAGGCGACTGATTTGAGACGTCTTGCTGTTTTAACGTTGTAACATTAGACGGCGTTATACAGGCTCCGGGCGGCCCGACTGAAGATACAAGCGGCGGATTCAGGTATGGCGGTTGGACTGTGCCTTATTGGGACGATTTCTTAAATAACGTAATGGCTACTCAGATGGCCAAGCCGTTTGATTTGCTGCTTGGCCGCAAAACATATGACATCTTTGCAGGTTACTGGCCAAACTCTAAGGAGCAAGGCGCAGACAAACTCAACAGCACCAAAAAATATGTTGTTTCAACCACGCTGACTAACCCCGAATGGAAAAACTCCGTTGTCATTTCAGACGACGTCGTGAAACAAATACTTGAACTAAAACAGGAAGCTGGACCTGAACTGCAGGTACATGGCAGCTCCAACCTCATCCAAACGCTGCTACAATTTGACCTTGTCGATGAACTTCGACTAAAGATATTTCCGCTCACCTTGGGGTTGGGCAAACATCTTTTTGGGGATGGCTCAATGCCAGCTTCATTCAAGCTCACGGAGTGCAAGGCATCACCCAAGGGAGTAATAGTGGCTAACTATGTTAGAGCTGGAGAAGTGAAAACTGGTTCGTTTTAGGATTGTGGATGGCGCCGAGAGGGGGATTTGAACCCCCGTGGCCCCGAAAGGCCACAAGCTGTCAGGTAACCTCCAGGAGAGGTGAATCTCCAGGCTTGCTCCCTGCCGGGCTAGGAGACCTCGGCTCATGCTTTGCAGCCGTCTGTGGCTGGTTTGCACCTTTTCTCTGACTTGCGCGGAATTTAAAGGTTTATCGAGAGAAAATACGTGTAGGCGAATGTTAGGCAAGAGTTATTAAAACATGGCGATAGAAGAGAGAACACACAAGCAAGGCTGAGGATAGTTGAAGCTGGATAAAGTTGTCCTTTCCACTGGATCATCGATTTTTCTAAACATGGTAAGGCTGGTTGCTTGTGAAGCTGTAGTTTTCGGCCACTTCTTAACTAAATATCAGCCGGTACCCTACGACCCGCTCTTTATTTTCGGTAGTACAATAGGTGGCTCTGCGGTTTTACTGTTTTTTGCATTATCTGGCCTTCTTGTCTCCTATTCACTGCTTCACAAATCAGATGACCCGCAGTATGGGTTTAGAAGCTTCTTTGTTGACAGGTTCAGCCGAATCTACTCAGGCCTCGTTCCAGCACTTCTATTCTCAGGAATCATAGCTGCCATCATCTACACAACAAACTACACCTACTATACCAATTTGTCCACTATGCAGTCAGCGCCTTCACTACAAACTTTTACGTTAACACTCTTTATGCTACAGCGATTTCCAGTAGCATTCTTCAACGGATTGCTATCCAATCTTGGCTTGTCATTTCCATTACCTGACGTGACACCCTTTGGATTCAACGGTATACTCTGGACGCTGGTGGTTGAATGGTGGATCTACTTGTTTTTCGGTGCCTTAGTCATCGGCGCCCTAGCGTTAGTGGGTAAGCGGCGAAGAAGCTTGGTGTATAGAGCCGTTTCTTGTGTGGCGATTGTTATGTTTGGCTTGCTTTTGGTTGGTTTCAGCGGGGAATTCGGCGGTGTGATTGCAGTCTGGTTTGTGGGCGCATTAATGACGCTGGCGTTGGGCAGCAGTGCGTTGAAAGAAAAGTTCTTCCATGCTAAGTGGGCGTGTGTGACTCTGGCTGTCTGCTTGGCGGTTGCGGCATTTGCGTTTTGCTGGACTTATGCATCGGCGGCTGATTACTCCAATGTCTATTTGGGCTTAAGCTTGTCTCTATGCCTATTTTTTGCGATTGCATTAAGTTCGGAGAAACGCTTCTCTAGCGCTTTAGCTAAAAGTCGTATCGCTAGGCTGGCAAACTTCGGGGCTGGCTACTCTTACACGCTATTCTTGACCCATTACCCAATCATTATATTCCTCAACGGGCTCAACCTGCTTGTAGATCGCTGGATTATGCTTTTGCCGATATTGCTTATCACTAATGCGGTGGCATGCGCCGTCGCTTTCTTTACTGAAAAGAAAAGCAGGCAACTTGCGGCGGCAGTCAAGAAACTAATGAGAGTGCCCTAATTAACAATAGTCCACCCAGCAGTCGTCTAAGTCGCAGTTTATGGAATAATTTAAAATAACCCCTCCTGTTTATATCAAAGAAACATAGAAGAAAACAGGCACACAGGGGAAAAAGAAACAATGAGTGAAGGACGCGACACATTCTGGATTAAGTTCATTGAGAGAATCTTCGGTTTAGTTTTAATCGTAATCGGTGCAATACAGCTTTACCTCAGCGTAACATCTGACCTCGGCGGATTCACCGTGCTATTCGCCACAATAGGCCTGGTCATGGTAATCATCGGCGTACTCCTGCTTGTAGTTAAGCCGCCGGAATAAACCATTATATTTTTTGTTTATTCTCTTCTTTCAACCACAATTCTGCAGTTAGCAACCAACGCGGCAATCACACCCAAAGCCGCAAGCCAAGGCGCCAAAATCACGCCGATAACACCCACTGTAACCGGAATCTCAAGCAGCGTTTTACCCCCATCATCCTTAACGATAATCCTAGTCACGTTGCCCTCATGCAGAAGCTCACCTATTCGGTCAACAAGATCTTTACCGCTAACCTTGTACTCTTCACTGGTAAACTTCGCAGTCGCCGCGCCGCAAACTGGACAGAACTTATCATCGGCTTTTATTGGAGACCCACACTTCACGCAGTAAGGCAAAACATTTCCACCATTAACTCAGGCGTTGAATCCACCATAAAAGTGTTTGCCAACTCTAAGCAAAACCCCTAAAAGACACTTAAAACACAAATTTAGATGAGCGAATTTATTAAGCGAAACCCGATACAATCAAACCCTAAATAAGCTTATAGGAGAACAAAGCAAGTTGCCCACACGCCAACCAATAGTCTGTGTTCTAGGACACGTTGATTCAGGCAAAACCAGCCTACTAGACGAACTCCGCAAAACCAACGTGCAACTCCGCGAAGCAGGCGGCATGACCCAGCACATCGGAGCCAGCTTCTTCCCAGTAGAAACCCTAAAACAGCTAATCGGACCCTACATGGGCAGCTTCAAAACCGGCATCGAAATACCCGGCTTGCTCATCGTCGATACACCCGGACACGAAGCATTCACAAACCTGCGCCGAAGAGGCGGCTCAGTAGCAGACATAGCTATCCTCGTTGTAAACGCCGTGCGCGGATTCGAAAACCAAACGTTTGAATGCATTGAGATACTCAAAGCCAAAAAAACCCCCTTCATAGTTGCAGTTAACCAGATTGACCGCATACCCGGCTGGAAAGTCCACGACCACGCACCGTTTCTGCAATCCTACGCTAAACAGTCAAGCTTCGTTCAGGAGGAACTAAACAACAGCCTCTATCGCGTCATGGGCGAATTCAGCCGCTTACAATTCAAAACCGACCGATTCGACCACATTAAAGACTTCACCCAGAACATCGCGTTAGTGCCCACAAGCGCTAAAACCGGCGAAGGCCTAGCAGAACTCGTAATGGTGCTCGTCGGCTTAACACAGCAGTTCCTCAAGAAACGTCTCCAAACCACTGATGGCCCCGCAAAAGGCTCCATCCTCGAAGTTAAAGAGGAACCGGGATTGGGCATGACACTAAATACCATCGTCTACGACGGCACACTACACCGAGACGACTTGGTTGTGGTCGGCGGCAAAAATGGTCCCATATCCGCACGCATTCGCACTATCCTCGTGCCTAAGCCACTCGATGAAATGCGTGATCCACGGGATAAATTCACAAGCGTTGAATGCGTTTACGCTTCGGCTGGTGTAAAGATTATCGCACCCGACTTGGGCGACGCATTAGCTGGTGCGCCAATGCTTGCAGTACCTCCGGGAGAAGATGTGACCAAGTACTGCAATCTCATCACTGAAGAAATCGGGCGAATTCGAATCACAAAAGAAATCGATGGCGTAATCGCCAAAGCGGACACTTTGGGCTCACTTGAAGCTATGGCGGAAATTCTTAGAGCTAACAACGTTCAGGTTAGAAGTGCAGACATCGGCGACATCAGCAAACGCGATGTAATTGAAGCCTCAGTTGTCAAGCAAAGAGACCCGCTAGTCGGCGCCATACTTGCCTTCGGTGTTAAGACCCTCCCAGATGCAGAAACAGAAGCCGAAGCATCAGGAGTTAAAGTCTTCCGTGACCCAATCATCTACAACCTTATCGATAACTACCTTCAGTGGGTTAAAGAAAAGAAGGAACGCAAGAGCGAAGAAGAATTTGACAAGCTCATAAAACCCGGCAAAGTCATGGTCTTGCCTAAATGCATCTTCCGCCGCGCCAAGCCATTAGTCGTAGGCGTGGAAGTCCAAGCAGGCAGAGTTAGACAGAAGGTTTCGCTTATCCGCAAAGAAGACGGCGAAGACCTAGGCGAAATCCAGCAGGTCCAAGATGAGGGTAAAGCTATCCCCGAAGCCAAACAGGGCATGCAAGTCGCGATCTCCATGGAGAAACCAATCGCTGGCCGCCACATTTTCGAAAATGATGTGCTCTACGTTAAGGTGCCGGAGGCTGACGCGAAAATACTGTTGACTACTCATGCTGAGGATTTGACTTCTCAGGAGCAGGAGCTGCTTAAAGAGTACGTTAACATGATGCGGAAGAAGATCCCATTCTGGGCAGGAGTCATGTAAAGGGAACCTGCCCGTCTCGGAGTGACCTCCCCCTCCGTTATTTAAAGGCTAGAAACTGCGACTTTTTGGCTTCCGCTTAAAGTATAGTCACTTCCAGAAAAATCTAACCCTTAACTGTAATGTATATGCTTGAAAGCTACAAATCTATGCGCATAAGCCTTATATTTTCAGAATCAACCTCTTCTGACTGAAGGCCAAACGTATGCATAAAAAACTCTTGATTCCCGGTCCAACAGAAGTAAGTAAAGAAGTTCTAAACGCACAAACAGAGTACCTTATTGGTCACAGAGAAAAAGAGTTCTCAACATTATACGGTGGAATAACAGACAAAATCACCAAATACTTCCAACTACCAGCCGAATATAAACCAACAGTAACCACAAGTTCAGGAACATTATGGTTTGACATAATCGGTAGAAGCATAGTAAAAGAAAAAGCGCTCGCATGCGTTAACGGCGCATTCAGCAAACGCGCAGCACAAACCTTCACTTCATGCGGTAAACAAACCGACGTGCTTGAGGTTGAAATGGGCAAAGCAATCAAGCCAGACATGGTTGCCGAGAAACTCGCAAGCGGCAAATACGACACCTTAGCTGTCTGCCACAACGAAACCTCAACCGGTGTCCGCAGCCCAATCGCTGAAATCGGTAAAATGGTCAAAAAAGAGTTCCCAGACGTCATCTTTGTGGTTGACGCAGTTTCCTCCATGGGGGGTGACAAAACCATGCCTCAGGAGATGAACTGCGACATCGTCTTTGGCAGCACACAGAAATGCTTCGCACTCCCACCAGGCCTAGCAGTCGGTTTAGTCAGCGACCGCGCAATCGAACGCGCAAAAACCGTTTCGAACAGAGGCGCCTACACCGATCTAGTGGATATCTTTGAATTCGAAAAGAAACACCAAACCCCATTCACCCCCAACGTTTCACTAATGTATGCACTGAACAAACGCATGGACCTCTTGCTTGAGGAAACCTACGATAAAGTCTACCAGCGCCACCTCGAAATGGCACAGTACACCCAAGCCTGGGCAAAGAAGCACTTCAGTTTATTCCCAGAAGCAGGCTACGAATCAATCACCGTCAGCTGCGTAAACAGCAACGGCAAAGACGTCAACGCCATGAGTAAAACATTAGCTGAGCGTGGCTACTTGATCTCTGCAGGCTACGGAAAACTAAAGGATAAAACCTTCCGCATCGGCCACATGGGCGAATGGACCCTTGCAGGCATCAAAGATGTTCTCGCCAACATCGACGATGTTTGGGGATTAAAGTGAACATAAAGCTCCTTGTTAGCGACAAAATCGCTGACGAAGGCATAAAAATCCTGCAGGAGCAGGGCTATGAGGTTACAAGGGGATGGGATATCCCCAAATCTGACCTCCCCAAAGTTATCGGTAACTACAACGTTTTGATTGTCCGCAGCGCCACCAAAGTCAGGGGCGAACTTTTAGATAACGCAAAAAACCTCAAGATAATCGGTCGCGCAGGCGAAGGCTTAGACAACGTAGACTATGAACGCGCTAAACAGATGGGTATAATGCTGGTTAATACCCCGCATATTTCCTACATCAGCGTCTCCGAATTAGCCATCGGCCACATGATCGCTCTCTCTCGCAATATAGTGCAGGGTACTCAGAGTCTCCGCGAGGGTAAATGGGAGAAAGATAAGCTGATGGGAACCGAACTCAACGGTAAAACCCTTGGCGTAATCGGCTGCGGCTTTATCGGTAAAGACGTAGAACGATTGGCACTCGCGTTAGGCATGAAAGTCATCGTAGTCGAGGAATGCGTGCATGACCGCTTCGTTCCATTAGCTGAGATGCTGCCGAAAGCAGACTTTATCACACTACACGTGCCGTTAACGCCTAAAACGCGTTATCTGCTCTCGACCAAAGAGTTCGATTTAATGAAGAAGGGTGTACGTATCGTCGATTGTAGCAGAGGCGGCGTAATCGACCAAGAAGCACTCTACCAGGCACTCGTAACTGGCAAAGTCGCAGGCGCAGCATTAGACGTATTCGAAGAAGAACCCCCCAAGAACAACAAACTGCTCACGCTGCCCAACGTCATCGCTACTCCGCATATGGGTGCCCAAACATTTGAGGCTCAACATCGGGCAAGCATACAAATAGCCAATAACATTATAGATGCGGTTGAAAAACTGAAACTGTGAGTTGACAACTGCTTGGTTGACATAAGACCCTTTAAAGCCATAACTTATACATCGAAAGCTGGCCCAACAGAGAACCTAATAACCCAGCCCTATGACAAAATTGACGCCGCTACCCAGAAGCAGTATTACGAAGCTTCGCCCTATAATTATTGCCGCCTGATCCTGCCGATGGAGGCAGACAAGTATACCGTTGCCAACCAGCGCATCAACCAATGGCTACATGAAGGCGTTATGGCACGCGAAAGTCAACCCGCATTCTACATAGCACGCCAAGAATTCACAATCAACGGCCAAAAAATCAGCCGCACAGGCATAATTGCAGCCGTCGAGCTCCACCCATACAGCGACAACGTAGTTTTTCCGCATGAACAGACGTTTTCAGCGCCAAAAGCAGACCGATTAAACATGCTGCGAACCCTACAGAAAGACCTCGAACCCGTCTTTTTGATGTTCCAAGACCCCGAGGAGAAATCAATCAAATTCATGGCTGAAGTAGCAGAAACGCAGCCTGCGATCCAAACCACTGACTCACTGGGCGTTCACCACACCGTATGGAAAGTAACAGAACCCTCTAAAATCAAGGAGTTACGAGATATCCTAGCGCCAAAACCAGTGGTAATTAACGATGGCCACCACCGCTATGAAAGCGCTGTACTGTACCGCGATGAAATGCGTAGCAAAGGCAACTGGACAGCAGATCAAGCCTTCAACTACCACATGTGCTACATCGTGCCAGTCCAAGAAAAAGGCCTTGTCGTGCTCCCAACACACCGTTTACTAAAACAGTACACGCTAACACCACAGTTAGTTGAAGAGCTAAAGTGCTACTTTGAAATCACCGAATTAAGCCCCAACGTGGCGGCGCTTGAAGCCTTCCTTGCAGGTCATGTCGGCGAACACGCTTTCGGCGTCTATGACGGCAAAAAAGCTCTTGGCTTAATCCTCAAGCATGACTCATCCGTTCTCCAGTACGTTTTCCAGACAGTTTCGAAAGAGACCAAAGTCTTCGATGTTGTTATACTCCGCGATATCGTGTTTAAGCAGGTTCTAAAAATCGGTAAATTAACCATCGACGATAACATTCTCTATGAGCGCTGGGCTAAAGATGCAGTTGCCAAAGTTGACAGCGGCGAAGCAAGCATAACATTCTTGGTTAACCCCATTAAGGCCTCTACGGTGGCGGAGGTTGCGGTGCAGCATGAAGTTTTGCCTGAGAAGAGTACAGACTTCTACCCCAAGCTGGTTTCAGGCTTGGTTATGATGGATATCGCTCCTTCTGAAGCACTTTAACCCACGCCAATAGTTTTTCTCCTTCTTCAAAGCAGCAATTATTATATAACCAGATTCGTCTTAACGCTAATTAGAGAAAGAGGCAACAAACATGTCAAGTGAAGTAGAAAAAGTAGAGAAACCAGCTTCTGTACCCACACAGATCACACCCATCAAGAGATACGCAGCTGAATTAATCGGCACAATGGTATTGGTGCTAATGGGCTGCGGCAGCGCAGTCATTGCAGGCTACGCCGTCGGAAACTTGGGTGTAGCATTCGCATTCGGCATTGCGGTACTGGTAATGGTGTACGCCATCGGAGGCATAAGCGGCTGTCACATAAACCCGCTATCACGGTTTCGATGCTTGTCGCAAGAAAAATCAGCGTTAAAGACGGCGCGTTGTACATTGTTTTCCAATGCATCGGGGCAGTAATTGGCGCAGGCATACTCTATTCAATAGCGACTGGTATTCCATCGTATAATTTGGCGGTTTCAGGTTTAGGCCAAAACGGCTTTGGTGCAGCTTCTCCCGCAGGATACAACTTGACGTCAGCGTTGATAGCAGAGATCGTCTTGACTTTCATATTTGTGCTTGTCGTGCATGGCGCAACTCACGAACGTGTACCAAAAGGATTCGCTGGTATAGCCATCGGTTTAGCATTGGTGCTGATTCACATTGTAGGGATACCTATTACTGGAACTTCAGTTAACCCTGCAAGAAGTCTGGGTCCAGCTGTGTTTGTTGGCGGCGTTGCACTTGAACAACTATGGCTATTCATCGTTGCTCCAATCATCGGCGGCGTCATCGCTGCCCTAGTATGGAGAATCTTCAAGTAGCCAAAGGAAGCAACCAACCATTTCCCTTCACCCTTTTTTTGGGTGATAAACGCTTATTTTATGAATTTAGTGGGTTGACGCTTGAAGCGTTTCTTGCAGACTAAGCTGCAGAAATAGCAGGTTTCTCCTTCATAAGTAATCTTAAACTTTGCAGTATTCTCATCGAGAACTGCTCCACAGACTGGATCACGCATTGACATTAGCTTTACTTGTGCCTCACCTCCACAATCTGTGTTTCACACATTTATGGTTAGTGGTGGCTTACCGTTGAAACTTCGAAGAAAAACTGGCATTGTGGCTGAAAGCGCTGTGATTTGAGGCGATTTCTTCTTTTTCCCCAAAAGCTATTTGTGGGTCAGGCTTAGGCTGAACCGGTTTTAGTGGTGGAGTTCCCTTCCTTCTATAGGTTCTGCATAGAGTCTCTAATTGGCTCCAAAAGGATTACCTGCCTGAATTTTTTAGGTGCGCCTAAACATTTATATTTCCAGAAACCAAGTTTTAGGTTAACCTAAAAAATTGAAGAGTGGGCACATGGAACAAAAATCAACCCAAGACTACCTAAAAGCAATCTACGCCCTATCACGCAACAAAGACCTAGTCAGCACCACCGAAATATCCAAAAAACTAGACGTCGCCCCCGCATCAGTCACAGAGATGCTGAAAAAACTCTCCGAAGAAGACCTCATAAAATACGAACCCTACAAAGGCAGCATCCTCACCGTCATAGGCTTACGAGAAGCCCAAAAAATCCTCCGCAAACACCGCCTACTAGAAAACTTCCTCACCGACGTACTGCACATCGGTAAAGACAAAGTCCACAGCCAAGCCTGCGAAATGGAACACGCCCTCTCAGACGAAGCCGAAGAATCACTCTGCCGCCTACTAAAACACCCGGACAAATGTAGCGACGACGGAAACACAATACCCGCCTGCGACCTTCCCTTTTCATCATGTGAGGAATGCATTAGTCTACATAATCAAGGGTTAGAAGAAGTTGGCAAGAGAAAAGAAAACCTTCTTGCCCTAAGCGAACTTAAAAATGGTCAATCAGGAAAAATCCAGTTTATCCGCGGGGGTCACAGTGTACTCCAACGCTTACTAGACATGGGTTTGACTCCTGGAACTAAAATTGTGCTACTCAAAGCCGCGCCCTTCGAAGGACCTATTGAAATCTCCGTTCGAGGCTCCAAATTAGCCATCGGTCGAGGTATAGCGTCTAAGGTTTTCGTGGAACCCCTGCCTAAAGAGAATCCCTAGGTGAATCAAGTGAGTTGTGATGAAAACAAAGCTAACGGAAAACACATAACCGTAGCGTTAGCTGGGAACGCGAATGTGGGCAAAAGTGTGCTTTTCAATCAACTTACAGGGTCTGACCAGATCATAGGTAACTGGCCGGGAAAAACTGTTGACCGCGCTGAGGGCTCTCTGCGGTTTGAAGGCTACGATATCACAGTCATTGACTTGCCTGGGATTTACTCTTTCTCAACCTTTTCGATGGAGGAGATGGTTTCCCGTGACTATATTGCACTGGAGAAGCCCGATGTGGTTGTCAATGTGCTTGACGCATCGATTCTTGAGCGTAACCTCTTTTTCACTATCCAACTTATGGAAATGGGTGTTCCACTAATCGTTTGTCTAAATCAAGTGGATGAAGCAAAAAAGAAGGGCATTTCCATTGATAAAGAAAAACTCGAAGAAGCACTAGGTGTACCTGTTGTATTCGCTATAGCCACACGCGGCGAAGGCCTTTATGAGTTAATGGGCGAAGTAGTGAGAGTTGCTAACGAAAAACCCCCAACCAAACCGTTAAGCTATCACAAAGACGTGGAAGAAAAAATTGAGAAGCTTCAAAGTGCCCTTGAGAAAGAAAATCTTGACCTAAAGTATCCTTCCCGTTGGGTATCGATTAAGCTGATCGAAGGGGACAGCGAAATCAACAAGATAGTTGGAGAAAAATCCGCAGTCGCTATCGACACTGCTAAAGCGATTTCAGCGGAGCTTCAATGTAGCTACGAAGAGAAATGCTTCTCGATAATTGCTCAGGAGCGATACGCACTGGCAAACTCGATCGCTGCCTCTGCCTTGCAACAAAACGAGATTTGGAGTAGCTCTTCCGATAAACTGGAGTGGTTAACTACCCACCGTGTATGGGGCTATTTTACGAGTGCCGGCGTTATAGCTGGGCTGCTGCTCTGGACGTTCTTTGTTGGCAATGCTCTCTCTGGGTTGATCTCCGAAGGGCTAAATCTTATCAATCCAATTGACCCCGCTCTGTCCACGACGCAGCCTATCTTAAGCATCATACTAAACGGCATATGGGACGGTATCGGTGCAGGTCTAACCCTAATAATTCCATTTGTCATCCCATTTTACCTGTTGCTTGCAGCCATCGAAGACTCCGGTCTCCTAACACGCGTCGCTTTCATGATGGATAGCGTTATGCACAAGATGGGTCTCCACGGCAAAGCCCTCATCCCGATCATACTGGGATACGGCTGCAGTGTACCCGCCATTCACAGCTGCAAAATCATGGAAACCCGTCGAGAACGCCTCCTTGCCGCGTTTGCCATTACATTCGCTCCATGTTCAGCCCGAACCATTATCCTCTTCGGCATGGTAGGCCTATTCGTCGGAGTTCAATGGGCACTATTACTCTACGTAATCGATGTATTGATTATATTTGCACTCGGACGCATTGCAATGAAAGCGGTGCCGGGCAAATCAACTGGCTTAATCATGGAAATGGGCAGCTTCAAGCGTCCCTCCGCTAAAGTGGTCTTTAAACAGACTTGGGCACGCACTAAATCACTCATCTACGTTGTCTTCCCGATTTACATCATCGGCAGCGCCCTAATTCAGGTCTTGTTTGCATTAAACGTGCTTACGCCCATAAGCGATGCGATGGCTCCATTGACGGTGTGGTGGCTTGGGTTACCTGCTATCGCGGGGGTTCTGCTAATCTTGGGTACCGTTCGCAAAGAGCTCATATTGGTTGGCGCAATCGCGATACTTGGCACCACCAATTTGATGATACAGCCCGGCGGCTTCACAGCAGTACAGCTTGTTGTTATTGCACTGGTGGCTATGCTCTACATTCCATGTATATCCACTATGGCTATCTTAGGTAAAGAGTTCGGCTGGAAAGCTACAGCGGTAATAACGGGGGCCAACATTGGCGTGGCGTTGCTGATCGGCGGCTTAGCGTTCCGACTGCTAACATTGCTTGGCCTTTAATTCTTCTCTTTCTTTTTGTTGTTGTCTCATCTATGCCACATATCTTAAAGGGTTAGATTAAAGCTCAGCAAGATGGAGAGTTATTTTTTGAAGTATACTTCTGTTGCGTCGGCTGCAGTGCCGATTGTCCTTCTGTTAATCGCTCTATTACTTTATTTTGCCGGTTACACGACGATCGGTGGGTTCCCGCTTGTGAGCGCTAACAATTTTGCTGCAGGATACCTCGGCGCTGGACAATTCAGTGTAGGTGTATTCGCAGCCGGCACGTTTGCTGTTGGTATTTTTGCTGCCGGTATCTTTGCTATTGAAATCTTCTCGATCGGTATTTTTTCAGTCGGCATCTTTTCAATCGGGCTTTACGCTATCGGTATTTATGTGGTTTATGTGTATGAGCAAGAAAGGAAGCGCAAAGAGCGTTTAACTTAGTCCGGCGTTTTCTCGGTGACTTTTACTACGACTACTGCACCGGTAAATATGCTGTTATTTAGGAAGGTTAATGCTCTGCCTGAGTCGAGTTGTACAACCGTGTGATAACCCGTTACCTCTCTAATGATTCCCTCCTCATTTTTAAAAGATGTAAGCACGCGGTCGCCTGCTTTGTAGGGTAAGCGTGTTTCTAGGTTTTCATGTGGCGGTAACACAGCGGTTAGTATGACTCCGCCCGAGGCGATGGCGCTGTTTGGAATGGTAATTTGGCCGATATCGGTGCGAATGCGCATAACGAGTGCAGTCATATCAGAAATTTTCCCGGGCACATTGTTTACCATGACCGCGTCTCCGATCTTGTACTTGTAGGTTGTGAAGACGAGTGCGCCGGAGAGGATGCCGCCTACGAAGGTAGATATGATTAAGCCCACGGTTACTGTTATGATTCCCGCGCTGGTGAGTAGCGCCGAGGCGGATACCCCGAAGAAACCTAAGGTGATAAAGAATGCCACGGCCGCTGTGACCGTGACTGCAATATATTCGAGTATTGTTGCTGCTTGGATACCTACATGAGGTTCAAGGAGGTTTTTGATTTTAGATAACCCGTAAATCGTCATTAGTGTGAAGCCGACGACCAGGGATACGTTGCCAAGGAGCCTGAGGGTATCTGAAACGTTCATGGGCCCGGCAATGAAAAAATCGACGAAGAATATGGTGAGTGCGGCTATTATGATGGTCGTAAAAATGTATGCAAAGAGCTTCTTCATTGAAGTAATCAGGTTTGCCAAAACAATCAACCCTTTCTCTATTCTCTACCTTGTTTCTATAGTTTTTCCTACAAGAGATAGCTTATATCAGATATACTTCTAATGTTCTGTATGTCCAATAAGGCTCCTCATTGTCCCTGCCCCGACCGCAAATGCCCCTACCATGACGACTGCGATGCATGCGTACGTGAACATAAAGCAAAAAACGAGGACCCGTACTGTGCAAGATGAATGCCATGACTAAAACGTCTGATTCGACTGCACAGCGCAAACGGTACAAGATTCAAGTCTACTTCTGGGGCATCGTCGGCTCAGACGAGCATATCAACATTCCCAAACTTGAGGATGCCATACGAAAGGAGTTCCATACAACTGACGACCGATATATAGAAGCTCAGGTGCAGTTAATGCAGACTGAGGGCCGCATAAAAGTTCAGGATACCGTTAAGGTGTGGATCAAACAGCCGCCTGCCTAACAGTAGAAAGGGAAAACTTTTAATGGACAACTTACTTACCGTTATATTGGAGATTTTTGGCACTTGTTTATAGCAAACAAGCCGTCCATTCTAATCATCGACGACGACTTATCAATACTACGTACCTTCAGCAGGATTTTCGAGCGGCGAGGTTACCTCGTTGTGGTTGCGGCCAAGGGATCAGAGGCCATAGAGAAGCTTCGGAGCCGCCGCTTTGATGTAGCTCTAGTTGATCTATGCCTACCTGATATGGAAGGAGCCGACCTTTTTCCCTTAATACAGGACAGCTCTCCAAGTGCATTCAAGATTATGCTAACTGGCAGAGCTTCTGAACAGGCTTCCAACAGGGGCGCCGATGCCCTATTAGGCAAACCAATTCAGCCGAATGAACTGTTAAGCCTTATCGATAGCCGATTAAAAGATAGAGATATTGAAAAGTAGCTTTAGGCTACTCGTTTGTGTCTGCTTGGGGTTTTAGTTAGTTGCTCTGCTTTTGAGAAGCCGCTGATGTAGATTTGGCTTTGGCATCTGTTGCATTGGATCGCTATTTCGTCTAAGCCATAGTTGCCCATGTTTACGTCGAGTAAAGTGTAGACTTCTTCTGTTTGGTCGTCTGGAGAGATGTGTGCTCCGCAACCGGGGCATGGCAGGGACCCGTTCCGGTTGATCTCGTCGAGTTCCATTCTGTAAACCGTTAGTTGGTGTGCTGTTTTTTGTTTCATTTTAGCTCTCCCTACTTCTATTTTTTGGTGATCATATTAAGGGTTATTCCAAAATAATACCCAAATTGATCCTTAATTATCTGAGTAGAGTTCTTCCTTATAGCGTTTACTTGCAGAAAATCCCTTATAGATGAAAATAATCCATTGCAAACATCGGAATCTTTTATAATCTTATCATTCCTTGATCAAAGCCAAGTGATTATATGGCAGACTCCTTTGAAAAAAGAGTACAAGCAGCACTCGACGATATACGCCCCCAACTCCAGATGGACGGCGGAGACGTAGAACTCGTAGGCTTTGAAGGCTTGATCGTTAAGGTTCGCCTCGTTGGACACTGTGCAGGTTGCCCAATGTCTCAGATGACACTAAAAAACGGCATCGAAGCACACCTTAAGTCAGTTGTTCCAGAAGTGCTAAGAGTAGACGCGGTCCATTAAGAAGCAGAGGATCGCAAGTTACTTTTTTCTTAAATGCTCTTTAGGCCATATTCTCTGTTTGGTTGTTAATTAAAGAAAAGAGGGCTTTATCGCCCATTATAGTTGTTTGAATGCTTTACCTATGGCTGAGGGGTGCTTTCGTAATAGAACGGTGCCTGTTACTATGGCGAATGTTGACAGGGCAATGACGCTTAGTACTGTCAGTGACTCGGGTATATTGTCCATGGTGCCAGTTTCCACTGCCCAATTATCGGGTTTGTCGACGGAGTTCGACGGCCAAGCTTGGATTCCAGCTGCGGAATTGCTTGCGTCATAAACTGCTAGACTAACGAGGGGTGCGTAGCCTGCTCCGCTTACGTCAAAGATGCCTGATCGGTAGATTTTCATCTCTACAACCCAATGTGTGGTGCTGCTTAAAGGCGAAGTACTCAGTGATTCAGCTATGACAACATCTGTCCCTAATACGGCGCCTGCTCCGGTGTATGCTGCCCAGCCCGTTCCTGTACCAGTGTAGATTTTGTAGCCGGCTGTACTGTGTCCTTTCCATTCGATCTTTACGTCATCTGATTTGGGGGCGGTACCGCCGTCTGCGCTGCAGTCATAGCAGACCTGGTAGTAGTCGCCTGCGTCGTTGGTGTTGTCAGTGAAAAATTCTATTAGCACATGTAGGTAAATTTTTGACTCAGGGTAGCTCCATTTTTCTCTAAAGGCGAAAGTTGTTAGGAGGTTCGGTGGCACGTCGGAGTCTGCTAGCCAT
The DNA here is from genome assembly GCA_012515445.1 of Candidatus Bathyarchaeota archaeon. GTDB lineage: Archaea > Thermoproteota > Bathyarchaeia > Bathyarchaeales > Bathycorpusculaceae > Bathycorpusculum. The sequence goes on along the minus strand of JAAYYI010000010.1, from coordinate 27,128 downwards.
TCGCCTGTGGTGTGTGTGCCGTCGGTTGTGGGTACTGTTATTGCTTGATAGTTTGTGAATCCGTATTCAGCTGAAGCTGCGCTGGCAAATGCTGTTGATGACAGAATGCATAGTAAAGCTATTGATAAGGTAACCAAATAGGTTCTTTTCATTCTATTCTCCTCTTGGTTGCTTTTTAGCTATTGATGCTATGGGCTTAAAAGTTTTGTGATGTATTCAAATTAGCTGTAATAATGTTAATTCTAGTGCATTTATCTATTTATAAAATGTGATTTCTAAGCAATTATTCATTGCTAAATATATGGTTTCTACTCTTAATTATAATTTCATAAAGCTTTACTCTGAGAACCAGCTATTGACGCTTGGGTTAAGAGGGAATGCATTGATGGCTCGCCATCCTAACTGCACTTCCGCACAACTCTTAGCCCCCCGCCATTAACTTCTCGCTTACATGATTGCATGCATTTCAGCAGGTAAGCGACAACTGCAACTGCCTTCCGTTTTATCCCTTGAGGTTTTATATACCCGTATTTTGGATAACAAGAAGGTAAGCGGGCGCTGAGTGATTCAATGGTAGATGTATCCAAACCCAAAACGTCAAACAAAATCTTACTGGCGGCAGTTCTTGTTGTGATCATTGTTGCCGCAGTTTCAGTTACAGCATATTACTGTCTTCCGCGCGAAACGCCGAATCCTGAGGTAGTCACTTACTTCGGCGAAGGCGCATGGGCTAACTTCACATTATCCATCTACAACGCAGACGGCACAGTTGCTTCCAGCGGTAACATGCTGGCCTGCGCCTACAGCGGAACCTACGGCGGCTCAGACTGCTGGATCTATGTTGAAAACACTACTTACATTGGTTCAGATGGCTCAATCGTGTCTGACGTAGTTACTGACTATCTGGATAAATCATCCTATTCAACGCTGCATAAGACTGAAGTGGTAACATCTGACGGTGCCGAAATTTACAATGAAGCATTCAGCCCCGGAGAAGCAGGCTTCATGGATACAATCGCTACAGTGCGGAATTTCACCGTAACCGCAACCGACAAATCGGTAACTGTTCCTGCTGGAACCTTCAGCACAACAGAGCGGCAAGGCTCCATAACCTACGCAAGCGACCCCACAACATATGACTTCTCTTCGTGGACTAGCTCTACTGTTCCTGCTTGGGGTGTAGTTAAATACCAGTTCCACCTTGGCGGCGTACTCTTCTCAGAATACCTGCTTGAATCCTACGGAAGCTAAACTTCTCTAACTCTCTTTTAGTTTTATCGATAATATTTTATATTTATAACAGCGTAATAGCAATCAACCAAACGCTGGATTAAAATGGAAAACAACACTTCTAAATCAAAAATATCTGCTTGAGTTTTATGGAAGCTAGAACTTCCAACTATTGTTTTTTCTTATTTTTGGTTCATATTTTTATTTGCATAAAAGTTTTACGACAAAAAGCGCCAATGCACTGTTTGGGCTAAGAGGGGATGCATTGGTGGCGCGCCATTTCAACAGCACTTCCATACAACTCTTAACTCCTCACACTCAATCCTGATTGCCTGCAGGTTTTAATAGACTGGACAGGCTTTAGCAAGTAATCGATAATTAACTAAGTGGCTGTAAACATGGCAGAAAATCATGGCGAAGTATTAATTAAAAAGTCGAATCCCAAAAAAATTGTTATAGTAGCGGTTTGTGTCGCGGTAGTTCTTGTCGCCGCTTTTGTAGGCATCTACTACTTGGTGCCGCCGAACAGTGAACACCCACAAGACATTAGTGTCGTCACCAACTTCAGCGACGGCGCATACGCAAACTATGTAATCGTGAGCTATGACGACGCGGGCGCCGTAAAGGGCCGTGGCATCCTGAACAACACTATAACAGACGGAACCTACGACGGGAAAGCCTGCTGGGTCTCGATAGAGAACTATACCTTCGCATACATCAACGGCACTGTCGTCAACGACTTAGTAACATGCTACTTAGATAAGTCAACTTACAGTAACGTGCAAACATCCCAACAGCGCTACGTTAACGGCGAATTAGTTTACAACGAAACGTGGGGTCCTGACGCTGCAGACTCCTTTGACGACTTATCGCTGTTCAGTAACATGACCGTAATCGCAACCGACCAATCTGTGTCCGTTCCAGCAGGCACCTTCAGCACCACAGAGCGGGAAGGAAAAGTGGAAGCAGACGTTACTTTGACCATCTGGATGAATAATGCTGTGCCAGTTTGGGGCGAAGTCAAAAGTAACTACACCCGTGACGGCCAAATCATCTGTACCTACACACTGGAGTCCTATGGGTCCTAACTCCAAAGGCCCCAATAGATGGAAATCTTCAAATAACATTAGCCTGCCATTGCCTGACATGAAAAACGCGTTTGGCCACGAAGTACTGCAGATAAGAGAGATCGTAACTGATGCAAACGTAAAAGAAACAGTCGCCGGCATGCTCGCCGACGTCTTAACCTACCTCGGCCTTTCCCACACAAAAGCGCAGCAACTCATCAGCGGATGCCTAAACGCCGCCGCCTCCTACCAGCAGCTTGAAGCCTACGAGGAGCAGGCCCACCACATTCTCGAAACCGAAAAAGTTGCATCTCGGATACCTGAAAAGCTCACCGCAAGAGCCAGCCTCGTCTACACAGAAATCGCACCCTATCTATCGCCGGGTAATGTGCTGGATTACGGATGCGGCGACGGCCAGGTCTCGCAACTCGTAGCCGAAAAACTCGGCAACCCCGTGTCGCTAACCGATGTTTACAGGCACAGGCATATGGACGAGTCAGGGTTGCCCTTTAGGCTCTTTGGGCAGGGCCAAAAAGCGCCCTTCGACGACGCTGAATTCAGCAACGTTTTAGCAATCACTGTTTTCCACCATAGCAGCAACCCCGTCGAATCCATAAGGGACGTCGCCAGAGTCACCAAGCCGGGTGGCCGAGTAATAGTTATCGAATCAGTCTTCGGCGTAGACGGCAAACAGCTCCCTCATGAGATCCGCAAAAAGGCCGGGGGCTACCTCGCGCTTTCGGGTGAGCAGCAGCGCAAAGTTAATGTCTTTTTCGATCACTTCTACAACCGCATCCTACACTACAGCGCGGGTGCCGCGACAAAGGTTAATGTGCCATTCAACTTTAACACTCCAGATGGCTGGCGGCAGGTCTTCGCACAAAACGGCCTCGTACAGGAAGCGATCGTGCATCTCGGGTTGGATCAGCCGACAGTGCCTGAATATCATACTCTACATGTACTGAGGAAATTGTCCTAACGCTTTTTTTAGGTGCGGCTAGCGCCTTGAAACACACGAAGCCTATATACTTCTTAGGATTATCTAACCCGCTATGTCCAGCGGAAACGTTATCGAAACCAAGGAGCTCAAAAAAACCTTTACCTCGAAGGAACGCGGCAATAAAAGAATAGTTGAAGCAGTAAAAGGCATAGACTTAGCCGTTAGAAAGGGTGAAATCTTTGGTTTCTTGGGTCCAAACGGCGCTGGCAAATCAACCACACAGAAGATGCTCTCAACGCTCATGCTGCCCACTGGCGGAGCAGCTAAAGTCTTAGGTTTTGATTTAGTAAAGGAGCAGGCGGAGATCAGAAAGCACGTTGGCTTCGTAAGTCAATCTGGAGGCGCAGATTTAGCTGCCAGCGGCGCCGAGAACTTGGTGCTTCAGGCGCAGCTCTTCGGCATAGACGCCGTATCAGCAAAGAAATCAGCCGAAGAATTTGCATCAAGGTTCCAGATGACCTCTTTCATTGATCGAGTGGTTAATACTTATTCAGGCGGACAGAAACGCCGCTTAGACATCGCTTTGGGGATGATTCATAATCCGCAGTTGCTGCTTCTTGACGAACCCACAACCGGTCTTGACCCTCAAAGCAGGGCGTATCTTTGGGAGGAAATCAAGAAACTCAAATCCGACGGCATAACCATCTTCTTAACCACCCAGTACATGGATGAAGCAGACAAACTCTGCGATACAATCGCCATTATGGATCACGGCCAAATCATCATAACAGGCACCCCCGAGCAGCTCAAAGACTCCGTCGGCGGAGACACCATAATCCTCACCTTCTCTTCAGAAGAGATAGCGAAAAAAGCTGAGGCGCTGCTTACTGAGCAAGTAATTTTTGAACGGATCCAAACAACCGACGCCTCAGTACACTTAACGATTAAGAATGGGGAACGCACCATGCCTGATCTGCTTCGATTGATGGATGGCTGTAATTTCCAGGTGCAAGGTGCCATGCTCTCAAGGCCAAGCTTGGACGATGTATTCCTAAAGTACACTGGCCGTTCACTACGTGAGGAGGCAAAGCAGTGATGAAGTTACTGCGCGACATTCGATTACTATATATGGATAGCATGAGGCACTCATTCAAAAATCCCATGCTGATCTTCCTCAGCCTATTCCAACCTCTCATGTTCATGCTTCTCTACATGCCTCTTCTAGGCGGTTTAGGCGCCGTTCCAGGCATAACAGGCGGAGGAACATTAAACCTCTTCATCCCTGGGTTGCTGGTCATGCAGGCGATTTTCGAGGGCGGCTTCGTAGGATTCTCACTAATCGACGACATCAGAAGCGGCTTAATTAACCGCCTCTTGGTTACTCCCGTAAGCCGATCAGCCATACTGCTTGGTAAAATCCTACGTGACACAACCGTTGTCCTAATGCAGTGCGTGCTAATCACTTTAGTCGCTCTACCGTTCGGGTTGAGCCTAAACCCCGTTGGCTTCCTGCTATCACTTGTACTCTACGCTTTAATGGGTATAATAATGTCTTCCATTTCCTACGGGTTCGCGTTAATCTACAAGTCTGACGACTCGCTGGCTCCAACGATGAACACCCTGACGTTGCCGATTTCGCTGCTGGCCGGCATCTTCCTGCCACTTGCACTCGCACCACTCTGGCTTCAGTACCTAGGAAAAATTAACCCCTTCTCATATGGAGTTGACGCCACTCGTGAACTGTTCATGGGGAACTTCCTTAACGTCAATATCTTGGTGGGTTTTGTGGTTCTTGGGGTGATGGCTGTTGCTGTCTTCTACTGGACGCTGTATCAGCTTAACAAGATGGCCAAATAGGTCTTTGTTTAATTATTTTCTAATATTTTGTTTTCCTAACTCTTATTCGATAGCCCACTAGTGACAATCGGTGTCCTGTAAAAATATTTAATTGTGAAGGCCCCAGTTTTTGTCTGGGAAGGGAGAGAAATGAGGGGACGAATAGTTCTTGCGATCTGTCTACTATTGAGTATAGGGTTACTTCTGTATGGCGTAGCTCTCGGAGTAGAAATGGGCCACGAGTGGTTCGCAGAGAAATCAACTGATCAATGGCACATGAACAACTACTTTGTCATAGACGCAAAATACGCTTACTGCATCTTTGGGCTCGCCACACTTGCAGTCGGAGGATTATGCACCGGACTAGCTGTTTCCACGTTTTTGGCGCATAAGAAAACGGTAAAGTGCGCGCTTCTCCAAGTTGGCTCCTTCTTCGCCGCAATAGTAATGTCCGGTTTAGGGTTTAACACGCTGAATTTCATGTTGGGCAGCTTCTACTGGACTAACATGCAGTATCCCCCGCCGGTGGCTGTGCCGATTCTGGGCAGCGTAGACGTGTGGAACTTCTACTTCTTCCTGTTCATTATCCCGCTCTGGGCGGGAGGTCTCTTTTTCGGTTTAGCGGCAACGCACTACGCATTCGTCTATACGCCCCATCAGAAGGCAGTCGCAGTTATTGCAGGAAAGCAGCAGCTTATCCTCGCAGAATCAGCGGTACTAACAAGAGAATGCAGCCCAAAAGAAGCGCCAAATCAATTCCTCAATTAGGCCGCTGCATAAACCCGTTGGCCTGCTCACCTTGAGATTTTCTCCTGCAGGTGCGCGGTTGAGTAGTGGCGATCCCACTCCGCTATGGAGTCAAAGGTTTTGTTGTCGGCTAAGTCGAGGTACTTGCCGTCCGCGGTCCGTTTTGGGCTTAGTTAGTTCGGCTTGTTCGCCGGAAAGGCTGAGACAAAAACATTAACTCCAACATTTTCAGCGATGTATAGAATAGAAAAATGTTTTTGGCTTGTAGAAGGTGCACCTTTCTTTAATAGCGCCTTTGTTAAATCAACATATGTTTGAAATTATCAGCAATCTAATAAGCAGAACTTGCCAATCACAGAGTAGTGGAGAAAACTATATTGAAGGTCCTCTTTGTCGAGCCGCCTAAAGACATTTGGTTTGTGATGGGCGAGTACCTTCCGCCGCCCTACGGCATCATCCAGCTAGCCGCCTACCTGCAGAAAGCTAATCCAACGGTGCAGATCGAGATACTTGATTGCAACGCAGAAAAGGTGGATTGGAAAATGATGGAGACACGGATCGCTGCCTCGAATCCCGATGTGGTGGCCTGCGCTTCTTTAGCGACTTGCAACACTTACCCTGTGGTAAAGACTCTTGAAATCGCCAAACGCGTTGCACCAGATGCTCTTACTGTGACGGGCGGGCAGCATTTCACCTCGGTAGCCCAAGACAGCATGAAACTCTACCCGGTGATCGACGTCATCGTCCGTAATGAGGGCGAGCAGACTTTAACTGAACTGGTAAGTGCACGACAGCAGGGCACAGGGTTAGGGAACATTTTAGGCATCTCGTTTAGAAACGCCGGCGTAATCACCCATAACCCTCCAAGGCCCCTACTCGAGAACATCGCGGATCTGCCCTTTCCCGGCTACCACCTAGTAAAGGATCTTATGCCAAAATATCACTTCTCCATAATGGCCGGTAAAGATGCACCGTACGCTCTTATCGAGGGGTCAAGGGGATGCAATCACCAGTGTACTTTCTGTACTCAGTGGCGGCATTGGCAGGGCTGCTGGCGGCTTAAGTCGGCTAAGCGGGTTGCAGCCGAAATGGCGTATTGCAGTCAAGAGTTCGGCAGCGAAATGATTTGGTTAACCGACGATAACTTTGGGGCTGGGCAGAGGCCTAGGGAGATTGCGGAGGAAATTATCGCTAAACAGTTACCTAAGGATGCTTGGTGGTTTGTTCAGGCCCGATGCGACGACATAATACGCAACAAGGATATTCTGCCGCGGCTGGCGAAGTCTGGATTAAACTGGGTTCTGCTTGGGATAGAGAATTCTGAACCCTCCACGCTAGATTACTTCAAGAAGGGTATAACACCAAACGACGCTAAAACCGCTGTTAAGCTGCTAAAGGATAACGGCATCTTTGCCCACGCCATGCTCATCATCGGTAACCGCAAAGAAACCCGTCAATCCATCCGCCGGCTTCGCGAATTCGCCGATGATTTAGACCCTGACTTTGTCATGTTCGGCGTCCTAACGCCTTTTCCTGGTACAGACGTTCACGCCGAAGCTGAACGTAACGGCTGGATAGAGGACCGCAACTGGAGCCACTACGACATGATCCACGCGATTATGCCGACCGAGACGTTAACCACCCATGAAGTGCAGGAGGAGCTCTATGGCTGCTACCGCAGCTTCTACGGGTCATGGAGCAGGAGGCTGGGCGGAGTTTTCTCGAGCAACGAAATGAAGCGGCGCACGTTCATTCATATGGCGACTTGGGGCGTAATGGGTAAAATCAAGTCGCTCTTCTAGGGGTGAGTACTTGTCCACGCCTCCGTCAAGTTTTCTGCTACTGTTTCTGGTGACTGCCTCCGTTTTTGGGTTGGCGCTTATACCTATGCTTATCGTTCAACCCAGCATGCGAGGGGACGATTTGTTGTTTCGTCGCCCGCTCGTAGGCACCCTCTTCGGCGTCATCTGCGTTTTAGGTATAGTTGCGGTGTTCTATCCGGTTAAATGCCGCTTGATGTTTCAGAAACCAAGCTTTTTAAACTCAGACAAAGCGCCTATTTCCCGCGGCGAGATCAGCGGGCACCACCCTAACTGCGAAAATTATTCAGCTAACCGAATAAAAATCGTTGGCAGAGTCTTCTGCGCCGCCTGCAGCGGCCTGTTAGTCGGAGCAATAGTGGCTTTGGCGTTGACCTTTCTGTTTATATTGGGTTTTATTAATTCGGGATTTGGAAGTTTATGGGCTTTTGCGGTTGGGGCTGCTTTGATGCTTCTTGGTTTAACTCAAATAAAATTCGGCGGCTTCACAAAAGCAGCCCTGAATGCCCTTTTTGTGGTAGGGTCGTATGTTTTGTTGGTTGCGGTGGATTTAGTTGCGCAGAGTTTGCTACTCGATTTCTATACTATAGGGTTAATCGTTTATCTGCTTTGGATTAGAATTTTGTTCTCCGAGTGGCACAATAAAAGAACCTGCTTTGCGTGCAGTCGTTGTCTCTAAGAGATTGGGCGAGGCGGCGGCTCGCTGTATCGTCTCTGTCGTCGTCCATAAAGAGCGCCAACCATGATCAGTACGCCAACGATGATTATTATAAAAGGCCAGAAAACGAAGTCTATTCCGTAGGCACCTAATAGGAAGCTTAACCCGACAAGGACTATGATGACGCCGAAGACAACTGCCGCTATCATGCCGCCGTTTGGCAGACCGAAGCATTCGTTTTCCATTCTACGGTAGTGTTCCCGGTCGCTTCCGGGGTACTGTTGACCTACAGTGTAGAGTGGAGCGCCGCAGTTAGTGCAGTGAGTGTAGGTGTCTGCGTTTTGGGTGCCACATCTGCTACAGTAAACCATAAGAATCCTTCAAAAGGAAAGTAGCCTTGTTTCAGTTTTAAGATTTGTGGTATCGTTAAACCTGCAATAGTTAAAAAACATCATCATACCTTGTTATTATGAGGGTTTTTCATGGTTTCTACTTCTAGCAAACTCAAAAGTGTAGAGAACTTCAACTTGTTGGATGCTCTTATGGGTAGACGATCCAGACGTTTTTTCATAGGCGCAGAAATCCCCGATGGCTACTTCAAATACAAATCTCTGCATGAGCCTTTGCCGCTGGATGAAACCGAAGAGATGCTTGTTGTACTGGCAATGACGGGTAACACGGGTTGGCATAACCTGATCATGAGGGGTAACAGGTATGTGCCGTATCTTTCGAATTATGCGGGCTCCGCTGGCGGCAGGGTTTTTCCTTCAGCGGCTGGTTTCCATACATCCGAATTATTCTTCACCGACGATAACGGGGTGTATTTTTTCAAGTCGCATGATGCACCAGCATTAGCTGATAGAAATGAATTGGGCCTTTTTGATTTAGAGGAACAACTGCAAGCCCATAAGGGGCGGTTAAAAAAGATTCAGAATGGCCGCTTAGATCTTCCCCCTAAAGTCCCTTACGTCGAAGATCATAATACGTGGGTTGTCAATCACCCGAGTACAATGTTTTGTGTTCCAGTCGGCGACTTAGCACAACACGTCCTGTTATTGCTGTGTTACATGCTGCAGAACGGCCTCGTCTTAACTGACGACGTAAACAAGCGGCCTATACCTGGTATTGAGCGGTTCAAAAACATAGTGGACGTTGAAAACGTTTGGCCGCTAACGTTTGTGGAGCAATCAAGCCTCTCCGAGTTGTCTACTGAGCTGTCTATCAGTTGCTTTTGCGGTGTGCTAATGCTGCAGGCGATGGGACTGGGCGGATGGATGTTTGACGGCGTTGACCCGTACTCGGTTCTTGGTGCAGGCAAGGTTAAGGGCTTAGGCTTCAGATACGACACTGACAATCGATGGGCAACCCCCAATATAACCGGGCTTCAGGGTGTATTTGAAGCTCATACGCCGCCGCATGTCAAGGATATGAGAGAAGCGGTAGCAAAAATAGTGAAGAGAAAGTTCGGAGAAGGCGGCCCGTTTAATCCAGACACACCCGGCTACTACAAAGAAACCGCTAAAGTCAGATCAAGCGCACAGAAACACAGCGAAGAATTCATAGACTGCGTAGCCCTACAGGCACAGTACGTTTACGACACTTTTGGGAAATTCCCCGCTACAGTTCCAAGCGTTTTTACCGCAACTTACCTCCAAGCCCAGCATATCGATCTCGATTTCTACGATAAATTCTATGAGAAAGGCGCCTACCTTCAGTCCCACGCTAAGCATATGGAAAACTGGCATAGTTAACTTGGGTTTTAGTTGAAGACGTAGCTGAACTCTTTTAACTCTGCTCTTGTCCCTTTTCCGCATGCAACCTCCATTGACTAGCCTAAATGTAATACTTCCTGACTCGGGTTTCCGCTGCCGACAATGTGGGGTTTGCTGCAAAAGTAGCCCACCAGACATCAGCTTTAGAGAACAAGAAAAGATCGAGGCTAAGGGATTTGCGGGTTTCTTGGAAGACCCAAATGATTTCAGTAACCGTGCGATTCGTAGAAAACGGGATGGAAGCTGCGTCTTTTTCACAGAAGAAAACACCTGCCAAATACATGATGTTAAACCGTCCATTTGTCGTCTGGAGCCGTTTGTGATCAAAGATATTGACTTTAAAGGAAATAGGATTTTGTTGGCCTTAAATTCGCTTGCAGTAAAAAACTGCAAAGGCCTCTGCAGGGGTAAAATGGACGCTTCAGAAGACATAACGAGGGCAGCGCAAACCATTGTAGAGGATTCTATGGAGATAATCGCGGCTAAAATGGGGTTGCCTGTTGGGGACAGAAGAGTTGTTTCGTTGACAAGGAAATTGTTATGTCTTTAATTGTTTTCAATTAGAACGTCTACCCTAGAATTTTTTCTCGAAAACGCTCCAGTCACCAATCGATTCAACACCCAAATCAACGCTATCAAAAAATTGGGTCAAATCGATATGCTGCTTGTTTCTCTAATGTTTCGCCATCCGACAATAACCAATGACTTTGCATCTATATTAGATTAGCGTTAAAAAGGATTAAAATGACCGATAGCCCGTTTGAGCTTATTAAAAACTAATTTGGTTAGAGCTTGCAGCCGCTTAGTTAGTCAAAAGGAAGATTGATGGTGGGGCCTCCCGGATTTGAACCGGAGTCTATAGAGACCAAGTCAAGTATGGGGTTTACGCGTTGTCACTTCTCATTTTCGCGCTGAATGCAGCCACAGACAAGACAACGACCACCCCCGCGTATAAGCAGACGGTCACAAGATATCCCCCAAAATTGACAAACGTTGCTTGACTTGTATTCAAGGCAACTCTGCTAATCGACACCGCCGGATGGAAGGGAAAAACGCTGGCAACGGTATTCAGAGCGGTCCCTGGATCGATGCGCATCCATGCCCCACTAAGGAAACCTGACAGGGTGATTAGTATGGAGCAGATGCCGGGTGCTGCTTTATCGCTGAATATGCTACCTAAGAGGATGCCGAAACCTACGAACATGATAATCGCTGGAATCGTGGATATTATCGCTAGTGCGCTGCCTGTTAGACTTAGTGGTGTTCCGACAATATGTCCGATGATTATGGCTGTAAGGTAACAGGCGACTACTTGACCGACCGCGATTGCTATACCTGGTACAGAGTAGCCAAGGATATAATCTGCGGTTTTCATAGGCGAAACATAGAGGCGGCTTAGAAACGAGGTTGCTCTATCTTTGGACACAAGCAAAGCCATAAAGAGCATAGAAAAAGACAACGAGAACACGGCTATTCCTGGAGTCAATGTTTCAAGAGAAAACCAGTAAGCCTCCTGCGAGTAGAAAACCCCATAGAAAACCACTAACATTACTATGGGCAACCCAAGGCAGAAGACATAGCTCATTGGGTCCCTTAGAATTTCCTTTATGTTACGGGATGCAAAGACTAGCGCTTTCATGGCATAATCTCCTCAGGTGTAGCGAATTTTATGAATGCCTGCTCGAAGCTGCTTTTTCCAGAAAGCGAAATCAGCTCGGTTGGTGTGCCAACTACCTTTAATTGCCCATGCTCCATTATGCCAACGCGGTCGGAGAGTGCTTCTGCTTCTTCCATGTAGTGAGTTGTCAGAATTATTGTTACTTTGCCCTTGAGGCTGGAGATCATTGACCATAGTTCTCGTCTTGCCAATACGTCGAGGCTTAATGTCGGTTCATCAAGAAACAGGATCTGGGGTTCTGATACCAAAGCCATTGCAATGCTTAATCTTCGTTGCCAACCTCCCGATAACGTCTTAGCTTTATCGTTCTGGGTTTGGACGAGGCCCATTGTTTTAATTATCTTACTGGTTTTTTCTGATGCGGTGGCTTTGTTCATTCCGTAGATGCCTGCGATCATTTCGATGTTTTCTCTAACGGTCAGGTTGGGGGCAACCGCTGTTTCTTGAGGTGAGACGTTTGTGACTTCTTTGACTTTATTGGCGTCTGTGAGTATGTTGTGCTCGAGGATTGTTGCGTCGCCAGATGTGGGTTTGGAAAGGCAACTGAGCATTTTTATAGTGGTTGTTTTTCCTGCACCGTTAACTCCTAGCAGCCCGAATAGTTCGCCTTGGTTTATTGAAATGTTTAGTGAGTTAGCGGCTGTTTTTGTGCCATATTTTTTTGTTAGGTCTCTGGTTTGTATGGCAATCATTTCTGTTCATGCTCCCAGATTCCGGCGAATATCTTTGTTAGTTCTTTACTTGTGAGGATGCCGAGTCCTGAGGATTCGTCGCCGATGAGCATGAGTGAGTCGCCTGGTTTTATGTTGAAGACTTTTCTCGCTTCTTTTGGGATTACGATTTGGCCTTTCTCGCCTACTTTGACCATTCCGAATATGTGTTTTCCTTCAGGTGCTTTCACTGCTCAATACCTCAAGACCATAGTGCTACTAGTTGTATAAGTGCGTTTTGTACAACTTTTCCTACTTTTTGCCCCAAACTGGCACACAAAAGGAAGTTGAATCTAGGGGCAACTCGCCATTTATATAAAAAAAGAACCGAAAAAACCGCTTAACAATATAATAAGAATGGTGGGGCCTCCCGGATTTGAACCGGAGTCTATAGAGCCCAAGTCTACAAGCCTGGACCAAGCTAGCCGAAGGCCCCAAATTTCTTGGTGCAAACAGTATTCCCCCTCCGTTTATAAAAACCTTGTCAAAACAAAACCGCAACCATAGCGTGCAGCAGACATGCCCATGTACTAAATTGACATATTCTGGGCTCTTGTTGAGCTACTTTGATAAATGGGTTCAGCTATCCATCCCTCAGAAGGGAGAAATAACTGAAGAGTAAAGGCGTAGTAGTTTTAGTGTTAGTTCTGGTTTTGTTCTTCACAGGCCTTGTTGCTTTAGATTATGACAATACTCCTTTAGCGACTCTTTTTGCATCCGCTGTACCCCACCAAATCTATCAACCCACTATACCCTCAGCTGATCAGAAGGTAGTCTGCATAGTATTCGACGACGGATGGAAAAGCCAGCTTGACGCTGTATCTATATTGGAAAGCTTCGGCTACAAAGCCACCTTCGCCATCGTAACAGGTTACACCAATTACCCTGACTATATGGATTGGCGTGAAATCCGCAGCTTGGCTTCAAAGGGCATGGATATAGCCAGTCATACGGACACACACGCGGACCTCAACAATGTTAACTCAGATGCGCTCTTCGGAGAACTGTCTAAAAGTCAAGCTGTCCTCCGCTCACGCGGCTACCCGGCAAACGTCTTAGTGTACCCATATGGTGACAGCGCCAACAATAAAACCGTACAAGACGCCGTTTCTCAATTCTACCTCGTAGCCCGGGGTACAGTTGAGGGCAAATGCAATATTTCTGGCTGCAACCGCTATAACTTGCACTCCTACGACGTCTACCACGATGTATCGCTGGAGGATTACGCCGCTTACTTGGAGGGTACAGGCGGTGAGAACATAACCATTCTTTATTACCATAAAATCGGCCCTCAAAGTGAGGATACAGCCGTTTCGCGTGAGGTTTTTCAAGCGCAGGTGCAGTATCTACACGATAACGGCTACTCAGTGAGGACGCTGAGTCAGCTTTTCCTCAAAGACGCCCCAACACATTAGACGCAAAAACCGATGCATATCAGGATATCAAGGGCTCTGTTGCCAAAACTACTTGCAAAAAAACGCCACAACCAACCCGCAGCCAAAACCATTTGCCAACCATTAAACAGCAGTTACAGCCAAGCCCACTGGAAGAAGAGCAAGGGCGATGCTGCCTTCTTCTATCTATTTAAAATTAGAATCGCCCAGCATTGGCTGCTTTAAATAAGGGGAGGGGGGTAGGCTGAGAGCAACAAAAACGGCTAGTTGATGGGTTTCTTCCATCCGCCATTACTAAACCGCGCTAGACACCCAAGTGGAAGCGACAACAGAACCATATCAAACGCCATCACAATTGAGGAGGGCCAGCCGAAAACGGTACGGAGCATGATATTAGCGGTAAGGAAAACCAGCATTAGGAATATGCCGTTTAGCCAGAACGTAACCTGCCAACCCCTAGTACCGAACAGTACATTGATGAGTACAATGTTGACTGCGCCAAGCGCTATCGGCTCGACAACAAACATCAAAACCACAAAAATGGCAAGCCCAATCGGCGGCATATAGAGCATGAAGCCTTCAAGTTGGCCTTCAAACCATGATTGAAACCCAACCATAATAGTGGATAAAATTAAGCCTTCAAACAACAACTTTACTACAAGTGGAAGGCTCTGCAATCGTTGAGCCGTTCTAGTTACAGTTTGCTGCAATCCATTCACCTACTGCTGTCTCCGTTGAAGTGTCCCTTATGCCGTAGCTATCATGAGCGCTGTTCCAGTAAACCACCCAGCACCCAGGTAACCTCATGTTTTTGAAAAGATTAAGCCCCTTTAGGATAAAATCCGACTGTGCAACGTGGTCAGTGGTTGACATACCAAACTCAGTGATAACTACTTTCTTGTGGGTGAGTTGCTGGAGGTTCTCTATGAAATGCGGCGAAGTCACCGTAAACGCATCCATAAATATATCTAAGCCCACAAAATCCAGCTTCTTCGCTAACTCGAGTGGTACATTGCTTCGGATAACGTAGCTTATTCCAAAATTCGTGTAGTACTCGACGTTTAAGTTGTGGGATTCGACGACGTCGTATATGATGTTGAATTTGGAGCAGATCTCATCGTCAGTAAACATAGCGCCTTGAGTCCAGGAGTTCGATAGTTCAGGTTCGTTAAAGATCTGGATATAGCGGAGATAGCTTCCCCAGCGATTCAGGTAATAATCAACTTTGGCTGTGTCCTCAAGATTCATAATCACTAAAGCAACGTCCATTCCGCTACGTTGGACGGCAGCGAAGAACTCATCGTTTTTCTGGTTCATTAAGTTATTATAATCTAGAGGATCCGGTTGGCACTCTAAGCGTATCCGGATAACTTTAAAGCCCCAATCATGGATACGTTGCACCTGGCCCGCAATTTGGCCTAATTCGTCCTGCTCAAAAACGTAGTGAATCCCAACCTGAAAATCGGACTTACCGGTCTTTTGAGATGAATAATACTGGTGAGGAAAAAAGACTATGGTGAAGCCAAGTGCAATACAAAGCGTTATGATAATCAGGTTCTTGATTAGGCTCCGATTAGTAAAGTTGTATACGCCATGCGCAATGTCGGATATAACATGATCCATAACTCCACGTTAGCAGTGATCCTTTTTATAATTAATCAATAACAAGGGAAAATGACAAAAAATTGAGAGCTTAGAAGAAGCTCTGGATAGCCGAATCATTCTGCTCGGCTGCTTGAGGGCGAATTTCCTCAATTCTGGTTTTAGTCATGGCTTTAATGTTGTTGAAATTAGACATTTCGCCATAGTTAACCAGTGTAATCGCTGTGCCTTCTTCGCCTTTGCGTGCGGTTCTGCCGATGCGGTGGAAGTAAACCGGCGGATCCTCTGGAACGGAGTAGTTTATGATGTGAGTGACACCTTCAATGTCTAGTCCTCTTGCCGCGACATCGGTTGCTACCAGCAGGTTGCGCCTGCCATGCTTGAATTCCTGTATGGCTCGGTCACGCTGCGCCTGTGTGAAGCCGGCGTGTAAGCATTGGCTTCGTATGCCATGTTTGAATAGTTGATCGGATACGCGGCTGGTTTCATGGCGTGTTCTGCAGAATACTATTGCTTTCTCTACTCGGTCGTCTTGGAGTATGTCGCAGAGCGCGTTTAGTTTGCCGCCCTGATTGACAACGAGGTAGTACTGCTTCATCTGTGTAACTGCGATTTCGTCTTTGCTGACAAAGATTTTCTCTGGGTTGCGCATGTACTTGTTTGTTAAACGCATGACGTTGTCGTCTAGTGTCGCGCTGAAGAGTGCGGTCTGGCGGTCTCTTGGCGTTTTAGAGAGAATGTACTCCATGTCTTCGATGAAGCCCATGTCCAGCATGCGGTCAGCTTCATCTAAAACTACGAATTTGATTCCGCTGAGGTTCAAAACTCTGCGCTCCATCAAATCGATGATTCTGCCGGGTGTGCCAACTACTATCTGGACTCCACTTGCTAAGGCATGAATCTGCTTGTTTATGGATTCGCCGCCGTAGACTGCTAAAACCTTAACTTTAGAGTGCTTGCCGAATTTGGCAATGTTCTCTGCATCTTGGTTAGCTAATTCGCGTGTAGGCGCTAAAACCAGGCCCTGTACGCCTCGGATGTCACGGTTCAAGTTCTGAACCATGGGGACGCCGAAAGCGGCTGTTTTGCCGGTTCCGGTCTGTGCTTGACCGATAACGTCTTTGCCCTGCAATAGCGGTGTTATTGCTTGGGCTTGAATCGGGAAAAGTTGGTCAAACCCGAGCTCGTTTAAACTTCGGAGGACTTCCTGATTTAGTGGTAAGTCCTTAAATGATGATACTTGCATTTTCTATTATTTCTTCTGCCACAGATTCAATTTCATGATGTCTCGAAAAGCTTTGAGGCTTTGTGTGATAGCATGAGTTAATGTGACAGCCACCATTTAGTTCGAGGTGTATAAAAACTTTTAGCGCGTAATCAGGCAAGACAGACGGAAAAATAACCTTAAAATTACAAAAGAACGGCAAAGCCGCTTGAAATTCAAGTTTGGGTCAGCGATTATTGACGAGCTCTCACTGCCTGAATGGCTCGAAGCCGTCGCCTCACATCATCCCAGCCTATGATTCAGAGAGGGCGAAATTTATCTATTTTGATAAAAAAAAGAATAAGGCTGCTTAAGCGCCTAACCTACCAGTTGACTAACCATCTCCGAAGCCCTTGCGTCCAAATCCTCTTTTTCCCCAATCTTTACCACAACAGCGTCTTGCAGCGTGCCGCCGCTTTGAAGAGCCGGAACCGCACTGCGGATCATCGATACATCATCAGGCGTGGTTGCTCCAGATCCGCTTCCAAAAACCCCCACAGCAGTCCCCTGGTTGGGGTTTAAGCTGCCCAGAAAATCCTTCACTGAACTAGTTGATCCACCAGCATAGATTGGGCCGCCGGCGACTATTACGCTGTAGCCTGCTGTGTCTGCTGCCTCCGCAGTTTTGACACCTGCAAGTGTGACTGTGTGGCCTTTTTCCTGTAATTCAGTTGCGACTCTCTCTGCAGCTCTTGCTGCTGCCCCGCTTAACCCTTGGTCAAAAACAACCAGTGCGTTGCCAGCTGAGGTTCCGGTTGGCGTAAGAGTTTTTGTACCCGCCGCCATGTATGCCGATAAGTTAAGTAAGAATACTGCACCAAAAGCAACTATAATGATGATAAAAACCGCTAATACAGCTAAAACTATCTTTAACGCTTTCCTCATTTAACCACCACAAATACTATAGTTGGCTAATTCCCGTTTTTCCATAAAAAACTTGCGATTTTTCCAAAAATCGTACAAAAACCAATACGCAAAAAACCGCGAAATCCAACGATTTGGTTCAAGTTTAACGACACCTGACGTATCTAAAACCTTAAACCCTGCCATGGTAGGTAGAATATTGCGTGTCATTTGGAGGTGAAAAGAGTGATATTCCGCGAAGAAGACGAGGAATGGGAAGAAGGCGAAGACGAGGAATGGGAAGAAGAAGAATGGTAAACTAACCTTTAGTGCCTTTTTTAATATCTTTCTTTTAAACAACTTGTTCGTTTCTTGCTTGCCTGATAACTTGGCTCTGCTTTTTCATTCTTGGGTGTTGTGTTCAGCCTTTTTGCGGTTTTAAATTTATAACTGACTAGTGAAATTCAAGTAGTGGACGTATACTTATGACGCGACTCGCCGTATTAGACAAAGACCGTTGTAAAGTCAAAAAATGCAACCAGCTCTGCGTTAGCTACTGCCCGATGGTGCGAAGCCGAGTGGAAGCCATTAGAGTCGAAGGAAACAACGCGATAATCTCAGAAACGCTCTGTAGCGGATGCGGTATCTGCGTCAAAAAATGCCCCTTTAAGGCAATCAGCATAGTTAATCTGCCCGACGAGCTGGAGAAGGATTGCAGCCACCGATTCGGCGAAAACAGCTTTAAACTCTTCCGATTACCAACCCCTTCGCCTGGAACCGTCCTTGGCCTCTTAGGGCAAAACGGCATCGGTAAAAGCACTACACTTAAAGTCTTCAGCGGCGACCTCAAACCTAATCTGGGCAAATTCGATGAACCGCCGGATTGGCCGGAAATCATCGCTTACTACCGCGGTTCAAGCCTTCAGGACTACTTTGCCAGATTAAGCGAGAAGAAATTGAAGGTTTCAAGCAAACCCCAGTACGTGGACAAGATTCCTAAAGCCGTTACTGGTAAAGCTGGTGACTTACTGGATAAAATTGACGAGCGCAAACAGCTCGACGTCATCGCAGACGAGTTGGACCTGCATAAAATCTGGGACCGCAACCTAGATGTGCTTAGCGGTGGAGAACTCCAACGCGTCGCAGTCGCAGCAGCACTTAGCCGAAACGCTGACGTCTACCTCTTCGACGAGCCCTCAAGCTACTTAGACGTAAAGCAGCGCCTAATCGTCGCCCGCGCAATTCGTAACCTAAAGGAACAGCAGAAAACCGTCATCGTAGCCGAACACGATTTAGCAATCATCGATTACCTCTCAGACCAAATCTGCGTCTTCTACGGTGATCCCGGCGTCTACGGCGTCGTCAGCCACGTCCATGGAGTCCGCACAGGCATCAACATTTACCTGCAGGGCTATATCCCAGACGAGAATATCATGTTCCGCAAAGAAAGTATAACCTTCCGTGAAAAGCCGCCGACTACAGGAGAAAACATCGGTGCCCGCCTGCTGCAATGGGACCAAATGGAGAAGACCTTCAAAGGCTTCAAACTCGCCATTGAACCCGGAGAAATCAGAAGCGGCGAAATAATCGGCATCTTAGGTCCCAACGGCATCGGTAAAACCACATTTGTTAAAATCCTCGCTGGCGTCGAGGAAACCGATGACAAACGCCAACTTGGCAAGTTAACTGTTAGCTATAAGCCGCAGTATATTTCGCCGGATTATGAGGGTACCGTGCAGGAGCTTCTGATGAATGTGGCTCAGGAGAACTTCACCTCCAGTTGGTACACTACTGAGATCGCTAATCCGCTTCGTATGCAACCGCTTATGGACCGCAACATCATGGAGCTCAGCGGAGGAGAACTTCAGCGTGTCGCCATCGCGGCGTGTTTAAGCCGTAAGTGCAACCTGTTTCTACTCGACGAACCCAGTGCGTACCTTGACGTTGAGGAACGCTTAAACGTAGCCAGAGTTCTCCGAAGGGTAGTGGATGCTCATTGTATTCCAGCTTTCGTCGTTGAGCATGATGTGGTTACCCAGGACTTTATCGCGGATCGCCTGATGGTTTTTGACGGTAAACCCGGAACCGCCGGCATAGTTCATCCGCCTACTAGTCTGAGGGGTGGTATGAACGCTTTCCTTAAGGGCATGAACATAACTTTCCGTCGTGACAACGTAACCTATCGTCCGCGCGTGAATAAGGCGGATTCCCAGATGGACAAGTACCAGAAGAGCATCGGCGAGTACTATTATACACAGGTCACTCAAGAAAAAGAGGACAAGGAAGAGGCGGCGGCGCTCAAGAAAAAGAAGTAGTACCGCTCACCTTTCTATTTTTAATCAATTATGTTTATTAATCATAGTTTAGGGTAGATAAGTCGAATTTTATGACGCGTATCGCTACGTTAGACGCCAATCGGTGCAAAACCGAACATTGCCACGAAATGTGCGTTCGGTACTGTCCAAAAGTAAGAAGCAAAGTTGAAGCAATACGCATAGAAGACAAAAAAGCAGTGATATCTGAAGAATTATGCGCCGGATGCGGTATCTGCGTCAAAAAATGCCCCAATCAAGCAATCACAATCATAAACGTCCCAGACGAGTTAGATAAGGATTGCAGCCACAGGTTTGGGCAGAACAGCTTTAAACTTTTCAGGCTGCCAACACCCCTTCCCGGTATAGTGCTGGGTTTACTGGGAAAGAACGGAATAGGTAAAACCACCACTCTCAAGATTCTTTCAGGAGAGCTAAAACCCAATTTAGGTGAACACCAGAATCCCCCTGACTGGAACGCGATTATTCAAAACTACAAAGGTTCACCTCTGCAGGATTACTTTCAGAAGATGAGTCAGGGCAAACTGAAATTTAGCCAGAAACCGCAGTACGTTGACAAGATTCCTAAGGCTTTCACCGGAAAAGTCGGTGAGCTGCTTGAAAAAGTGGATGAGCGGAAGGTTCTGGATAAGCTGTCTGAGCAGCTTGAGCTTAAGCACCTATGGAGTCGACCGCTGAGTGTGCTTAGCGGCGGAGAGTTGCAGCGAGTTGCAGTTGCCGCTACATTATGCAAAGACGCCGCTGTTTACTTATTTGATGAACCATCCAGCTACTTAGACGTAAAACAGAGATTATTAGTTGCAAAAGCAATCAGAAGTTTAACGGAATTACAGAAAACCGTTATAGTCGCTGAGCATGACTTGGCAATTATTGATTACCTCTCAGACCACATCTGCATATTCTACGGTGAACCAGCTGTTTACGGCGTTGTCTCCCATACACACGTTGTACGTGTGGGCATTAACATGTATCTCGAAGGCTACATCCCCGACGAGAACGTAAGGTTCAGAAAAGACACTATCAGCTTCTACGATAAAGCTCCCACCGTGAAGAAGGACACAACTGAACCAGTGATCAAATGGAGTAAAATGGAGAAAACCTTCGACAAGTTCAAACTAACCATTGAACCCGGCGAAATCAAACGCGGCGAAGTCATCGGCATCTTGGGCCCCAACGGCATCGGCAAAACCACATTCGTTAAGGTACTGGCAGGCGTCGAAAAGGGGATAGATGAGCGCGAATTTGAAAGGTTAACGGTGAGCTACAAGCCTCAGTATGTCACTGCAGATTACGAGGGTAACGTTCGCGACCTCTTGATTAGTTTAGCAAAGAAAAAATTCGTCAGTGGCTGGTACCAGTCTGAAATTCTGAATCCTCTGCGGATGGATCTGCTTATGGATAATTATGTTAAGGAGCTTAGCGGCGGCGAACTGCAGAGAGTTGCTATCGCTGCCTGTTTATCGCGGCAAGCGGACTTGTTCTTGCTTGATGAACCCAGCGCGTACCTTGACGTTGAGGAACGCTTAAACGTGGCCAAGGTGATCCGGCGGGTTGTTGACTTATATGGTATAACGGCGTTTGTGGTGGAGCATGACGTGTTAACGCAGGACCACATTGCCGACAAACTGATGATTTTCAGCGGACAGGCAGGTGTTGAGGGTAAAGCGAATCCTCCTTTGACCTTGAGGCAGGGTATGAATGCTTTTCTTAAGGATATGGCTGTTACTTTCCGACGTGACCCTGACTCTAAGAGGCCAAGAGTTAACAGGGAAGGGTCGAGGCTTGATCTTATGCAGAAAGAAACCGGCGAATACTACTACACAAATAACGCCAAGGGAAGAGAGGAAAAAGAAGAAAGTAGTGCTTAAGAAAAAGAAGTAACTCCCTTCTTTGTTTTCTCTTCTCATTCTATCCTTATTTTAAAAAATTATATAGCGTACAAAAGACATCTGGTAAGAAGGGCTCGGAAGAGAGGGTGTAGCTATGAAGGAAAAGATCGATTCTATAAACCTAAAAATGCTTGATATCTTGCATAAGGACGCCCGTACACCCTTCACTGAACTCGCGAAGCATCTTGGGATTTCGCCTACAATTGTGAGCTCCCGCTTCAATAAAATGAAGCAAACAGGCATAATCAAAGGAACCACCCTTATTCTGGACATGACAAAGACAAACATAGAATACTATGTGAGTATCGGCGTAAAAGCTTCGGAGCCGGAAGTAGAAAAAGTAGTCAAATTCATTAACGAATTAGATATAGAGGAAACTCAGGTGATGGCTTGGGTTACCTTCGGCAGATACAACGTTACGGCTTTGCTTTCCTCAAAAAAACTGGTGGATGCCCACAGAATTAAGCAGGCGATAAAGCAGAACCCTGCCGTGATCGAGGTTAGCACAAGCCTAAACCTTTCTTCTGATATGGATGCTTTTCAAGGGTTGAAGCCGAACGTCAAGATGGGTCCAATGGACGAAATCGACATTGGAATTCTTAGAATTCTCTGTAGAGACGCGCGGGTTTCTTTCAAGGGTATTGGTCAAAAGTTGGGTGTGGGTACCGATACTGTGTTTAGGCGTTATAATCGAATGGTTGATGAGGGTCTGATTATTGGCGCCACGGTTGTTCTTGGTTCTAGCGCGTGGGGTATAACGGGATTCTGCGGTTTCTTTGTTAAGGTTAAGCCCGGCGTCGATGTTCTATTGACGAAAGAAAAGCTGCGAAAAACAGAGAAAATATCCTTCGCTGTCCAAATTCTAGGTGAATACGACTTCTTTATGGAAGCGTTTTTTGAAAAATTTGATCAACTCTATGATGTAATGGCTGCTTTAAGGTCCATTCCCGAACTTTTAGTTATAGACCCCGTAATTTATTGTCTTCAGAACTGGTCTTTGCCTGCTTTCCCTACATATGAACGGGGAGTACCTGACTGGTTTTTTGATATCAAGAAATAGCTGTTCTGTTAATTAGCGCGCGGCCACTCATTAAAAGTAAATGCGAAACTAATGCTGTATTTTGTCCGAATTAATTGTTGATTTTACTGGTCGAACTATAAAAATGCGAAATATCTCTATTATGGCGGAGAAATTTTGTATGTGTTTCGTAAACTGTATTTCTGCTTTTTTAAACGTTTCGCAAGTATTATAAACAAAAAGTCACCGCTTAGGCTTAAGCAAATGCTGGGGCTGCAACCTAGCAATGCTATAAAAAATTAAGGAGAAAATGAAAAACAAATGAAAAGTAAGAAGATACTAGGCACTATGCTTCTAATAGCATTCCTAGTAACTGTTATCGCGGCATTACCAATACAAACAATAACCGCGCAAACTGCAGGAACACAAAAAACCTACGCAATCGTCGATGCCATTCCTAACAGAATAGGACTTGGCGAAACTACCTTACTAAAATGCGGTATCACTGAAGCATTAGAATCCGCAGAGCTTGGCTGGACAGGACTTACAATCGTCGTCACAAAACCAGACGGCACAAACACAACCCTTGGTCCATTCAAAACCGACTCTACAGGCTCAACCTTCTCACAATATACACCTGACAAAGTAGGCACCTACACCATTACAACCTATTTCCCACAGCAAACCAATCCAACAACCTTCTTCAACGTTGAAAGAGGCACAATGGCTTGGGCTGGCACCATAATGATAGCAAGCAGCGCATCCTGCACTCTAGTTGTAACAGAGGAACCAGCAGAAGCAAGCTATCCAGGTCACTCTCTGCCAACTGAGTACTGGAGTCGTCCAATCGATCCACAACTCAGAGAATGGTACAGTGTCTCAGGTAACTGGGTAGCAAGACCAGATAACTCAGTCGCACTCTATAATGACGACGCACCAGAAACAGCACACGTTCTATGGGCAAAAGACCTTACCACAGGCGGTATGACTGGTGGTTTATGGGGCGATGGCTTAGTTCAAGCATCTTCAGAATCAGGCGATGCATACGAAGGCAAATTCATCAACTCAGTCATAATGAACGGCATTCTTTACTACAATGTTGCACCAGGAGGAACATACAGCTCAACTCTCGACGTTAACGGAATCAAAGCAGTAGACCTACACACAGGAGAAGAACTCTGGTTCAAGAATGACACCTTACTATCATTCGGCCAAATACTATACTGGAACAGCTACAACGTAGACGGCGTATACACATACCTCATTAGTGACAATGGAATGGGAACCTGGACAGCTTATGACCCATTCAACGCCGAATGGTCATGGAGCTACATAAACGTCCCCTCAGGCGCAGCAACAGTACGCGGACCAAGCGGTGAAATCCTAATCTACCAAATCGACTACGAAAACAACTGGATGGCACTTTGGAACTCAACACTTTGCGGTTTACAAACTGCAGCTCGCGGCAGTCCAGACATGGGCAGCTGGGCAAGCAACATCCACCAGAAAACATTAGATGCATCAAACCCACTATGCTACTCTTGGAACGTAACAATCCCCGCAGGCCTACAAGCAGGAACATCCTTCTTCGCACCAATCCTTGAAGTCTTTGACGACAGAGTTGCCTCAATATACTTTGACCAAACACAAGTACGCGTATGGGCACTAAACACCAAAGGCTTAAACGAAGCTTCTACATCGACCTCACTGCTATTCGATCAAAAATGGGCTGCACCATCCGAATGGCTAGCAGGCTCAAACACGCTACACTATGTCGGCGCAACAAACTACGCTTCAGACCCAACATATGGTGACGGTGTCATCGGCCTATGGAGTAAAGAACTGACAACCCACTACGGCTTCAGCTTAACAACCGGCAAATACCTCTGGGCAACCCAATCTGAAATCTACTTAGATGCTTACGGTTGGGGTAACGCAGAACACACATGGTACTATTCCTACGGCGACCTATACTCAATCGGTGTCGGCGGTATCCTCTACGCATATGACCTAGCAAACGGCCAAACCAAATGGACCTACAACTTAACCGATGCCTACGGCGAGCCAGTCACTGGCCAGAATTGGTGGGGCTGGATTACTCTGATTGCTGATGGTAAAATCTACGTCGGCACATGCGAGCACTCAGCTGAAAACCCACTGCCAAGAGGCGCACCACAAGTCTGTGTTAACGCTTCTAACGGCGCAGAAATCTGGAGAGTCAACGGTATGTTCCGCAATACTCGTTGGGGTGGTAACGGAATTATCGGTGACAGCATCCTAGCAACCATGGATACATACGATCAACGCGTCTACGCAATCGGAAAAGGACCTACAGCAATGACCGTTACAGCACCAGACAGCAACGTTGAAGTCGGAAAGAGCATAACTATCAGAGGCACAGTCATGGACAATTCACCGGGTCTACAGACAAGCGCATTACAGATGAGATTCCCCAACGGCGTTGCAGCAGTCTCTGACGAAAGCCAAAGCGCATGGATGCTATATGTCTATAAACAATTTGAGCAACCATCAGCAACCGGTGTCCCAGTAGTTATCTCAGTAGTCGACGCGAACGGCAACTTTAGACAAATCGGCGCAACTACAAGTGACGCAACCGGACAATTCAGCTTTAGCTGGCAACCAGACATTGCAGGATTATACACAGTAATCGCTACATTCGACGGATCCAACGCTTACTACTCATCATACGCAGAAACAAGCTTCTCAGCTGACGAAGCAGCAGCAACACCCGCACCTGCAGCAACACAAGAACCATCAATGGCTGACCTATACTTCCTACCCATCAGCGTAGCACTAGTTATCCTCGTCGTCATAGTTCTAGCAATGCTAGCAATTATGATAATGAAGAAACCATAGGCGTAAGACTTGAAACAGTCTTCCCCTCCTTTTTTGATTTAGGCTGGGGCTGAGTGGGTTCTTGGGGATAAAGTGGTTACAGTCACAACCGCTGTCTGCAATTCTTTCTCCTAAGAAAAGACGCGTCTCCAAGACCTCAGCAAACCCAGCTCTAAACCAATTTTTTATTCAACTTATAGAAGTCGCCTCAACCAGCGTGCAGCCAAATCCAGTTACAGAAGCTAAAGCAGGCACCTCTACAGCTTTAGTTGCTAGCGGATAATTAAAGGGGGTACAGCGGCGTTATCTTCTAAATTTGATTTTTTATTTATCCTGCACTCGGATCTTCGCATAAACCGTTGCTTGTACTGTCGCCACAACCAACCACCAACCCAAAACAACTGCCGAACTAAAATCAGCTGTTTCTGCATAAACTTTTGGAAAATGAAGTAGCAAGGCCGACTTCTCTTCTTCTAATAAAAATAAAATAAATCCCCATCACCCATAGTAAAAAACCTTAAACCCAAGCACTAAACCCCTATTCCACAAGCCTTAAACACACAAGCCCCCAAAAGTGCCTTAAAGTTTATATCTACGTTCGGGATTTTGCAATAAACCGAAATAAACAAACATTCTACTACAGTAGGGATAACGATATGGCGTATTTAACAACAACAGGTTCAGGACAGCCGGTCCTCATCCTCAAAGAAGGAACAACACGCAGCAAAGGCAAAGAAGCCCAACGAAACAACATCATGGCAGCACGCGTAATCGGTGAAGTACTAAAAACCACACTGGGCCCAAGAGGCATGGATAAAATGCTCATCGACGGCTTAGGAGACATCACCATCACCAACGACGGCGCAGCCATCCTAAAAGAAATCGACGTTGAGCACCCAGCAGCAAAAATGATGGTTGAAATCGCCCGCACACAAGACGACATGGTAGGCGACGGAACCACAAGCGCTGTTGTCTTAGCCAGCGAGTTGCTCCGCAAAGCCGAAGAACTCCTCGACCAAAACATCCACCCAACCATTCTGGTTAGCGGCTACCGAAAAGCATCACAGAAAGCCATCGAAGTTATCGGCAAAACCTCAGTTCCACTTGACGTAAACGACCGCAAGACACTGCTAAAAGTAGCTTTGACATCAATGAGCAGCAAAGCAGTCGGTTCAGCACGCGATCATCTCGCAGAAATCAGCATTGACGCAGTCAAACAAATCACTGAAGTCCGCGGTGACAAAACAATCGCAGACATAGACAACATCCAGCTTATCAAGAAAACAGGCAAAAGCCTACTTGAAACACAACTAATCAGAGGCATCATCATCGACAAAGAAGTCGTCAACCCAGGCATGCCAAAGATGAAAGAAAACGCCAAAATCGCGTTACTTGACAGCGCCTTAGAAATTGAAAAGACCGAAATCTCCGCTGAGATCAGAATCAAAGATCCCTCACAAATGAAAGCATT
>JAAYYI010000081.1 GCA_012515445.1 Candidatus Bathyarchaeota archaeon | reverse complement strand
CCCTTGGGGAATGCACATCGCGCAAGTCATAATTTCAGGATCAGCCAACGCAGCCCACTTACGCGAACTCAACACGCCTGACGCCATCTGGAGCGGAGTCTGGGCAAGCGACATCGTCGACTATAAGCTGCCTACAGACCCACTTGACGAGGTTGACCTAAAACGGCTAACCGAGCTACAGAAAGACCCAAGATACCAAACAGACCCAGTTTGGCAACGCGAAATTAAAGTCTTCCAGAAAATCAAGCGCAAGACTGAACTTGAAGCTTTCAGCAGATACGGCTTAACCTATATCGTGGACGAGTACCTGCCGGCGAAGCTGGATCAGAAACCTAAAGAGCCCCCGAAAAAGACCGGTAAAAAGACACAGGAATAAACGTGGGAAAGCTAACCGTTCGGCGAATGCTTTATCAGTAAATTCCTAGGTAAAACGTTAAGCGAAGCTACGATGTCGATGAGACCTAAACCATCAGAAGATGGCAACAGAAACAGGCTACCCCGCTCATTATACACCCAGCAAAGAGACCCCCGCTCAGCACTAAGAGAACGCGTAAACTCCGTATTCTCAGACAAATTCATGATTTTCCTCTCGCTCATCCTTATACCCATCATTATTGTGCCGTTTCTAGTAGAGTTACCCAGCGATGCATTGAAATTTTTGGAACTGTGCGACTTAATCATACTGCTCCTCTTCATAGCCGAGTATACGTTAAAACTATATGCGGCGCAGGACCGCTGGAGTCACTTTAAATCGGCATGGCACATCGTAGACCTAATTATCATCGCTTTACCCTTCATGCAGTACCTGCCGCTGATAGATTTAGGCATAACAGGCTCACCCTCACTGCTACTGCGACTGCTAAGAATCCCCCGTGCATTGGCAGTCGGCGGCAGAGTAATAGCCAGTAGAAGAAATAATGAAATCGCCAGTCAGGATGAACAGGCAGAACACCCAACCTTAATCCGCCAAGTCGACTCAAACCTAAACATAACCCAGCCCCTCTCATGGGATGACATGAAAAATCACTTGGCTGACGCCAAATGCCCCGAATGGTTAGATATACAGTACATATCCAGTGAGGGCTTCGACCAACTAAGCAGTATACTCGGTATCCCTCAACCACATTTCAAAAGCAATTTAGTTGACGAAATCTATCCCCACATAGACTACGTGCAGAAAGCGTCTTTCATTTTTCTGCAATCCGGCAAGGTCAGCTACCCCACAGATGACACCTCCAAATTCTTAACTATCTCGCGTTCTGGCATCATCGTAATCTGCAATGGTAAAAAAATAATCACTGTATCCCGGCATAGCACAGACATGATGAGTAACATTCTTGAAACACTCAAACAAAAGACCGGTGACGGCAGTTTCGTCATCCATGCCCTGTACAGTATACTTGATCACATGCTACTCGAATACCGCTCAATCCTCTCAGAAATAGAGTTGGAAGTAATAGAAATCGGCAACACAGAACGCTCAAAGCTTCCCAAAGATTTCTTGGAGCGCATCTACCAGATGGATAAGGAAGTCAGCCGACTGGTCTCTAACCTTCTGCACTTCAAAGATATGCTTTCAATTATAACCTCTCGCAAAGTCACGCTAGACGGCTTTAACAAGAATATCGAGGAAGAGTTCCGGTTGCTGGAGGAGACCGCAGGCTACCTAAACGAAATTGCGCATGATACGATCGAGAACCTGCGTTCAATCATCGACCTCTATATCAACCAAACCTCGTTTGAAGCAAACCGTATTCTAAAAATTCTGGCTGTCATAACCGCTATCTCCGTGATTCCGTCGGCAGTCAGCGGCATACTGGGTACAAACCTGCTAGATGTACCCTACGGCGCAACGCTTTGGCAGTTAACCTTCCTTATAACAATCTCTATGTCCTTTGTCGCCTACACCTTTGTTAAGCTTGGCTGGCTGAAAAGTTAAACAGGCTTCTGAAGCTCTTCTTTGAGTCAACCATATTACTATGTTGTACACTTAAGTGGCGAACTCATCTAATCCATTTCGATTCTCCTTCAGTACTTCTAGCCCCTTAGTATGTAGCTAAATTATGCACTAACGGAATTACAGCTTGATTTGGGGCTGTTTAATTTGAAACGGTTACATTGGTACATTGACGTAATTACGATAGTGGCGTAAATACGCCAATAAGCTATTTCTGTTGTCGCTCACGATTGTATTTCTTAGTCGTAAGTTGGTTTGTGGTTAAAAACCGACTGGTTATGGAGGTATAAGATAATGAATAAACAAATCATGGAGTTATTAGAAAACGTAAAGGGTCTTCCGCCTCTGAAGAATCACTATTCTCAATTGGTGTTCGCACAGTCAGGACAGGCAACCTCCCTTATGCCTTCGGCGTTAGCTTTTGACGGTAGATTTTGTCATCAGTCGTG
>JAAYYI010000080.1 GCA_012515445.1 Candidatus Bathyarchaeota archaeon | reverse complement strand
CCCTTGGGGAATGCACATCGCGCAAGTCATAATTTCAGGATCAGCCAACGCAGCCCACTTACGCGAACTCAACACGCCTGACGCCATCTGGAGCGGAGTCTGGGCAAGCGACATCGTCGACTATAAGTTGCCTACAGACCCGCTTGACGAGGTTGACCTGAAGCGTCTCTCCGAGTTACAGAAAGACCCAAGATACCAAACAGACCCAGTTTGGCAACGTGAAATTAAAGTCTTCCAGAAAATCAAGCGGAAGACTGAACTTGAAGCTTTCAGCAGATACGGCTTAACCTATATTGTTGACGAGTACTTGCCCGCGAAGCTGGATCAGAAACCTAAAGAGCCCCCGAAAAAGACAGGCAAGAAGTCACAGTCATAGACGTGTGGATAACTAACTATTCAGCGAATGCTTTATCAGCCAAATCTAAGGTAAAGCGTTAAGCGAAACTACGATGTCGATGAGACCTAAACCCTCAGAAGACGACAACAAAAACAGGCTACCACGTTCATTATACACCCAGCAAAGAGACCCTCGTGTAGCCCTAAGAGAAAGCGTAAACTCCGTCTTCTCAGATAAATTCATGATTCTCCTCTCCCTCATCTTAATACCAATCATTATTGTGCCGTTTATAGTCGAGTTACCCGGGGATGCACTTAATTTTCTGGAATTATGCGATTTAATCATACTAAGCCTCTTCATAGCTGAGTATACGTTAAAGCTCTATTCAGCCCAAAACCGATGGAGCCACTTTAAATCGGCATGGCACATCATAGACCTAATAATCATCGTCTTACCCTTCATGCAGTACCTGCCACTGATAGATTTAGGCATAACAGGCTCCCCCTCACTGCTACTGCGGTTGCTAAGAATCCCCCGTGCACTGGCAGTCGGCGGAAGAGTAATAGTGGGCAGAAGAAACAACGACATCGCCTATCAGGGTGAGCAAGAGGAGCACCTGACCTTAATTCGGCAGGTTGACTCAAACCTAAACGTAACACAGCCTCTCTCATGGGCCGATCTGAAAACTCACATGGCCGACGCCAAATGCCACGAATGGATAGATATACAGCACATAACCAGCGAGGGCTTCAGCCAACTAAGCGGCATACTTGGTATCCCCGAACCGCACTTCAAAAGCTCCCTTGTTGACGAAATCTACCCACACATAGACTACGTACAGAAAACGTCTTTTATTTTTCTCCAATCTGGAAAAGTCAGCTACCCCACAGATGACACAACCAAATTCTTGACTATCTCGCGCTCCGGAATCATCGTAATCTGTACTGGTAAAAAAATAGTTACAGTATCCCGGCACAGTACAGGCATGATGGATAACGTTCTTGAGACACTCAAACAAACCACCACTGAGCACGGCTTCGTTATCCATGCACTATATAGTATACTTGATCATATGCTGGCGGAATACCGCTCTGTCCTCTCAGAAATCGAGCTGGAAGTAATAGAAATCGGCAATACAGAACGCTCAAAGCTTCCTAAGGATTTCTTGGAACGCATTTACCAGATGGACAAGGAGGTCAGCCGACTGGTTTCTAACCTGTTGCACTTCAAGGATATGCTCTCAATAGTTACGTCGCGTAAAGTCACGCTTGAAGGTTTTGACAAGAGTGTTGAGGAAGATTTCGGTTTGCTGGAGGAAACCGCGGGCTACCTAAACGAGATCGCTCATGACACAATCGAGAATCTGCGCTCAATCATCGATTTGTACATCAACCAGACTTCGTTTGAAGCAAACCGTATCCTGAAAATCTTGGCGGTGATAACTGCTATCTCTGTGATCCCGTCGGCGGTCAGTGGTATACTGGGTACCAACTTGCTAGATGTACCCTACGGAGCGACGCTTTGGCAGTTGACTTTCATTATTACAGTTTCTATGTCTTTTGTGGCTTACACCTTTGTTAGGTTAGGTTGGCTGAAAAGCTAACGTCTTCTCCTTTGGTTGTTTGGATGCAGATTTCTGTGTTTGGTTTTTTGCATAAAGCTGAAAAAGAGTTTGGTGTAATATGGCGAAAGTATGACTAAGCGCTGTGGCATTCGTGGGCAGATGGATCGTTTGTCAGGTGCATTGCTTAGTCGGGGTGTGGGTAATGTTGTTCAGACTCTTTATCCCTGCAAGTACGGCGTTGTTTGGGTTCCTCTGGCGAAGGTGTCGCTTAAGGTTAGCAGTGGCTTGCAGGTGGAGGCTGATTCTAGGTTGTTTTTGGAGGTTTATTCTTCTAGGCAGAGGGTTCTTTTGGATGATTCAGTTACGCTTTTGATACCGCTGGTTATGGTTGAGGCTGATTTTGATTTGCTGGTGGATGTGCTGGTGCGGTATCTGTTTTTGCGGTACAGGATTTTGCAGTTGATGGCTGGCTTGTAGCGTTATATTTTTTTGTTTTGTGGGGATGGGTGTGGTTGGGGGTTCTCGTCCCGTGTTTGGGTTGTGGGGTGGTTTGGTTTTTTGTTTTGGGCTGTTTTTCCATTTGCTGTGGGATGGGTGGTGCGGTTTTTTGCCTCGCGCGCGCTATTGATAAGGATACGCACTCTTTTGCGTTATTACCTATTTAATTTAAGGTTTATGTAAGCATGGGCTGCAAAGAGACGATGGCATTAGCACTACACAATAGCGAGAACATATCACGACTTCTGGAGTATAGCACTAGCAGTGCATTCAACAGCAGATGTGGCAATAGAGCCATACTTGGCCCAGTTGTTCCGTTAAGCAAATTAAGAACCGAATTTGGCAAAGAAGACACATTCAGCAGTTTATTCACTTAAAACAGATGAACTGTGTCATGAACAAGCACCGAAGATGCGACTAATTCACTTTTCTAACCAGATCAAATTAGTTTATTAAAAGCGTAAAAGTGGATTTAAACTAACAAT
>JAAYYI010000009.1 GCA_012515445.1 Candidatus Bathyarchaeota archaeon | reverse complement strand
GTTAGCGTACCATTGCCATAAATCGCTATTATGGTTAGTGTACATTCGGGTGAAGGAGTAAAATGCGTCAGGGCGGTGCAGCTTTATGCCATAGCTCTTTAGCGCTGACTTGAATTCTTCATGGAAGCCCAGATACTTGGACAGAATAATTAATGCCTTAATCAGGTTGTTGCGTATTGACTCAGGAATTAAATCTATATCCCTAAGGTTGCCAACAAGCAAATAATTGTACCGCTTGGTATAAGTCATGATTGTACGAGCGTAGGATTTAGCATACTTTTTGAACACCCACACCTTAAAGGTTGCCCAGTCAAAGCTTTGTAAGGCCGTTACAGGATTTGCCGCTTTACGAGCCAAAGGTCGATGGTTCGAGTCCGTCTCGGCCCACCACTTTCTATTTATTCCACAAGTTTTTTTGGCAAGCTGCATAACAACCTAATCAGCACACAGCATACCGCTTCTCTGGCAAGCGAATAATTTAAAAACCAAACGCACAGAATACAACATAGTGATCAGTTTTGGACTGGATTGGATTCTTAATACAAATCGTCGTAGCAATAATAGTCGTTGCACCCGTACTATGGCTCGTAGGCAGGGCACTTGCAGGCAAAGAACACGCTAAATTCACGGATGCTATCTGGATCGTGGTGCTGGGCATAGTTATAGGCTCAATCGTGAACTGGCTTATCGGCGGATTAATCGCTTCGATAATAATGTTCATCGTTTGGCTTGCGCTGATTAAGCACTTCTTTGACTGCGGCTGGCTTAAAGCATTCGCAATCGCATTGATCGCCGTCATCGTCTTCGTAATCATCGCGTTTGTTCTAGCGCTGGTCGGTATAGGCATCGGAATCGGGTTAGGCTCGCTGGGCTTCTAGCTTAGTGTAGCAATTTTCTTCTTTTTTTAATAATGCTAGTTTTCCTTAAAAGAGAAAGGTGTTCTAAATTCCGTTCAAGAGTTAGACAACTTGTTCTCATGCTTGGCGCTAAATAACCGATCACTTATACTTGTAACAGCAAAAAATATAGCGAGGAAATAAATATGCAGAAAACTAAGCTACTGGCAATCACCCTCTTGGCGGCGCTGTTGCTAAGCACCATGCTCACAGTTGTCACTGCACAGCAAGCACCATCAAGCGCCGAGCAAAGCATGGACATCGAAGAGAACACTTTAACGGGTATGGCAATCGGCATAGGCTCAGCCCTCTTCACAGTTGGTCTAATCGGCGTTCTCTATTTCCGTAAACAGGAATGACAAAGCCATTTTCATTCCTTGGCTTTTATGTTTCTTTTAAACGATTGATTGTAGCCTCCGTGTAGCCACATATTTATATTAACATTCCAGCGGAAAAACTGTTAGTTGCAGGCAAGCTTTTTTGGAGGTGAAAATTTGGCAGAAGACGAGTGTGGATGCGGATGCTCAGATGTGGATGAGTCGGCAAGCGCTGAGGGAGATGAATGTAAGCGTACGGCGCCTAGAGTTACAGTTCCTGAGCCGGAGATGACAAGTGAAAAGAAGTTTAAGTGCCCCATTGACCAGCAGGAGTACGATAGCCGAGAGGACTACGAATCCCACTGTAAAGAGGAGCATGATGTGCTGTAGTAGCCATGGAGTGGCGGTTTTTATCTTATGGCTTCGTCGATTCGGCTGTCACGTCTTGTTTTAGTGACTTCCTTGAAAAGTTCAAGGCATTCCTCTTTTGTGGGTGCTTCTATGCCTATGCTGCCATAGGCGCCGATGTCTATTCGGTACTTTCTATTCTCTCCTTTCTCGTTTGTTTGTGTCGTTTTTTACCCCTCTCCCTTCTCTTCTAACTCTATTAGTTATAATAAAACGGATAATAGATTATGATCTGCATTTAAGGTTAGTGCTTATTCACACAGAAAATCGGATGATTTCTTGGCGGAGAACACCACAAACACCGCATACCGCATATACCTACCCAGCCTAGAAACCAAACCTCTTGCTTCCGTACCCAACTTGCAGGTCAAAGCGAATTCAAAGAAGCCAAGCTGTTCAACATCAATCACGTCACGGCCCAACCGAGTGCGCTCCAAAGCCGAATCAACCAGCTCCCTATTCGAACGAGTAATGATTAAACGGTCAAGAAGCGACTGCTGCCAGCCCCTAAGCTTCTCAAGATACTCTGCCGACAGTTCCGCCTTCAACCCCTCAGCTTTATCGGTAACTTTAACGCTGATCGGCAACCCCTCCGCCAACGCGTATGCCTCAGCGATTTTG
>JAAYYI010000079.1 GCA_012515445.1 Candidatus Bathyarchaeota archaeon | reverse complement strand
TAAAAGCTTATTGTATCCAATAGGATGGGGTTATGGCTCTAAAACACAAGAGATCAAGCTGTTGAAGGGCCAAACTACCGCACCGCTAAATAACCCAGAGCAGCACATAAGAGTTAGACATGAACGGCGAAAAACAGCAGGGCACATCAGTCGTTACTACCACATGGAACGAGAAAGAAAACATACAAGAACTAATACGAAGAATCCACGCTGCACTCAAAGAAATAGCCCACGAAGTGATTGTGGTGGATGATGAATCAACTGATGGCACACTTGAAGTAGCCAAACAATATGCTGATGTTGCTGTTGGAAAACAGCGCGAGGGACAAACCAAAGGGTTGCTATACGGCGCCAAATTAGCAAAGTATTCAACAGTAGTTACAATAGACTCTGACCTCGAAAACCCGCCAGAGTTGATACCGCTACTCCTAGAAAAAATGGATGACAACGATGTTATTGTAGCTTCACGGCGTTCACTGCCAAGGTTTTCTGAAAGATGGGCAGCTAAAACACTTGGCAAGTTATGCAACACAACGGATTTCTACTCAAACTTTAGAGTGTACAAACAAGAAGCCATATCAAGAGTCGAGCTTAGGTGCGGTGAATCATTCGGTGGTGAACTGCTGGTTGCTGCCAAGAAGCGGGGATACCGAATCAGCGAAGTAAAGTATGATCCGCCGCCAAGACGCAGTAACCCAAGAATCGGCAGCTCATTTAGGGCGAATTGGCGGATAAACATCGCATCAATCAAATGCTTATTTGCATATTATTTGCTAAAATAATCAACAAGTTAGCGATAAATAACAAAAAAACCGCAAACATTAATCGATTTATATGGTTTTTGAGTAAGATTATTAGCGCAGAATCTTCTTCGCTTTACAAGGGCAACAATATGCTTACAGAAGTAAAACTCGACGGATTATGGCGTTTCAAAGGCTACAAGGGTCTTAACGGAGAAGAGCAGGGAGCGCACAGAGTAGATTGCCCGATGGAGGGCTGGCTGCTAGCAGAGGCGCCACTGACTGCCCACACAAATCTGATGGATAACAAGCTTATCCCTGACCCCTTCAAGGGCTGTAACGAGCGTGAAGTGCAGTGGGTCAGCGAGAACGAGTGGTGGTACCGAAAGGAGATAGAACTAACTGCGGAATTAATGGGTAAAGATGTGGTTGAACTTTACTTCGGAGGCTTAGATACTTTTGCCACAATCTGGGTTAACGACTTGAAAGTCGGCGAGGCAAACAACATGTTTACCCCATGGCGCTTCAACATCAAAAACGCTGCTAAAGTAGGAAAAAACATAATCGCTATACGTTTCAAACCCGTCTACAAAGTCGCAAGTGAACTGGAAGCTAAGCATAAACACAAGTATGCCTGCCTCTGCGCCGAAAACTTTAGCGCACGACCATATGTACGTAAAGCGCAGTACTCGTTTGGCTGGGATTGGGGACCAACCTTACCCACAGCGGGAATCTGGCGAGAGGCTAAAATCTACGCCTATAACAAAGCACGACTGGGATATGTTGCCTCAACGCCCTTGAGTGTTTCAGTGCAGAAATCAACGGTTAAGTTGACTGCAGAAGTTCACGCCGCCTGTGAAGAGGACTTATGTGTAAAATTTCTGCTTAGCGGTTATGGACAACGCTTAGAGGAAGACGTTGAAGTAAACGTGGTAGCTGGCAGGAACTTTGCTGACTGCACCTTCGAAGTAACGGAACCCAAGCTTTGGTGGCCAAGAGGATATGGCGAACCGTCGCTCTATGACGCCTCTGTTGAGGTTTATTCTGGGGCAGAGCTACTGGATGATACACGAATCAAGGTAGGCATAAGAAATATTGAGCTTGTTCAGGAACCTGATGCTGAAGGCAAATCGTTTATTTTTAAAATCAACGGGCAACCCGTATTCTGCAAAGGCGCAAACTGGATACCTGCAGATTCATTTCTACCAAAAGTTAACTACCAACTCTACAATAGACTCCTCGGCTACGCTGCAGACGCCAACTTTAATATGCTTCGGGTTTGGGGCGGCGGAGTTTACGAGTCAGAAGATTTCTATAGCCTCTGTGACGCTTTGGGCATCATGATCTGGCAGGATTTCATGTACGTCTGTGCAGGCTACCCAGAGGAAGAGTGGTTCCTAAAAGAAGCTGAGCGTGAGGCTATGGAGGCGATTTTACGTCTCCGGGGGCACCCGTCGATTGTGGTTTGGTGTGGAAACAATGAAAATCAGTGGCTTCATAACGTACTGTGGAAACAGCGGGACAGAGTAGAGCGGCTTTACGGCTCAACAATCTACGAATCCCTGTTAGCGCGTATATGCCAAGCATTAGATCCATCTCGTCCTTATCGGCCTAGTTCCCCGTTTGGCGGTGAAGATGCATCAGGCAGACATGAAGGCGACAGACACAACTGGGAAGTATGGAGCCAAGGCATAGATTATACAGGCTACTTGGAGGATAACGGGCGCTTCATTTCGGAGTTCGGATGGCAGGCGCCACCTACTATGAAATTGCTGTCGGCCTACTTGGAGAAAGAAGACCTCACGCCCAGCTCGTACGCGTTTAAAGCGCATGAAAAGCAAACAGGCGGATTGGAGCTGCTTCGCGCGCTACTTGCTGTGCATTACCCAGTTCCAGACGACATGGAGCGTTTCGTGCTCTACAGCCAGTTAAATCAGGGGGATGCACTAAAAACCGCAGTTACGCATTGGCGCAGCCGCATGTTCAAGACCAGCGGGTGCCTCATCTGGCAGTTTAATGATTGCTGGCCAGTCATCAGTTGGGCGCTGATTGATTATGGTTTGAACCCTAAAGCAGCATATTACTACGTGAAAAGGGCATATGAACCGATTATTGCCCCACTTATCATCAAGCAGGACAAAGTTGAAGTATACGTTGTCAATGAAACTGCGACGGCACTGGAGGCGTCGCTGAAACTGGAGGTTATGACTTTTAGCGGCGAAGTCCTATACGACGAGATAACAAAAAGGCCGGTACCCGCCTACACTTCAGCTCTTTTGATCCATAAAAGCCTCGAAGATTTGCCCTTGAAGAGTAACTGCCTGATGGTTTCAACACTTGAAAGCGCAGGTAAAGTGCTCTATGTTGACATAAGAACCGCCGTAGAGCCCAAGAACCTAAAGCTACCGGCACCGCAAATCCAAGCATATGTAGAGAAAGTGAACGATAGAACATTTACGGTTACTTTTGAGTCGCAGGTTTATGCTAAAGCAGTTAAACTGGACATAGGCGATGTGGAAAAGAAGTTAAGCGACAACTTTTTTGATCTGCTTCCGCATCAAAAGAAAACAGTTACTGTAGATCTTGAGGCGCCCTTGAGTATTGAGCAGTTTAGAGGGGCTCTGAAGTGGCAATCTTTCCCTTACCAGCCACCCTAATACGTGGGTATACGCTAGGAGTCATACATGCCAGATAAGAGGACAAAAACCTAACCACGTCGCCTTTAACAGTCGACCAAAAAAGCGCTATTTTGCCCTTTCTTGCTTGTACAATCGCCACAACCAACCCACAACAAAAATTCAGACGCTGAACCAAAATCAGCTGTTTCTGCAAAAAATTAAAGAAAATGAAGTGGTAGGGCGGCATTCTCTTCTTCTAAATTAGAAATATTTTTTGATCTGCTGTTAAATAATGGGAGGTATCGGCAGAGAAATAGAAGCTTGAGAAATTAGCTTTGTCACCGTACAGTATTTTTATTTACTTCCAACGTTGGTTTATTCTGAACACCATGACAAATGCGCCACCATCCGCGTCTAAGATAAAAAAACACAGAGCACTTCGAATCCTTCTGATAATTGCAGGTACAATCTCGCTTATACTAGGCGCAATAGGCATATTTATTCCGTTACTGCCTGCAACGCCGTTTCTGCTACTTTCTGCAGCCTGCTACATGCGCAGCTCCGAGCGGATGCTCAACTGGCTTCTGAACAATCGATGGTGTGGCAGTTACATCAGAAACTATCGAGAAGGCAAAGGAATCCCCTTGAAAACCAAGATATTAGCCATATCGGTACTCTGGATTACAATCGGTTATTCATCATTTTTTATAGTTCACGACTTCCTTATCGCACAGGTAGCCATGATAGCGATAGCTGCGGCGGTAAGTATCCACTTAATTAAAACACCGACTTATCGAAGCAAACCCCAAAAGCAGCCGAGCTAGCGGTATATGGAAAACATTAAAAGGTCAACAGCGCCTCTTTTTAATGCAGGATGAATCGGTTTGAGCGATAAGTATGCACCACTCGTAGGCGATAACTATTCACCTGACAAAATCCGAGTGATTATCCCCGTCGGCGGAAAAGCAACAAGGCTAATGCCCCTGACACAAGACACCAGTAAAGCCTGTCTAAGACTGCTAAACCGGCCGCTAGTAGAATTCTCGCTATTATCGCTTGCAAACCAAGGCATACGCAACTTCATCTTCGGCGTCAAAGGCTACACCAACTACCGCGACCTCTACGATTACTTCCAGTCAGGCATAGGCTTCTCAGCACACTACAAAATAAAGCCACACATCCACATAAAATACCAGCCGAACGTCCCAGACCTGGGAAGCGCTGATTCCGCACGCATAAACATGGAATACTACGACCTCACCAACCCCATCTTCGCCGTACAAGGCGACAACATCTTCGATATGAAAGTAAAGAAACTAATTGACTTCCATAAAGAAAAAGAATCATGCCTCACAATCGTACTTCGCGAAGTCGACAACGTCGAAGGACTAGGAATAGCAGACATCGACAGCACCGGACGCATCAAGCGATTCGTCGAGAAACCGCTGCCCAAGGATGCGCCAAGTAACCTCGCAAACACAGGACTCTACATGATTTCACCTGAAGTACGCAGAATCTTCAAGGAGAAAGGCATCCAGCAGATAATGAAGGAGAAGAACCGCTTAGACTTCGGATACGACTTCATCCCATACGTGATTTCTACCGGCCGCCCAGTTTACGGTTACACACTTAAAGGCAGCTGGTTCGACGTCGGCACACCAAAGAATTACCTTGAAGCCATGAAAAACATACTGCATGGCGGATTATCGACTCTTAAGGACTTTGGCGAAAGATTAAGCGATAACTGCATGGTTTGGCTTCAGGGAGACAGTGACGATTCATCTATACGCCGCGATGAGATCATTCAAAAGGTCAAGCAGAAAAGAATCACCATAGAGGGTGCTGTACTGATCGGCCGTCACTGCCAAATTGAGGATGGCGCAAGAATAGTGAACTCATGCATCGACAACTTTACGCATATAGGCAAAAACGCTGTGGTGGTGAACTCCGCCGTTTTAGATCGCACAATAATTGGTGACAGCGCCGAAGTATATGATAGCATAATCGGCAGATCCGTCGTTATCAACTCAAACTGCAGTAAACCCACAAAGATCAGCGCGGTAAGCGTCATAGCCGACGACGTTATCCTAGACGAAGGCTGCAACCTCGCGACAACCAAAGTTTATCCACATCAAAACATCCGGGGAGAATTCCAAAACCAGACAATAATCGCTAATTAAGCCTTAAACCACTTAAACATCAGATACTTTATTTCCTTAGTGACCAAATCCGGCACCGCGATGATGAAGCGCTTACGCACCGTTGTTGCTAAGCGGCCGTTCTTCACTATCTCAGTTGCGGAAATGTCCGAATCTGGCTTCTTGACGGTAACCATATAAGGCGCATGCTCCACACCTGGGCCGTACTTGTATACGGCGAAGTCGCAGCCGAATTTTATGCCTGGTAAAACGATTAATCCGCTGTTGCGCATATTCTGGTATACAGCGTATTTCTCGTCGAATTCCTCGTATAATTCTCTGGTTTTAGCCTGAAGCTTATCTAAACTTACGGGTTCATCGTGTTTCTCGTAAACCTCGATCTGCTCAGTTTCCGCTAGGTATAAGCCTTCCATTAAATCGAGTACTAGCGGTACGTCGAATTCTGGAATTTTTGGTTTTGGAATGCCGACGGGTCTGCCATAGTAAGCGGTTTTGTAGAGTTGGGAGCCCTCCTGTGGGTTCCAGACGACAAGAAAATTCTCTATTAATTCAACCCGTATTTTAGGCATTGTTTTCGTCTTCGTCCTACATTATCATTGAGACCATACGTGCTGTGTCTGCTGCGTCTTCGGCTTTGTCTGCGGAGTTTTCGAGTAGCTGCAGGACATCCCTTAGAAGGAGAAGTACTGGCGTGTCTAGTTTTGATGTTAAGATTTTAATTGTCAGCGCTCGGTATTGGTCGTCTACGATGCGTTCGGCGATTTCCACATCTTTGGCGCGTTCGAGGGTTTTCTGTGAACCGTAGTTGAGGACCATCATGGTTTCTCTAAGTTTTAATGTAGCGTCAAGGGCTGCTAAGCTTAGTTTTAGGAGGTCTTTTTTGATATCACTGGGGATTGTCCAGTTGTGTTCCATGATTTCAACAAGGTAATACGCGATGCCCTCTGAGAAGTCAGCGATTTCGCTTGACAGGTTAGTGAATCTTAGAAAGTCTTCTCTAGCGTAGAGTATAGCGCCGATTTCAGCTAACTCTTGTGATACCATTCGGCGTGATTTTATGACTTCTTCTTCACCCATTTTTATCTCGCTGAAGAGTCTGTGTACGTTTTCTTTATCGCCGCTTGCGAAGAACTCGACTAGTTGCGGTATTTTCCTTGATACGTCAACTACTTTGCGTAAGTTATCTTGGCATGCATTGAGGGCGCGCCTCTTCACGCGCTCTTCTGTTTCTGATGGAAGTACTATTCTGTGTCCCCCGCTATAATCATGAATGATTGAATCATAAAGTTAACACGTATGTATTAAAAAAGGTAGCTACTTAACTTTTGATTAAGCTCCCTAAGTCGGTGAAGTTAGCTTTGCATTCAAAGTACTTGTGCAGCAGTTTGGGTAAATCATTGATGGGCGTGCGAACCTGTTGCCAGCTGTCTCTGTCACGGATGGTTACTGTGCCGTCAGTTAATGTATCGTAGTCAATGGTTATGCCTAGCTGCACGCCTGCCTCGTCTGCGCGTGCGTAGCGTCTGCCTATTGAGCCTGCTTCGTCGTAGTCAGTCATGAAGCCCTCGCAGGCGAGTAGCCGCTGGACTTCTTTGGCTTTGGTGTCCATGCCGTCTTTGCCCATCAGCGGGTAGACCCCGATTTGGATTGGCGCAATGCTCCGTGGGAAGCTTAGAACCACGCGGTCGTCTTTTTGGCGGTATGCATATTCGAGTGCTACGTAGAATAAGCGGTCGCAACCGAAAGATGGCTCGACTACGTGGGGGATATAGCGTTTGCCGCGGATTGTGGTTTTCTGCATGCATACTTCGACTTGGTCTTTGGTGACTTTGTAGCCTTCTACGGTTATGTAGCCGTCTTTTGCGAGTGCATCCTGCACTTCCTTAGCGGGAACTTTAGCGATTGCCGCTGCTGCTTTGGCTGCTTCGCCCTTGTACACTGGGCCAAGCTTCGATAAGATTGGTTTGGCTACGAGTTCCTCGGTTTCCACTGGGTTGGGATACTCTTTGTAAACGGTCATGTCGATTCCGCTTGCTTTCATATGGCATGACAAGTCGAAATCAGTGCGGTAAGCGTGTCCTGATACTTCGGTCCAGCCCCAACGATCGACTAGGACTTCTTGGTCGAAGCTTTGGCTGCTGTAGTGGGCTTTCTCCCATGGCAGCTTTTCGAT
Source organism: Candidatus Bathyarchaeota archaeon (assembly GCA_012515445.1). Taxonomy (GTDB): domain Archaea; phylum Thermoproteota; class Bathyarchaeia; order Bathyarchaeales; family Bathycorpusculaceae; genus Bathycorpusculum. The sequence continues at coordinate 26,282 of JAAYYI010000079.1, read as the reverse complement.
GAAGCGCTGATTCTCCATTGGGACACCCAGCGAGAGCAGTAGCCGCTTTGCTTGAGCCATGAAGAATGCTTGCCACTCGCAGCGGATGATTTTTTTGTCCAGTGCTTCTCGTACGGATAGTAGTGTTGGGGTTTCCTGGTCGTTTTGGCGTGTCTCTGCAAGTACTATTGGCAGGACTTCGTCTGCGACCTCAGAGATGTATTCACAGTTTGGTTCCTCTGGGTCAAAAAAGAATTCTAAGTCTGCGATTGTGAATTCCCGCAAGCGGATTAATCCTTGGCGTGGTGAAATCTCGTTTCGCAGTGCGTGGCCGATTTGTATTGCGCCGAATGGCAGACGCTCACGTGAAATAGCGAATAACCTGTTGAATTCCACGAAGATGTTCTGTGCGGCTTCGGGTCTGCCGTAGCCGACTGCACCGCTGTATGGACCGATAGTGGTTTGGAACATGGTTAAGTATCGTGTTGGTTCGCCAAATGCACCTTTACAGTCTGGGCAGACGATTTCATGGCGCTGTATTTCAGCTTTAACGTCCTCTAAGGTCATTTTTTCGGCGTCTTTTGAGCTTATGCCTTTCTCTTCGAGAAGATGATCTGCTCTGAATCGGATGTGGCATTTTTGGCATTCAACCATGGGCTCTTTAAAGTGGTCCACGTGGCCTGATGCCTCGAAGATTTTGCCTGGTGCGATTACTGATGATTCCATTTCGTAGATGCCGACTTTTTTGACCATGAGGTCTCTTAGGCGTGCTTCGATGTTTTGTTTTAGGCGTGAGCCAAGTGGTCCGTAGGTGACGAATCCTCCGCTGCCGCCGTAGATTTCGAAGCTGCTCCAGAAGAAGCCTCTGCGTTTTGCGAGTTCGTTGACTGCGACGAATTTGTCGCATGCTTGTTTGCTGCTTTTTGCTTCGCTGCTCAAACTTGATTACCTGTTTTATCCTCTTAGGCTGTAAATAGAATTAAAATGTTGCCATCAAGCTTTATGCGACTTACCGCGTGTTTAGACGATTTTTTGATTTCAAATTAGAAGAAAAGGTTCCCGCCCTGCTACTTCATTTACCTAAACTTTTTGCAGATGTTTTTGGCTTTAAGTCGGGTTTGGGTTGCTTTTTGGTTGAGGCGTTTTCAAAAGCGGCTTTGGTACGGTTTTTAATGCGGCGGCGACAGCTTCTGTTACCTTCAAGCTACTTCCCATCCATTATGTAAAGCGCCTAAATAGGACCTACCCGTCTCAAAGTGAGGACCCCCTCCCTATCAAAGGCGTAGAGACCCCCTCTATGGTTTTTGCATACAACTGTTAATAGAGCAGATAGATAAACAGCTATAGATAGCATGTTACTGAGAATTGGCTCCCAAAAAAATACTATTGGCAGCATGCATAAGGGGTTCTTGACATTGTCTGGCCTGTTTGAGAACTAAGTAAGAAAAAAAGAAAGGTTGGGGATTTGTTGCTTATTTCTTTCTTAGGATTAATAGACCGACGATTGCGACTACAGCGATTATTGCGATGCCCATGCCGACGATTGTGTATGTGTTGTCGACTGATGCATTGGTTGTTGTTGGTGTTGATGTTGCGTGTGCTGCTTCTATCGCGAATGCTGTTCCTGCTGATGATGGGCCATATGATTGTGTGCCTTCGAATTTAGCGTAGATTGTGTATTCGCCTGCAACGTCTGGAGTCCAGAGTTTCTTGAAGTTACCTGTTTGGTCGCTTGTAGCTGTGCCTATGGTGACTGGGTTGCCGTTGGGGTCGACTGCTGTTAGTACGACAGTAACGCCTTTCACGTTTGTGGGTTCAGTGGTGGTCTTTGTAACCATGTAATCCATCCATCGTCCTTGGTCTTCGTCAGAGATTGCTGCGGTGCCCTTTAGAGCTGGGTTTGGTGATTCGTCTGTAATTGTGCCTGTGATTAGTACGCTGCCGCCTTGCTGTGTTACGGAGTTTGAAGTTGTAACTGTTGTTTTGCTTGGGCCTGGACCGTTAATGTAGATCCTCTGGTCGTTCATGTTGAACCATGTGTAGTAGCCGTCTGCAACTGCCTGTTCTTGCCATGAGCTCATGCCATACATTTCCCATAGGAGTTCGCCTGTTGTTGCGTTTACTGCGCGTGTCTTTGCACCGTGGTATGCTGGGGCGTTGAGTGAGTGTTCTTCTTCGACTAGGTAGACTTTGCCGTCTGCGACTGCCGCTACTTGAGTTGGGTATGTTCCGTATGCTGTTTCTGTTGTTGCGGTGCTGTTCTTTGGGTTGCTTGGGTCGTTGCCGTAGGTGAAATCGACGTTTCCAGTCTTAAGGTCGTATGCTCTTAGAACTCCTCCGTAGCCTGCTACGTACATGTGTCCATAGCCGATGCCGATTGGGTTTGTGAGGCCTGTTGTGCCTGTGTAGTAGTTCCATGCGGGTGTTTCTGTTGCGGTTGGTCCCCATATTACGTTGCCTGTGAGCATGTCGATGCCTGTCCATTGCATAGTTTCGCGGTAGTACATTGTTACTACGTTGGTTTCTCCGTCAGCAATGCCGACACATGAGGTGATGTTGCCTGCTGGTGCTGGGTAGTTCTTCTCCCACATAACTTCACCGATTGCTCCGCGTGATGCATTGATGTTGATTGCCCATAGTGTGTATGGGTCTGGTGTTCCCCATGTGCCTGAGCTTGTGCCGGGTGTCTGTTGTAGACCTGAGCTTTGACCGAAGATTAGGTTGCCTGGGAATACTCTGAGGATTGTTGGGTTGTTTGTGAATAGACCTGTGGTTGCGTTGTATGAAGCTGATCCACCGAACATTCCTGCAGCGCCTATGGTTGATTGTGTTGGGTATAGTGGTTCGGATAGTGTTACGTTCCAGTCGTATGCTGCACTCATGTTGTAGTTATTGATGCCGGGTAGCCATTGTGAGATTCCGCCGGCTGCGTCGTTGCCTGGCAGTTTGGTGTTGTTCCATTGCCATAGGTAAGTAAATGGTGAGTTTGCGTTTGCTCTGCCGATACCGTAGATTAGCCATTCTCCCTGTGGGCCATATGCGCGTGTGCCTGAGGGGACGTTTGTTTCGTTGAATAGGGTTTTGCCGGTTTGTGGGTCGATTGCGATCCAGCTGCCCGGTGCGTTGACTGGTTGTGTTCTTGCGTTGATTGCTGGTACTGAACCAAGGTTGTATTCTGGTCCGTAGCTCTTGCCTAGGAAGGTGCTTGAGCCTAAGTACTGGTTTATTGCTGCTTGGTCGGGGTTAGTGATGCCTGTTCCGATGGCGGTTCCGGTTGTCCATAAGTAGTTGCCTGTGGTTCCGTGCTGGTTTGGTGATTCATAGTTGTATAGTTGTCCAATAGTTACTGTGTTAATGTTGGGGTTTGTCCATAGTGTCTCACCGGTTCTCAGGTCTACTGCTGTGACTCCGTTTCCGTTTATTGCGTTGTTAACTGGATTGCTGTAGTAGAGAATGCCGTACATGATGATTGGGTTAGAGAATTTCAGTTGGTATTGGCTGCCTGAGTAGAAGCTCATGTAGTCGTTAATTGCGTGGCCTCCCCCGACTATTCCTCCCCAAGTGAGTGGGATAGTGTTGATTACGTGTGCAGTGTTTGGTGCTCTGCCGTATGGGTTGTACTTCATGTATGTTGCGCCGTACTCGTTTTGGCCTAGCCAGTGACTGCCTAAGACAGACCAGAATTGGTTGTTTTCGTTAATTGGGCGTTCCCAGTAGCTGACTGGTAGAGGTGCTTCTTGGTAGTAGGAGGTTGGAGTGTTGTTTACGGTGAATGTTGTTGATGTGTTGCTTGGCATAAAGTAGTCGCCGACGTATACGTTGTCTGGGCCTTGGATTCCTGATGGGCCAGTGCGGCTGAGGGTTTGGCCTGGGAAGTTGAAGTCTACTTTGTAGTCTCCTGTTTCAGTTGGGGTGTACTGGATGTAGCTTGAGCCTGTTGGGTCAGAGGTGATTGGGCCGAAGTGTTCGACGTGCCCGGATGGGGAAGTGACGTCTATTGTCATGTTTCTCCAACGGTCACCACTTGTGCCTTGAGCGGTTGGTGGTGGTACGTTGAGCCAAAAGACGATTAGTACTGGTTGAGATGAGCCTAGTCCGTATGGGTTAGGTGATGCAGCGACGTATGCGAAGGTCGGTATGTTCCATCCTGGTGTGTGAGCCGATGCGGTAGGTGCAAGTAACATCGGGGTAGCGATGGTTAGTAAGGTTAATGCGACGAATAATGTTATTCCGTATTTCTTTTTTGATATCTGCAATTTTCTTTCTCCTTTTTATGTTTCTGTCCAAGGGGTATCGGATATTGATATTTAAAGAACTAATAACGCGTTGTACAGGCCGTTATAACAGCATTATAAGCAGCTACCGAAAATAAAGCGGCAAGTGACCGATTGAGATCGCTAAGAAGAAGATTTTACGAAACAAGTGGTTTATTTTAATCTAAATTATTGAAAAAATGTCACGGCTATTCGTTTTTTATATGTAAAATATTCATAGAAAGATAGGCTTACAGGAGAAGCCTTGTCAGCAGTAAAGTTTACAGATATGGCATTTTTGTACCGATGAAACCTTTTGAGGTTTATTTCTGTATACTAATAATGCTTGGATAACAGTTGGGGCTTTTATTAGCCGATGAACTCTAGTACAAATATTCTTCTTGGGTTCTCACCGAATGTAGCTTCGCTGCTAATGTGTGTAAAGTTGCCTGAACTGTAGAGTTGCTCAAAAACCTGCTGTGCGTTCAGCGTCGAGTTGAAGTAGGGTACAGTTCCGCCGTACTCGTATGTGAAGACATATTGTACCTTAAGCGTATTGCACAGACGAATTAGTTCAGCTATGTTAAAGTCGGGTGTGTAAGCGTCCACTGCCTGCCGTGGGTACTGGAACACGGGTATGGTGTTGTCACCGTCTTCCCAGAGGTAGAAGCGGACCATTTCTCGGCTTAGCAAGTCAAAGGGACAGAGTACCATGATTGATTTGTTGCCGTTTAGGTTTGTGAATGCATAATGGGTGGCGGCTTCTATTTCGATGTCAATGTGGTTCTGGTTCTCAATCACATATGCATCATATATGCTGACGGCGACTGTGCAAGCCAATAATACAGTAAGAGCGCCTGCAGCCGCTTTAGCCAGCCGCTTCCTATTCATGCTTAAGTGAGCGCTGTGCCAGACGGATTCAGCTTTTCCAAAGAGCGTAGCGAAGAGTACAGCAGCAGAAATAGCCAATGTGGGAAACAGGGGTAAAACATAACGCCAAGCCCTGTTCGAAATCAACGTGAAAAACACATAGATTACGATGAACCATATGAGGATGTACTTGTCTTGTGGTTTTCGTCGCCAAGCGAAAAAGGCAAGCCCCGCCAAACCCGCGATGTACATGAGGAGGGATATGGGGTGGATGGTGTCGTATGGCCAGACTACGTCGATGAGGTAGAATATGGGCTGGAAGAAGCGTTCGCTGTAAATTGACCGCTCGGGATTACCGACTTGCAGTGCATAGAGCCACTGGCTGAGAAAGTGGGAGGCGTAAACCTGATAGGTGATAATCAGCCATGGCGAGACAACCAACACGGCGGCGGCTATAGTTATTGTGAATTTCTTGAAGGCAAGTTTTAGCTGTTTTCTGGCCAGAAACAGGATGCTAAGTATCAGTATGAGTGCCGCCACGATTATCTGGTATTTACAGAGGAACCCCAGCCCCAATGCTATACCTGTGAATACAAGCATTCTGTCTTTGCGGGTAGTCAGCCACTGGTAAAAAAACAGTAGCGAAGCGACTACGAAGAAGACCAGCGAAGACTCCAGCATTGCACTCTGTGATACCCAGAAGTAACCTGGCATCACCGCTAGGAAAACAGCAGAAAGCAAACCGACTTTGCCGCCGTACATGCTATTGGCCAATTCGTACACAAGCCAGAGGGCCAGGACTGAAAACAATACGGGCACAAGTCTTGCTGCAAACAGGCTTACGCCTAATGTTTCGAAGGATATGAACTCCAGTACATCAAACAGGGGTGGATAGAACGCGTTTAGGATGAATTTGTCGTAGAGACCCCAGTAGAGGAAGTTACCCGAGTTAAGGTGGATGACTTCGTCCCACTGTATCGGGTGATAGTCAACGAGCAGTAGAAGAATCAAGGTGTAAGCTAACGCGAAACCGACAAAGGCTAACCGCCACTTGTTTAAGGCTGCTCTTAGCTGAGTAAAGATAGGGACAGACATGAGTCACAGCGCAGATAGCCATACTATTTACCATCTGTATGCATATAAAAGTTAATCATGCCAGTGCACAGTTCATTTACTATCATTCAAGACCAAATTAGTTTAAATTAAAATTCCCAAAAAGTTGCTTAAGTTCAAACCAATCGGTGACATCAAGTAAACCTAAAATAAGAATACAGCCACAAAACTAGTGCAGGCGCTTAACTTATGCCCTATAATGAACTTCGTAAGGATTATCTTCTTGACCGCTGGGTCGTCATCGCCAAGGAACGCAGCAAAAGACCCACAGACCTCGCCAAAGCCAGACCGGAAGCCGCTAAATCCGCTGCTTGCCCACTCTGCGTCGGAAACGAGCACATGACACCCCCCGCTGTATTGCTCCTGCAGAGTGTAGACGGCGAAGTGAAGCGTGGGCATGACCCACCGGAAGGGCAGCGTCCAACAAACTGGCTGGTCCGCACCATACCCAACATGTACCCAGCTTTCACTCATCCCCAGCGCTCCGAAGATGCACTTAAAATTTTTAGTACAGCAGACTTCGGCTACGCCATAGGCCTCCATGAAGTAGTGGTTGAGTCGCCTATCCATGAGGAGGGTCCAGCGGACGCAAGCTTGCCGCAGCTGGAACTAGTTATAGAATCATATATTGACAGGTTCAGGGCTCTTGCCGCAAAATCGTATGTGAAGTACATTTCGATTTTCCGAAACTATGGCTTAGAAGCCGGCGCCTCGCTATCTCATGCTCATAGCCAAATCATCGCCACACCCATGATTCCAACGATGATTAAAGAGGAAAAGCAAGCTGCCGACAACTACCAAAAGGAGCAGGGCAGATGCGTCTTCTGTGACATCATCGAGCGAGAAGTAAAAACCCAGCGGCTGATCATGGAGAACGAAGATTTTGCAGTCATCGCGCCATACGCCAGTATTAATCCGATGGAGTTCTGGATACTGCCCAAGCGGCATGCACCAAACATCGGCAATTTGACTCCTGAAGAAGTTAAATCGCTTGCAGCCACGCTGAAATCGAGCCTAAAAGCGCTAAAGGACTTAGTTAACGATCCACCCTACAATTATGGAATCCACCAAACCATAGAGGAAGGCTATCACTGGCATCTCGAAGTCTACCCCAAACTCTCCACTTGGGCGGGGTTTGAGAAGAGCACAGGCGTCTACATCAACACCGTAACACCAGAGTCAGCGGCTGAAGCACTCAAAAAAGCAATAAAGCCCTAACAGTAGATCAAACTTGTTTGGGGTTTTATTTTTAAATTAGTAGAAGAGGAGAATCCAGCCCTATTACTTCTTCTTCCAGTGTTAATTGCAGAAGTGCCTGTTTTTGTTTCTGGGTCTGGTTTGGGTTGCAGGCTGGTTGTGGGCATTGCACAAGGTAGTTCAGTCTGGGCTAGACATAGATTGTTATGCGGCTAAAATTTCAAATTATAAGATAATAGCTGGGTACCCTCTTTAATTATCTTCTACCAAAGGGGTTTGTAGGCGCCTGCTTTTTTGCTTCTGCGGCTGGTTTGGGTCGCTGGCTGGTTGAGGCATCTTCTACAAGTTCCGATATCTAAGCGGCCGATTTTTTGATCTATGCTAGGTTAGAGACCTAATATCACGGTCAGTGCTTTTACCCGCAATCCAAGAAATCGATTATAAATATCCACTAGTTAAGTTCCTTGGCCTAGCTTGAATATCTTTTTATTATTTCTTCGCTTTTTGCGGTAAGTTTGTAGAACTTTATACGTCCAAAATCCAAGTGTACTACCATATTTTCCCTATAAAGAACCTGAATATGTTTCTGAACTGTCCACCAATCTAACGATAGTTCTTTCGCTATTTGGGCACAATTCTTTGGACCTGAAAGCAATGCCGTTAGAATATTTTTCCTTGATTTAGCACCTTTAGATAGACTGAGCAGCACTAAAACTGCTGCTTCATAAGAGGACTTTTCATGATTACCCATAGCCAACACACCTAAAGCGTATGATATCGCTCTTGCTACATTGTCTTAAAACTTCAAGCAAAGTCGTCATGTTCTTACTTAGCGCTCTTGTTGTATACCGTTCCTTTCTCCGATTAAGAGTACGTTTCGCAATTAATTGAGCGATGGTTTCATATCTTTTCGAGTTATTTCCTTGTCTGTTATACCACGCTATCGGATGCTGATTATTAATCAGTTGATTGTATCCCCCAAACAAGTTATCCCTACAAAAAGTACTAAGCTCTATGCGTTAGAAAAATAGAAGATAATTTTCGTTATCTAAAGTGTTTATAACTTAAATAGTAACTTTTAATTTACGAGGGAGTCAAAATGTCTAAATCAAAGTTATTAGGTGCATACTTTATTCTTATTTTCATCACTGGAATTCTTCTTCGACTATTTGTGGTGCCCTTGCTTTGGCCAGCGGCGAGTGAAATAACTACCGCTGCAATCGCTGTGTTAGCTCTATCGGGGGTATTGTTAATCGGTGTTTATTATCTTAAAACGCAGGGTTCTTCAAAACAAATCAGAATCTTTTATGCGTGCTGCATTGGAATAGCCGTGGGGTTTCCAATCTTAGTTGTCGTCGCTTTAGTGGCTAGATCCATCACTGGAGTCCCTGTTCAAGGATTTGATGTTTTGCTAATTCTTTCGTTTGGATATGCCGTTGGCTTCATGATTGGAATACCTGCAAGTAAAAAAATACAGGAACGATTTTTCCCACTGGCAGATTGATAACCAACTATTACCCTCTAAGGGTAGTTATAACGACTGATCTACTGTCCCTTTTGCTTGGGATATTTTAGTAACATATCCAGCTAAGAACTAGTGAGGATTAACTAGAACCGAATTATAGGGTAAAAAGTAGAGGTGCTTAATGAACGAACTTATCATAAATTTTTTTCTCATTGAGAAAACCAATTATGCGGACAACACTTTTAGTCGTTGCCAGAGAGTTTCCATGATATCCCAGCCTTTTTTCTCGGTACCCCCGCATAGGCCAGCACTGTCTTAGAGAAACTTCTATGGCTTACATCAAATACGCTTATCCATCCCTCCGTATGAACCAGCACACCATTCTGGTGAAGCTTGAAAGAAACCTCAAAATATTTCGGGAGGCTAAATCCCCGACCGCTAGGAACACCTATGCGACCTCTAATGAAACCTTCCCGTTCCACTTCTATAGCAATTCCCTCTTCATTTACCCAGCGCTGTATCTCTTCTTTTACTTCTATTATTTGTCGTGCTGAAACAAAAATATCCTGAATAGTTCTTACTTGCCCTGTCTGAGCTTGATTTTTAGTTTCAGGTAGAATCAATTTAAAGAAAAAAAATAGACAAACAGTAGAAGCACAAAAGCCGAATATACCGCTGATCATTTCAACCACATCGATATAGCCCAAAAATGTCAATGACAACAGTAACGAAAATGAAGTCATATTTAATGCAAGCACTACAACAAATAGCCGTTTCCACCCTTTTTTTCTAGCATGAAACGTATTGTCTTCTTCGGTAAATTCACTCAACAGTTTTGAAGCAAACTTGCCTCTTTCAGTGAGTATGTATTGTCCCTTCTCATTTTTTGTCACCAGGTCGACTAGAGCTTTTAAGTGAAAGTTCAAAAGACCATTGTTAGTAATCTCTAAGCTACTCTTCAAGTCAGTATAGCTCAAGCTGCCCTTCTCATTTAGCAAAAGAACTATTTTTCTTCGCGTTTTATCATTCAGTATTTTATGTAGCGAGTCAAGCTCGGAAACCATTACCTACTAGTTGGCTTTATGCCTTTTTAGATTTTTTCATAATCCACTTCTAAAAAGTTGATTTCCTTTTGAAGAGGTAAACGAAGCGAACCGTATTTTCTTAGATCAGGTAGTATGAATACTTGCCTATTTTTTGACTACTTATGTTGCTAACTTATGTGGCACTTATTCAGACTTTGGTTTAACCAGCAGTATTTCTTCCACATAAGCTCTTAGCGGTTCAGCTATGCTCCAAGCCTGCGAGATGCAGCCCCGCGGCTCATTGGGCGGGTCGCAGTCGTAGATTTCGTTGATTGTACCTAAGCCGCCTTTGTGCATGCCCACTGTGCAGAGCGGCAGCACAAGGTTATCCAGCGCGTATTTGCGTGCTTCTGGGCTGTAATCGTTTACTTTTAGGTAAGCGGTGATGTAGGGTCCAAGCAGCCATGGCCAGATTGTGCCGTTGTGGTAAGCGGTGTCGCGGCTTCTGCGGTCACCCATGCATTTGCCCACATATTTGGGGTCATCGAGCGCCAATGTACGGAGTCCGTATGGCGTCAAGAGTTCGCGGCTAACAAAATTAACAATTCGTCGGCTTTTCTCGCGATCTAGCATTGTGTATTCGAGTGATACAGTGAAAATCTGATTAGGCCTAATCGATTCATCGTAACCGTTGGGTTCGAGCACATCGTAGAGGCAGCCGAGTTTACTGTTCCAATAATGCATGTTGAAGCTTCTCTTGGTCTGCTCCGCCATAGCGCCGTAATGCACCAAAAGCGAAGGGTCACCGAACTGCTTGGCAAGAGCCTCCATGATCCTTAACGTATTGTACCATAAGGCTTGGATTTCAACAGCTTTCCCCGCCCGCGGCGTTATCATGTCACCCTCAACGACTGCGTCCATCCAGCTCAGCCTTGGGCCATGCATCAGCAACCCGTCAGAGTCAACTTTAATCCCGAACATTGTGCCATGTACGTGATTCTCGATTATCGATTGAAGGTTACCCCAGAGCTCCGACTTCACAAAACCATAGTCGCCCGTATACTTGAGGTACTGGTAAACGGCGTTAACGTACCAGAGTGTACCATCGACGGTGTTGTAGACTGGGACGCCTGTCTTGTCAGCGACGAAATTAGGGATCATGCCGCCTTTGAGGTAACGCATGAAGGTCCGCAGAATATCCTTCGCGTCCTCATAGCGGCCGGTAACCAGCGTTAACCCCGGTAGCGAGATGAAGGTGTCTCTTCCCCACGGCTCAAACCAGGGGTAACCGGCAATCACCGATTTATGAGCCTCAGCGTTCTCAACCATAAAGGAGTCGGCGGCGAGCAGCAGCCAATTCAGCCAATCAGTCACCGGCACTTCAGGATGCATATTGTAGAAGCTGTCGAGCATCGCTTCTTTTCGGTTCAACTCCTTAGAAAGTGATGTATCTACATTTTGGGTTGAGTTGCCGACTGAATCAAGAGTGCGCACCGCATCCGCAGCTTGCGTACTTGCAGAACATGTGAATGTAAACGTCTTGGAGGACTGAGCAGGGATAGTTAATTCGAAGTATCCGGGTTGGAAGCAGTCGTCATGGTCAGCCTCGACACGTGCGGCTTCATCGCGGAAATGTAGGCGATCAACCCAGTTAAGGGCCTTGACGAATTTGCCTTCGGTGACGCGGCAGGCGACTGTTGCTTGGGGGCGGCTGAAATGCGTTTGGAAGCTGCTCTGCTGGCTTTCCTGCGTAAAGTTAAGCGGTATTCTGCTCCGGTCGATGACGGTGTGGTAGTATCGGCAGGTAAGCATAGGGTAAAGCCGCATTGTAACATCCGAGGCATTATTGTTTGCGACACTGTACAGTACTGCAACTGCATTTTTGTGCTGCAATAGGAAAATAGTCTTCTGTAAAGCTATGTTGCCGGCTTCATAAGTGTAGGTTGGGTATGGATCAACTTTGAATTCTTTTAGATACTGGTAACCATGAGGGAAAAAGCCGCCGTTGAATTCGTTTGCGCCTAAACGCAGAATCGTGCTGCTGAAGAGCAAGTCCTCGTCGAGTTTAGCAAGGCAAACCGTACGGTCACCTGGCGGATAGAGTGCAGCCACCAGCAAACCGTGATATTTGCGTGTGTTAACAGAGGGCACAGTGGAGCTGGCGTAGCCGCCTAACCCGTTGGTTACTATCCATTCCTGCGCTATAACCTCGCCAAAACGTTCAAGCGACTGTTTTGGGTAGATTAAAGCAGGCAATTTCATGTCAAGTCATCAACTTTGCTACATTTTTGTTTCTTGGTACACAGAAATAGTTCGCGACTGGTGTACACTTTGTTCTAAACATCAATAGGTGCGGTTTGGTTAATTTGTATTCCGTTAACGTCTCGGCGTATCCCATGCCCTTGGCGAATACTAACTCGGCGGCTTCGTAGACTTTCAGGAACTCCGCTGAAACCTCCTTCTTCTGCAAGCCCACCGCGTCTGCGCCTGTGGTTATAACCTCGTCTGCCAGGAGATCCATCTTGCTGACTTCAACATCCTCCATCGTGGCGTCGTTGATAACCGGCCCGCCTTTAACGACGTATATGACTTTTAAGCCCATGTTCTTGAGCTGCTCAACCAGCAGCGTGTCAAAAACGATTTCGCCCGCGTTATCCGCCAAGTACAACACACTCTGCGCCTTCTTCGCCAGTTCGTAGGCAGCGTCTATATCGTCGATTACTAGGTCTTTGCTTGCGTCCCGCAGAACCGTCGCTAAACTATTCAGAGTGAAGTTGTGGCCAGGAACATCAAACTCCATAATGTTCCCCACGATAGCGCACAGCACCGCCTTTTTGAAACGTTCCTGTTGATTGTAACCAGACGCCACCACTTTCTTCGCATGCGGCAGCAGTTTGAGGGCTTTCTGGTTAGCCTGTTTCTTCGTGTACTTGTAAGGGTCGTCGCAGCCGCTGAGTTGGCGAATGATGCGGTCACGTTTTGTGCCGATTTCCGCAGCGCATGAAGTGGGCTTAAACTCCCTATTAAGCAGCTTCACAATCTCGGCTAAGCACCTGAAACGCAATGCAGGGTTAGTTGTAGCCTGATAAGTCTGGATCTGCGCCCTGCTAAGCAGGCAAGATTCGCATTCTGCTTCAACTTTCAAGTGAAATCACGTAGTCGCGTCAGCAAAAGCCCTCAGCACACTATATGGGTCTTTCGCCTTCACTATGCCGCTTGCGACGAGTACACCCTGCGTTCCAAGCTTAAGCGCAATCGAGACGTCTTCTGCTGTGCTTATTCCAGCTCCGCATAGAATCGTCATCTTGGAATCAATCCGCTTCACCAGTTGCACTGTGTCAGTTATAACTTCAGGCTTGGATTTTGATACTGAGATGCCGCTTCCAATGAGTTCCGGCGGCTCCATCGAGGTAATATCCGGTTTGAGGGCGGCGATAGCGGCGCTGACTGCGGGGTTGTTGGCGCAAACACATGAAACCAGCCCCTTCTCGCGGCATAAAGCGATAGTTGCGTCTATGTCTATGAGGCGCAGCTGCCTTTCAGAGTGGTTTATGAGTGTACCTACGGCGCCGGCTTCCTTAACTGCCTCCGCAAGAACATGCCCTGTGCTGCTGCCCGGCTTAATGGGGTCAACGTGCTGAGCGAAAACGGGGATCTCAACTGACTCCGCTACAAGCCTTAGATCAGCGGCTTGCGGCGCCACAACGATACATGCACCCGTCTCTTTAGCGGCTCTCTCGGCCTGCTTGGCAAGAGAGAGAGCGTTTTTTCCAGTTGATTCAAGGTAAGTCTTAAAATTAACAATAATCATTGGCGATTGAAGCTTCAAGGCTTGTTCCTCGGCTAAGTCTTAAAGTCGTTTAATTAATAATACTTTTCATGCAAAAAAGGCAGAGAGGATATAGGTTGCCCGCTAAGTTGCTGCTGCTTTTACTTTAAGCGCTGCCTTCTTTGCGGCTTCCTCAGTTAACATGCCGATAAGTTGACCGTTCTTCACCATGGCGGCGCGTTTAATGCCCTTTTCAGACATGATCTTCATAGCTGTAATCATTGATTGGTCGCTTTCAAGCATAATAAGCGGAGTAAACTTTAGGTCGCTGGCAGCCATCTCGGCTGGGTCACGGTTCTCCCCAATGATCTGCCTTAGAATGTCGCGGTCGCTTATGACTCCAAGCGGCAGGTGATGCTCAGTTATCAACACGGAGTTAACGTTGTTCTGCAGCATCCGCTCCACCGTGCAGGCTACTGACTCGCAGGTCTCCACTTCCACCGTGGGCAGCTTAGTGCCTGCTTGGCTTGTGATCTCCGCTATGTCGATACCGCGTTTCCAAATGTCATCGAGCATCTCGCTGACACGCTCCACCTGACTAGGATCGGTTGAGTAGAATGTGTCGGCAAGATAGAAAGCTGACTCTGTGCCTACATCGCTTAGTGGTGGACTCTTAAACATGAAGAGATGCTTGTTGTCCACCAGCATCATAATCATGTAGCTGATGGGCACATGCTTGATTTCATAATGCTTTGCCAGCTTCTGCGCGGGCTCCAAGTTGTCAAGGTCGATGGATGCCATTAAGCGCACGTTTAGGCCTTTGCGGAAGAATTTTGTTAACGGATCGTTTTCTGCGAGTCTGTTAATGCTCTGAGAGGAGGTAATAATGACGATTTCGTTTTTGGCTGATTCTATAACTTTAACTACTTTATTCCATGCCTCTTCGACGCCTTTGATAACTGTGGTTTCTCCGATGGGTACACCGCTTTTCAGCTCGTCGATTCGTCTAGATGCGTCCACTCCACTCTGCCACATCTGTACAAAGAACGCTTTAAGCACAGAGATGAACATTTTATCGTTGATCCAGAGGCCTTCGTCTTCGAGGTTAAGCACGGAGGCTTCGTTTCCAAACGGAGCGTAGAGAATAGCTTCTTCCTCATCTTTAATCAGAAACCTTGGAAAATTTTTGGAACTCATGTTTATATGGTGAAGTTTAATGTTTAATTTTTCCTCCGCTATATTGCGGTCAAGGCGTTCGACGACTTTGAGGTTCTCCATCGAGACGTCGGTTATGATTTGAACCTGCACGTTACGTTCCTGTGAAGGCGCAATGGCAGCGTCAAATACGCCGGCGATGTCCTCCTGGATTAAACCCAGCGAGGTCGTTAAAACGATGACTTCGGATTTGGATTCCTCAATCATGTTAAGCATTTTTGAATGAATCTTCTTTTTACCGGTAATAATCGAGAACTTAGCTACTGGATACTCAGATTCGGGTGCACTGATCGATTGCCAGGCGGTTAGCAGGTTCTGTTTCTGATCGTTTAGGTTCACAACCTCATTCTTTTTGGCTGTAATGTAGTTGTCCACTAGCGCTGAGAACGGCACAATTGTGAAGCGGGTGGGTCTTTCCAGTGTTGCTTCAATGAAGCCTTTCTCTTGGAGCTTCTTGAAGGTGCGGTAAGCCTGTACGCGCTCCATCTTCAGCCGCTTGGCTACGAAGCTCGTTGACTGCACGCCGCTCTTAGCTAAGAACATATAAACCTGGATTTCACGTTTTGACAAACCTAAAATTTGTAGAAACCTAGTTACGTCTTTTTCACTCATTAATTAACCGCCATTAAAACCGAAGTGTCTACATTCAAATTACACATTAGCTGTTAATAAATTGTATCTTTTTAGACACAACAAAATACAATAAGTAAAAAGCGCTAAGTCGCTTCAGCCGAGGGTTTTCTGCCTATATCCATACTCCGCTCTAGCCCGCCTTGCCGGCTCCCAGGATTTGCGGACGCAACTTGGGTACTCGCCATCGTTCTCCACAAGTTGCCGCTTCAAGAACTCTGTGGTTTTCTCGTCAGTTAGGTATCCGCTGCCGAAGTCGCCATATTTTGCTTTAAGGCTTCCGATTTCTCGGTCGCGTTCCACTTTAGCAATAATTGAAGCAGCCGAAACGATGGGGTAAGTTCGGTCGGCTTTATGTTCAGACACAATCGAAGTTTTCAACGTTAGGCATTCTTGTATGTGAAGGCCAAAACGTTCCTGAACTACGTCGGCGGCGTCAACGTAGACTTGGTCAGGTTTTAGTTGCTCAATTACTTTTGCCATTGTCTGCGCTTCTAGTCGGTTTAGCTTGTAGAGGGCGCGTTTACTGCGTACAGCTTTGTCGATCAGGTAGGGTAAAACTTTGATTGTGTGGTAGCTATGGGTTAACTTTATAATTTCTGGGTAGAGCGCTTCCCGCTTTTTTGGGGTGAGCATCTTTGAGTCTTTGACGCCAAGCGAGATTAGCTGAGGTAGGTCTTCGGTTCTTACTGCTAGGCCAGCGACGACTAATGGACCGATTACACATCCTCTTCCCGCTTCGTCTACGCCGGCGACTATCATATGATTCACTTGGGTATGAAGTGGGTTGGCTTTCTTGGCTATAACACTTTTCCAACGAACTCCAGGAGTTAAACTTTTTTTAGAGACGCGACGTTTTGTATAATAATTTTTTAAAAGACAATTAAGTAAGCAGAGGCTTATTCATGAGAAAGTCAGCGCAGTAGAGGATGAAGTGCATGTTAAGTGGGTTCCGTACTATACGCCGAAATAATCCCCACTCTATTGCAACTTTTTTTGGTCGCATTTGTCTTTTGCGAAATTATATAAGCAGAGCCCTGCATTAGCATAGTAGCGTGGAAGCATTCAATGCATATTATAGGAAGGTAAATTAAAAATAAAACATAAATTGCTAAGCGCTTTATTCATTAGCCTTTTAGTCTTTTCATGTTTAAGTCTTGTACAGGCAGCGAAAGTAAAGTGCCCAACCTGTAACGGCGCCGGCGAGGTCGAGTGCCTGGAATGCGAAGGAACAGGTTTCATCGGCGACGTAGAAACTGTAGAGTGTTCCCGCTGTAGCGGCACTGGCCAGGGTAAGCCTAACCTTTTTATGAGCACCATGACTGCCAGTAAAATGGCGTCAACAACCGATGTAAATGCAGTTTACATCAACCGAGAAGACAGCGAAATTACTGCAACGATTACTGCAAGCTTAGAAGGACACAGCGTAACCTCTGAGGAAACAACTTTTCCTCCGGGTCAGGAGGTAACAGTGGCGTTATCAATTCCCTTTACTACCTATTACAGTGGCACAGTGTTATTGACTAAAGTACAGATGACGGTAAACGCGGATGAAATTACCTGTAGCTCCTGTGACGGAACAGGAGTTGTTGAAGAGGGAACAGTCTGCAGCGAATGCGACGGTACCGGGATGATTACTTGCCTTGACTGCGGCGGCTCCGGCTACGTAACCGAGGGAGCAGTAGTAGCCAACACAAAAGGCGATGGCTTAGATTGGGGTCTAATCGGCACAGTCACAGCGGTTGTGGTGGCCGGCGTATTTGTTGGCGTTGCAGGGTTTGTTTTTGTCAAGAAGCGACGTGTCAGCGAATCGAGCCTTAGGAGGCTCTCAAGTAGCGACTTTCAGCAGTGGGTGCTTAAGCGCTTAGACGGAAAACCGGGATCATCAAAGGATACCGCTTTAGGCATCGACGGCTTTTCAAGGTTGAACCTGCCGATTTCGATTAAGCAAACCGATGCGGTTGGTATGAACGCTATTGATCTGTTTGCGGCGTCGCTGGCGAGAAATCGCGCTACAGGCGGAATAATGGTTGCGTTCGGCTTCGCCGATGATGCCATACGGGGTAAAGTGCGTGCACGGACTAACTACCGATTGAACATTGAGATGATGACTGTTAGGGAACTGATTGAAGGCAGAACTTCGTCGTTTTAGACGGGGAAATGCATTTCGCCCACTGAGTAATGGACGATTTCGCCCCGCCTGTTAGTAACTGCTAGGATTAACTCTTTTTTCTGTGTCTGGCACTTTGACAGTGCATCGGCTAAGTCTGCTATGGGTAAGGGTTTGCCTTCCTGCGTTACTAAGATGAGGTACGGTGCGGTGTCTTTGCCGTAGGATCCGCGTTCGTATATGCGGAAGTCTATCCCTGCGCCGAAGCCTTCGCGGACGACGTATCCACGACTGCGTAAGTCTCGGTAGACAAGGTAGTTCACCCAAGCGTTCTCGTTTTTTTCTTCATAGCGGTGGAGCAATTCTTGGAAGGTTAGTGTTTGCCCGTCGGGTGTTTTCGCTTCTAGCATTTCTTTGTCTTGGAGGTAGAGTGCTTCAAAGAAGGCTACGGTGAAGGTTTTGCCCTCAGAGGTGCCGTATCCACGGCTGGTTAATTGGTCGATGCTGCTTTGCTCCGTTACGACTACGCCGTTTTCAGTTATTGTTCCGCTTGTTTTGAATTCGACTGGCGCCTTTTTTTGGGCTTCACTCATATGGATCAGCTGTGCTGGTTGAGTTATTTGTTGTCTGTTCTTTAACGTTATGCTCTACTTAGCGGTTTAGAGTAGGAATTTGGGGTTGAATTTTGAGAAGTGCTTCTTTGTGTAGACCCCGCTTTCCGTAATGATGCCTGCAACGTACTTGAGTGGTGTAGCGTCAAATGCGGGGTTGTATACTGCGACGCCGTCGGGGGCAGTTTGCTGGCAACCCACATGTGTTACTTCCTCAGGCTTGCGCTGCTCTATCTCGACTTCTGATGCTTTGCGGGTTAAGTCGAAGGTTGATTTCGGCGCAGCCACGTAGAAGGGTATGTTGTGTTCGTGGGCGAGGACTGCGACACCGTATGTTCCGATCTTGTTGAACACCGCGTCCTGTACAATGCGGTCTGCTCCAACGACGACAAGGTTCACCATGCCTTTACTCATGACATGTGCCGCCATGTTGTCAGTGATTAAAGTGACTGGGATGCCGTCGCGCTTCAGCTCGTAGGCTGTGAGTCGTGCACCTTGGAGTAGCGGACGGGTTTCATCGGCGATAACTTTAATTTTTTTACCCTGCTCCCATGCGGCTCGTATAACTCCGAGCGCGGTGCCGTATTCAACGGTTGCTAATTCACCCGCGTTACAGTGGGTTAAAACAGTGTCACCGTCTTTGATTAGTTCAGCGCCGTGTTTACCGATTGCACGGTTCTGGGCGGCGTCTTCGTCCGCAATTGCTTGCGCTTCTTGGATTACTGCGGTTTTAAGCTGCTCAACGGTGCCTTTTACGGCCTTGGCTTTGTTGAGGACGCGATCGACTCCCCAGAACAGGTTAACTGCCGTGGGCCTTTGCCGCTTGATAAGTGTACCTGCCACCTCGATCTCCGCGAGGAACTGGGCTGCTGTTTTGGCTTTGCTTTGATATGCTGCTATGGCGACGCCGAAGCCTGCTGCTGCGCCAAGCAACGGTGCACCTCGAACTCGGAGCGTTTTGATTGCTTCAGCCATTTGGTCGACTGTTTTTATCTCTAAGGTTACTTCTTGGAGTGGAAGTTTGGTTTGATCTGGAGTTATGACTGTGCCGTTTTGCCACTTAATCATCCGCATAGGTCTACCTTCTTTGTTTAATGCACAGAATTAGTGTATGCTTGGTTAAAGTTTTTCCTGTGGCTCTTTAGGGCGCTGTACAAGGTTTATGATGTTGTCGTATAGATCGAGTATAGTTGCGGTTTTTCCCCACGGGTGGTCTTCGGGGAGTTTTATAAAAGTCACGCCCTTGGCACTCATCTCTTTGTAGTCGCGCACTAAGTCATCTGTTTCTAGAAATAGGTAGACGTGACCTGCGGTTTGGTTTCCGACCGATGCTTCTTTTTCGTTAGTGTCGGCTTTGACGAATGTTAATGATACGTCAGGCTGGTTGTTGGGCGAAGCACTTACCCATCGGATACCCAGCCAAGACAGATAATCTGCTCGCTTGATAAATCCCAGTTTTTCAGTGTAGAATTTTAGTGCTTCATCTTGATCGTGGACTAAGAGTGTGATATGTCCCATCTTCAAGTGATACGCCCCATCAATTACTGGAACAACTTGAAACTTAAGGTTATGCTCAAGACTCGAGTACCTTTTCAGTGTTGACTGACAGATGCTTTTTGGGTGGCTGAATAAGAACGAATACGTTGCCGTATAGATCCTCGAACACCACTTCGGTGCCCCATTCGCGTTCTTCGGGGTATGACAAAAAGCTGACGCCTCGTGCCTTCATTTCGGTGTAATCACGCTTTAAGTCGTCGGTTTCAAGAAACATCAGGGGACTGTTGGGAGCTTGTTTTCCCACTGCCAAAAATTTTGTGGTGTCGTCTGCCAGTGTAAAAGAGAGCTGGATGTCCGGCTGGTTTTTGGGTGAAACAGTAGCCCAGCGTATTCCAACCCAGATGTTTCCATCCATTCTTTTGGTGAACCCCAGCTTTTCCGTATAGAATTCTAGGGCTTTGTCAACGTCCTCCACGAGTATTGTGAAGCTTGTTATCTTCAATGGCACTCCAGCAGATAGCTAGAAAAGTGGAAGTTAACTTAAACTTTGTCTAAGATGAGTTGTCGAAGGGGGATTTCAGGTGAGTTACCACTTCGACTGGGCTGTCTTCGCCTGATTTTAGCCGCTTCTTCCATTCCTCGCCGACTGCGATGAGACTAAAGATTCCAGAGACTTCTGCTTTGGATTTCTTTACCAAGTTAACGAGCGCCTCCTGTGTTTCGCCGCTTTTTATCATGTCGTCAACGACGAGTACACTGTCACGTTTTTTGATGGATTCTTTGGGAATATAGAGGGTGACTGTTACGCCGGAGTCGCGTCCGAGGATGTAAGTTTCTTCGAGGAATGCTTTTACTCCGACTTCTTTGTTGCGTTTGCCGACGATTAGGTTTACGCCGAGCGCGTTTGCGACCATGGTGGCAAGTGGGATGCCGTCTGTTGCCGCTGTTAGGACTTTTGTGACGCGTTTGCCTGCGAAGTTGGCGAGCGCGTGGTTGGCGGCTTGCTGAAGTATGTTGTAGTCGCCGACGATTTCGGTGTTATCGAAGTATCCGATGTCGTCGAATTTGATGCGGCTGCGCAGTTCAGCTTCGAGACCGACGAGTTTTGTAAGTACACGCCAGAGTTGTTTGGCTCGTGTGGTGTTTGGGAGCACGTGGCCTTTTGCGTAGCGGCTCAGTACCGTGACTGGCAAGCCTGTTTTTGTTGCTAATTCCCTGTATGTGATGTTTCGCTTGTACTTTGCAGTACGTAGAAGCTCGATTGTCATTAACCTTAGTTTAAGGTCTTCCGCGTGAGTGCTCAATTACCGTTAACTCCCAATATACATTTCTAAGTCAAATCTTATATGGATTGCTATTAATGTTGCTTGGAGATTTATAACTTTCCGTTACAAAAGTGTTGTTGAATTAAGAGTAGTAAAATATGCATGCGCCGTAATTAATATTTTGTGAAGAATACGGTACTGCCCTTTTTGAAGCCTTTTAGCAGCTCGCAGTGACGCAAAACGGAGAATTCACGCTCAAACTCCGAGGGCGAGAGCTGCAAGGTTGCGAGTAGGTCTTCTCGGCTGATTGGGCTACGCTCAACTACGAGGCTATAGATTTTCTTCTGCAATTCGCTTAAGCCTTCTGTGCCGCTCTGTCCGAGTTCTTTACGGACGTTTAGTGTTGATGAAACAGCGGTGGGGTCACAGGTTTTAGGCGGATTCATCAAGTCGAAGCAGCAGTCCTCGCATAGGTGCTTGTTCTGGTAGACGACGATGTCTTCTTCCCGAAGTTCACAGCTACATCGTTCACAGTTCATACATTTCCCTTCTGAATTGCTACTATATTGATAGCTTATTTTCTTTTCCATTCGATGATATACGTTTTTTAGCTTCAAAGCTGAATGCTATATTAAAAGGGGAACTTCGAGGTTGCAGAGACTTCAGCGGCTATTTATCATCGCATTATTCGGCGCCATCATCTTCGTCGGCAACCTGTTTTTGCCGCCTCCGCTAAACTACCTTATGATGGTTGTTCAGGCGGTGCTTTTGGCGTTGGCGTCGCTTTTTATTCATAGAGTAGGCGCCATGTATGTGGGTGCAGTCGGCGGCTTACTTACCGCGTTGGCAAGTCCCTCACTTGGGCCCTTCACGTTTCTCTTCGCATTCCTCTACGGCGTATTCGTGGATGCGTTTATGGCGGTTTTCAGAGTTAAAGGTACTCGTCAGGGCGCAAACCGCAACAGGTTGATGGCGGTTATGGCTCTTAGCACGCTGTGCATCGCGGTCGCCAGCTACTCCGCCTTCGCTGTTTTCCCAGATATTTTCGCGGCGCAGGGAATAACCTACATTGGATTGTTCCTTCAGCGCAGCCCAATGCTTGATATGCTTGTGCTGTTTATGGGTCCCGCAACAGGCGTCACAGCCGGATACGCAACAGCATACCTTTGGAACAAGTACCTGCGCCACTTAGCGGTTTAGCTACTTGAAAAGCGCCTTGATTTTCTGATCCACAATCTGCGCGATAAGCAAGTTAGAGATGAAAACGCATTTTACGCCTAAGAGTTCGGCGAGTTCAGCGGGTTTCTGGTCCTGCGTAACCAGCAACAGACCATGCTTCTGTGCGTAGTCGACTACAGTGCGGTCTTTTGCGCTCTTGAGCCCCGCTTCCTGCGCGGTTATGACCTCGTAGCCAAGCGTCTCAAAGTACTCTTTTAATCCTGCGTACATTTCGTCAAGTAAAAGCTTCATGGCAACCACAAAAGAGTGAACGGGGAAAAATTTTAGGGTTTGCCCAAAAAGTGGGCTTACTCGATTAGTAAGAGTGCGAATGAGTCTGCGCTGCTGCTGAAAGGGAACTGGTAGTGGATGCCTGCGTTGGCGGCGGTTTTCTTAACGTTCACGCCGATTGCGTCTTCGCTGATGCGCATGAGTTCGGGGTGACGGCAGATTCCTGTTTCAGTATTGCACTTTTCGCAGAGTTGACAGTGACCCGAGATAAAAGACATTGCAAGAGTATAGCCCTTATTCATTGCTGCTTTCTCCAAGCCTACTACGGAGTCGAGCATTTTGCGTTTGCTGTCTTTCCAGCCCTGCCAGAACGCCGCAGCCTTATCCTTAATCTCTTGGGGCACATTCGGGTCAGTCTGGTATGTCATCAGGTAGGGGTAGACTTCTTTGTCCGCGGATGCGGTTGTCGTGAACTTCATAAACATCGCGTAACTGTACTCAGAGACGATTTTTCTGAACTGCTCAGCCGCCGGCGCATACGGTGGACAGGCGAGGGTTTCGCCGTAGTGGTTACAGCCAACTTTGCATTTCAATACGACACGGTCTTCGACAACGACTTGGCTTGCAGGGATGATCTTGGCATCTGCAGCGCCGCTCTCAAGCGCAAGTTTGACGAGGAACTGGAATTTCTCTGGTTCGTTACTGGACATGTTAGGTCACGGGTTTTCTATTGGTTGAGGGAGGATTTCATATAATGTTTACGGCTAACCAGTGGTATTTGCCTTTAAATAAGGAAGGGGAGGTGCTTCTGAGACGGGTAGGTTCTGTTTAGGCGCTTTATATAAGGGGAGGAGGTAGCTTGAGAGCAACAAACGTATCCAAACCGCAAAAAAGCCGGCCCCGGAAACAACTGCACAGAAAAGCCAAGCCACACATAGCAACCACACAAACCCCACAGTCCCTAATCAGCAGTCACATGCATACACGTTCCCTTCATTCAGCAGATGTCGAGTCTATACATAAGGGGGGTTAGAGAAAAAATCGCAGTTGAGTTCTAGAACAGTTTAAGTTGGTTAACCGCATTAACAGAACTATCGCAAGTGAACATGTATGCCATATGACAGTGAAGAGTTAGCGAAGTTCCGCTTATCCGGCAGAATCCTGCGCGAAGTCCGAGAGGAAATGCGTGCCTACGTCAAAGAAAACATGCCATTCATCGATATCTGCGAGAAAGCAGAAAACCTAATCCGCAGCAAAGGCGGCAAACCAGCTTTCCCAGTCAACGTATCCATAAACGAAGTCGCCGCACACTACACAGCTGTACCAGCAGACAAATCAATCATCCCAGTAGGCTGCACAGCCAAAATCGACATCGGCGTCCAAATCGACGGATATGTTACCGACACCGCATTCACAGCAGCATTTAACCCCGAAGGACGCCAAATGACCCAAACCGCCGAACTCGCACTAAAAACAGCAATCGACGCCATCCACGGCGGAATCCAACTCGGCGAAATCGGCGCACTCGTCGAAAAAACCATCAAAAACAGAGGCTTCAAACCAATAGCAAACCTAACAGGCCACAGCGTCGGAAGATACCTAATTCACGCAGGCACATCCATCCCAAGCGTCGCCGGACTGAACCCACGCAAACTCGAAGTCGGCGGAGTTTACGCCGTTGAACCCTTCGTTACATCGCCAGACGCAGAAGGAATAATCGAAGACACCCCGCAAACCACCATCTACCGCTTCCTAAAAGCCAAATCGCTAAAAACCGACTCCGCTAAAAAACTAATCAAGCACATCGAAAAAGAGTTTCATACACTCCCATTCGCGGAAAGATGGATAATCGGCGTCCTACCAGTAGAGAAGCATAAAGCCGCATTCAAAGAGCTACTCGCATCCAAATCAATCATGGCTTACCCAGTTTTCGTCGAAATGACCAGAAAACCAGTCGCTCAAGCCGAACACACACTACTCGTAACAGACAACGGATGTGAAGTACTAACCTAAAAATAAATAAACAACTAAAAACAAAAAAAATGTTTAACCGTAGCCGCTTAAACGGCGTAGGTTTTCTCTTTCTCTTTAACTTCCTTATAGATGCCAGTTATCATCTGTTTGCCGCCACATTTACCGCACGCAACATCTAAGTCTTTAAAGACGTAGTCGCCGCGTTGGAACTCGCGTGTTGTCTTGTTTGCGCAGCCCTTGTTTTGACATTCGATGATAGTCATCACTTTAGGAATATCCAGCTTAACTTCAGCCGTCTGCTTACGAGACTGGAACAGCAGAAACACGCACATAGCCATCGCGATCAAGCCGATGCCAGCGAACAACCCTGCGGTGATTGTGTCACCGGTTAACAGGACCTGCGCCGCAACGAACAACGCCACGATGGAGAGCGCCAACACCACCAGCACTATGAGTATCAGGTAAGTGTTTATTCTGCTGCTGGTTGAAGTGGAGTTTGTTTGCTTGCTTCTGCTCAATGTGTTCATCCTCATTATTGACCAACTCCGATGCTGTTACCGACACCGACAATCAGCACGGTATCGCCCTCTTTTGTGCGCTCCTTAACTATGTCGCGGACACGCTCAATTGCCTTATCAGCAGCCTCGTGGATTTCGCGTCGCATCGGTGAAACTGCATCGCCGATGTCCTCTTTAACGATTACAGCGTAGAGAGGCAGCTTGTACTTTGTGACTTTCTCCTCAATCTTAAAAGCGTCAACACCTGGACCGCCGATCGCGGCACCGATGCCCTCTGACACTTCGCCGACGAGTTCGCCCTCAAGCTTCAAACCCGCATCGATCATGATAACCATCGCGAGTTTACCCTGCTGCTCCTCAATCACGCCTTCGATTGCATCACCTGGCTTGCCGACGTTTCCTCCTGGACCCTCAGCCTTCAGAACGAGCGCTGTGCGGCCTTCGAAGGGAACGGATGCAACGACGCAGTCCTTGTAGACTTTACGCGCTTCATATCCGTGCATGAGTCTGGAGGCGATGAGTGGACCGACACTGTCTCCGATTGGTTGACCATACGCAAACGCTTTAAGTGCGCTGCCATACGCTTCAGCCTCTTTCATAACCATAGGCAGAATCATCTGTAGCTGCATGATCACGTAGAGACTAAGGGTTTTTTTGCCTTGTATGTAGTAGTGGCGTACAACTTTGTAGATGTAGTTGAGTGCCATGGCAGCTTCAAGAGTGTTTTCCAAGTTGTTTATCTGGACTTCGTCGCCTGCTGCAGCCGGAGCCATTAATCGAACTTCTTCTTTTAGACGTTCATCTCTCATGTCAAGTATGTGGTCGAGTTTGTAGACTATACCCGATGGATCCATTGTTTGTGGGCTAATAGTAAAATAGTCTAAGTAGCGGTCGACGCGTGCAGATGGGTCACTTGTTGGTTTGCCCATCTCTTTTAAGGCTTCTATCGCCGTTTTGCGGCCCTCGTCTTTTATGACCCGCAGCTTGTGCAGGTTGTTTTCAACTTCGCGAACCATAATGTACATCTGGATACGTTGACCGTAGAAGATGAATACTATGAAGAAAGCGTACGTTAGTAAGCTAATGATTTGTGTTAGAGAATCTGATCCAGGAACTAAGCTCAATGTGTAGACACCACTTCCCAAAAACTATTAATGGTCATTTATAAGGATATGCTAAATTCGCATGGTTTTATGCCAGTAAAATGATAAATAGGTGGCTGCCAGCTTTCCCAGGTTCACGTGGCCGAAGACCACACTACAGCTGGGAACGGAGCACGGTTTAACTTCTGAGTTCGGAACGGGATCAGGTGGAACCCGAGTCCTATGACCGGCAAACCGAC
>JAAYYI010000078.1 GCA_012515445.1 Candidatus Bathyarchaeota archaeon | reverse complement strand
GGTAACTCTAAAAAAGCTAAATCGGACTCAGCTGAACCCTACTTCTACGTAGGATTAGTGCTTAAAGGAACCGAGAAGCAGTACGTGAATCTGCTTAAGTACATTAACGCAAGAAACGGTTCCCGGATAATCTACCAGAATAGGTCTTTGACTTATCTAAGAATCACCCGTGAGGATCCAGCGAAGCTTCAGGCAATCATTATGGAGCCTGACGAATTAGCCGAAGGCGAGGTGTCTTAGATGAAGTATTACCGTATCCCGCTAAGACAGTGGAGTATGCGTAGATTCCTGAATAGCAGGACCGCGTTGGGTGCGCCGGTTGGCAACTTAATTATCCTCGTCGCAGCAGTCGTGCTCTCCACAACCGTTGTGCTTTTCACTACAAACGTTACGAGTAGTCAAATACAGAAAGAGAAGCTCTACATCGCAACCAGCCACATCTGGTACTGCAACAGCACAACCAGCATCGTCGCCATAGCGATCTGCGATACAGGCGCAACCGACACTGTACTCAGTAAAGTAGATGTAAAAGGGTTACAGTGCCAATGGAACGGCACATCAAACTATATGGTGTACTCTAAAATCAACGGAACACTACCAGGCGACTTACCGCTGATAACTGAGTTTAACAGAAATGGAAACACAACCGTAACACTCAGCGACGCCACATACAACTTCGAGGCAGCAACAGAAGGCTTAACCATACAGTCAGGTTACACCTTAGCATTCTACGTCGTCGTACCCAACCGCGTCATGATATATGACCTATCAACACCGCTACGCATGGTAATCACCACAACACAAGGCGTCTACTGCATCGAAACAGTCGTGCAATCAGTATAAAATAACCCTTTTTTAGTCAAGAAAGGAGAACTTTTTTTCTTTTAATGTCTAGCACATGAGCGAGAGGTCTTTTGTTTGCTCTCAGTGTACCTCCCTCCCCATATATAAAGCGCCCAAAAAGGGACCTACCCGTCTCGGCTGTACCTCCCCCTCCCTACCAAATCATTTTCGATGCCCCTACAGAGACCCCCTCTATAGATTTCTGCATTGAACCACTAATAGAGCAAATAGGTAAACAGCTATAGATACAGTGGCAGAGGTCTTCTGACGAGTAACCTCCCGTATAATGCGAGTTTAAATCGATTAAAAGTAAGGTAATAAGATTTTGTGGTCGGGAGGGCAGGATTTGAACTTGCGACAGCTCGGTATCTGTGGCCTAGACAGGCTAGAATGAAGCCCACCATGGGTAGACCTCTACAGCTTCTCCGTCCAGTGGCGTCTGCCAATGGGCTCGAGAGCTCTGCCAGGCTGAGCTACCTCCCGACACAGAACGGATTCATAAAAACAATGATAATGCATTTATGTGTTTTGGCGCTCACCCCCCTAATAGGCTCAACTAAACGTTTTAATTCCATATCACACGTGAAAATAGTTAGTTAGAAGGCGAAATATCTTGACCAAGACAATCGGCATTGTCACTTCAGGCGGAGACGCCCCCGGAATGAATGCAGCCATCCGAGCAGTAACAAGAATCAGCCACTACAAGGGCTGCAACGTAATCGGCTTTGAACGCGGCTGGGATGGATTATTAACCAATACCTTCAGACGCTTAGGACCCAGAAACGTCGGCGGAATCATCCACACAGGCGGCACCATCCTGCATACGCTGCGGTGCCCAGCGTTTGAAGACCCGGCAAACCAGGAAATCGGCGTCCAAACACTCTGCAAAAACAACGTTGACGCACTAGTTGTCATAGGCGGCGACGGCTCATTTAGAGGCGCACTTGAACTCAGCAAAAGAAGCGGCGTCCAAGTAATCGGCATACCCGCAACCATCGACAACGACGTCTACGGCACAGACGAAACCATAGGCTTCGATACAGCAGTAAACACAGCAGTCGGCACAATCGACAAAATCCGAGATACAGCACTTAGTCATGAACGCATATTCGTCGTAGAGGTAATGGGCCGAAAACGGGGCTTCCTAGCTGTGCATGTAGGCATCGCGGTGGGTGCAGAAGTTATACTTACCCCAGAAAAGCCAACAGACACACGTGGGGTAATCCAAATTATGGAGAAAAACTCCGCTAAAGGCAAACGCGCAGGCATAATCGTCACAGCTGAAGGCGCAGGCGACTCAACCAAGCTCACAGCGGAACTGCAGGAACAAACCGAATCCGAAGTGAGATTATCAATCGTGGGTTACGCTCAGCGTGGAGGAAGCCCAACAGCACGCAGCAGACTCCTTGCAAGCCTATTCGCTGAAAAAGCAATAGAGTCAATCTGCAACAATGGTGGCAACAGGGCGATTGGTCTGCAGAACGGCGTCATCACCAGTATTGAGTTGGAGAAAGCTGCACGCGGTACCAAAGAACTTGATCTGCGACTGCTAGAAGTCGCCGATATGTTATCCATATAATCCACATTTTTTCAAGCAAGCCATAAATTAGAAAACACAACTTAGAGAACAGCCGGTGATATGTATGGTAAAAACCCTAAACCTACCTTTACGAGTTTACGAAGACCTGCGGGGAGTCTCTGAAGAATTGACCCTTATGGCTAAAAAACAGATTTCCCCCTCAATGGCTGTTGATTTGCTAATTGAAGTTTACCGTGCGCACCTTAGCAATCCCTGCGCGCTGGATAGGTTTAGCCAGCAGCTGCAAACGCTTAATTTAATGTCACCTCAAGAGTTTGACCGCTACTGGGATGAACCAACAAAATCAGCAACGAAGCATGAAAAAATAGAAAAAACAAAAAACAAGGAAAAGCTAACTGATAGTTAGCTTAATGTGATTTTACAACCTTCGAAATATCCAAGATCAGAGATAACCTATCGGATTGTTTGCCGACGCCCAGAATGAAGTCACCGAGCTGCGCCGTAACTTCGAGGTTTCGCTGGATATCTGTTTCTTTAATTGTCGTAACCTCAGTGACCGTGTCGACGACTACGCCAACAGCGGATTTTTCTAGGTCTATTATCATGATCTTCTCGCTTGAACTGTTACCGTCTGCTAATCCTAAGCGTTTACGCAGATCAATCACTGTGATGATTTGTCCCCGTAGGTTTGTGACACCTTCAACGTATTCAGGTGCACCTGGAACCCGCGTTACAGCTTGCATGTCTCTGACTTCTCTTACCTGCCCAACTGGTACGCCGTAGTTGACGTCGTCCACTGTGAAGTTAACGATTTGTAGTTCGCCGTTGGCTTCTTTGTGCATTTTCTTCACCTTTAGAGTTGAATGTTGTATTTTTTGGCGATTGAGGTTAGGATGTTTGTCCTTGACTGGATCAGCTTCTTCATCTGGTCATTGGTTTTTTCTGCACCTTCAACGACTGCTAAAGCTTTCTCCATTACGTCGCGTGAGAACGAAGCCATCTCTTCGGTGTGGGATGCAATCAGGTTCGCTGAGGCTTCAACTGCTTGGGCGTCGTTGCCTACGCTTTCAGCTAGCTTCGCTACTTCGCCTGCGCTTTCGACAACACGTTTTGTTGCGGCCTCTACGTTTTCGGCGATTGAAGTGACTTCTTTTGCGATTCCAGCCATCTGTTGAGCTGACGCGGTTTGCTCCTCTACTGCTGAGGATTGCTCTTCTGAGGCGCTGCTGCTTTCCTCTGCGATGCTGGCGACTTCCTCGATTGTTCTTGTGACTGCGATGATTTCCTGTAAGCCTTTTTCTACGCCGTATGTTAAGCCGCCTACTTTGCCGTTCATGGTCTCCATGATTTCGGCGATGCCTTCTGATTCTTTGATTGCGCCGAGAACCACTTGTGCGCCTTCCTCTGCGCCGTGCTGTGACTGGTTTGATATGGTGCTTGTTTGGTTTACTGCTTCCTTGATGGTTTTTACTAGATTGATTGATGATCCGGCTGCCTGTTTTGATTCTCCTGCTAGGCCTTTTACTGCGTCTGCGACTACGGCGAATCCGCGTCCGGCTTCTCCTGCGCGTGCGGCTTCGATAGCGGCGTTTAGTGCAAGCATGTTGGTTTGGCTGGCGATGTCGGAGACGGAGTTAGCCATTTCGCCGACTTTCTCGATGGAGTCAACCATTGAGGTTACGGCGTTGGTTACTTTGGATATGTTGGTTTTTATGTTCTCGATGGCTTGTAGGCCTTTTTGGCTTTTCTCGTTTGCCTCTTTGGTTTTCCTGAGTGCCTCTTCGGTTACATTTGATGTTTCCTGTGCAACTAAGCCTGCTTCATCCATTACTTTTCGTAGCATTTCTGTGCTTCTCGCAGCGTTCTGTGAGAGCTCAGCGAGTTTCTGTGCTCCCTGTGATACCTGCTGTGAAGCGGTACTGACCTGCTGCATGCCGATGGCCATCTGGTTAGAAACGTTAGATACTTGTTTGCCCATTTCGAGAACTTGGCTTGTTCCCTTTGTAGCGTTATCTGCCTGCTCATAAACTATGCCTGCTACTTGCCCCACTCCAAGGGCACTTTCGTTAACTTTAGCGATTATGTTTGTGGTTTCTAGGGCAAGCTTTGCCACTTCAACGATTGCTCTTTCCACTTGGGTGCTTAGTTCAGCCATTTTTTTGCCGTTTTCGATTGTTTGCTCGTTTATGGCGATGGTTTCTTGGTCGCCTTTAAGAGCGTTTTGCAAGATTTTGACCTGTGTTTTCACTAAGCCCTCATTCATTTCTCGGAGTTTTTTATTTTCTTTCTCCAGTTCAGCGTTGCGCTGGAGTGTGTCGTTTAGCTTTTTTTGAGAAGCATCGTTAGCTGTCATATAGTTACCTCTACTGATTATGAAAATCATGGGTGTTTTGTTTATAATAGACTTATGAATTGCTCTTATGAATCAGGAATTACTCTGAAATCGAATGTGGCTATTGGCAAGTTTTCGTTTGCACCGAAAGCTCTAAATGCAGAAATGCAGGTGCTATTTGCAGAAGGGGCCGGTAGATCAGTCTGGTATGATCGCCGCGTTCGCAACGCGGAAGCCGCGGGTTCAAATCCCGCTCGGTCCACCAATAATTACAACGATAACTTTCCCTACTACCACTTTTTCACGCATTCCACGTAGTTTTAGTAGGGCGTTCCCAAAATCACTTATTACAGATAAACCAAATTAGGGGCACAGACCTCTTTCAGCGAATGGTGACTGATGAATCTTCCAGTTCATTTCCAGCGGTTCCTCTCAAATATTGAACCAACCCCAAATCAGAAAGAAGAAGCAGCAACTGGATATCTTAATCTTCGCTCAAGGCTACAAGAAGAAGATTATGCAGCTTACTTTGATCATTCGTTTGTGTGTGGCTCTTATGGTCGTGACATCGCCCTCCAAACCACCAAGACCGTAGACGTTGTGGTTGTGGCGAATTATACTGCGAGCCTTTGGGAGCCGCATGTTGCGCTATCTCACCTAAAACGGATCCTCTCCAAAAACTGTCAAACCGTCACAGTCCAAGACAATTCAATCATTATCCCGCTGGATACGTTGGAGCTAAAGATAGTTCCCGCTATCAGAACAGATGATGGATTCTTAAAAGTTCCCGACAAGACATCGCATAGCTGGGTACGTTCGAATGCTAGGCGGCATAATCAGGTAAGCGCCGCTATGGACGCATCCAAGAAGGGTTTATACAAACCGCTTGTTAGGGCGCTGAAGTATTGGCGGGACCACAAAATGGCGGAGGCTTGGAAAGCGAAGTCGTTTCTGTTTGAATGCCTTGTTTACGATTACGCAGCCAATTCAGATTTCGATTCGGTTGCTCAGGGAGTTGAGGGCTTTTTATGGTATATCCACAGCAAGTACACTCCGTTCAGGGAATCCCATGACTGCTCGCCATTTATTCGAGAAATTGGGGCAACCGACGTAAATGTCGCAAAAAATTGGACTTACTTAGAGTTTTGCGGCTTCATGGATGCAGTTTTCAAGTCCTGGATTTTAAGTCGCCAGGCAATGGAGGCGCAAAGCAAAATAATGTCTGTTGATAGGTGGCGGCAATTGTTTGGGGATGCATTCCCGTCGGTTACTTAAGTAGAATGCCTGGGCTACCACAACCAAACTTTTGTTAATAAAAAAATAATTTTCAAATTAGTAGAGTAGGAGAACACGGCACTGTTACTTCATCTTCCATAACTTTATGCAGAAACAGCCGTTTTTGGTTCAGCGTCTGGTTCTATTTGCAGGGTGGTTGTGGCGTTTCTACAAGCAAGAACTATCAAAAAGACGTCTTCTTCAATTACTAATCTTCCTAGTAGAAGAAGGGGACTTCATGAAGGCAAGTTTTAGAAGTAATTTATTGGATACCTTTTTTATTAGAGGTCGGCTTACAGTAGTTGGTTTTTTAAATGAATCTTTTAGAGGCTAAAGAGCTATTTAATGAAATTGTCGATGACTGCCCAACGTTAGAAGGGGTTCACTTCATGATTGCGCCAAGTATAGCCACGCATTCAGTTGTTGACGGATACGAGATTCATATGAGCGGCAAAAAATTTGACGATAAAACAATCACATATCTACGGGACTTGGCAATCACCAACGGCTTATTCATTGACACTAAAGAGACAGCAGTCGGTATGTACAGAATAAAGAAAGGGGCTCTGGTATGAAGTTAAATGATGCACAAGAATTACTTAAAGAAATCATAGATAGATGCCCAGCTCTTCATAAAAAAACTTCTTAATAATACTTCCAGAGGCTTCGCCAACAAACATTTCTGAGGGTTATGAAGTTACCATAAGGGCTGATGCTAAAGAGCTTGATGATGAAACCCTAAACATTCTACATGAAATCGGTAAGAAGAGGAAATTAGAAGTTATGGAAGCCTCTGAATCAATAATGTTCTATGAATCCTCTGATAGGGCAAAGAAGTTAAAGAAGGCATTAGACGAATTGAAAGCGCGCGATATCTAACTGAATCGATTGATCCTTACAATCCAAGGAGACTGAACTCACGGAGCGATCAACTTTGAGACAGGGTTCAAATCCCACTCGGTCCACCATTAAACTATTCCACTTTGAAGGTTATTCGAAAATAAATTATCTAAAAAAAGGGAAAAGTTATTTGCAGTTTTTTAAGGTTAAATGTCTATAGCTGCGTCATCTATGTAGATGTTTGCGGTTGAGGTTCCTGCGTAGTAGCCTAAACCGAAGCGGACGCGTTCGACTGCCTCCTCGCCGCTGGTGTTAGCGTTCATTGAAGCGACTTTTACTCCGTCTACGTATAGGCTGATGGTTTCGCCGGTTACTGCTTGAGTGTAATAGGCGTCGATTTGATACCACGTGTTCGCAGTGGGACCTGTGGTTCCCATGGTGTAGGGGTAATTGCCGTCCTGCACTGTCCAGTATATGCCTGATGCGCTTGCTCTAACGCCAAATGATGTGGATGGTACACTGCCGATTCCTTCTAACTGGATAAGCCACATGGCTTGACCATTTGAAAGCGCTAAGCCACTGTCGATGTACACGTAAGCGCTGGCATGCACCGTTGTCGAGCTTGGTATGTTCTGGTAACAATAAGCTCTTCGCACACCGGTGCTTGGGGCTGCGGTGAACTGTGCGCTGTAGCTTCCACTGTGTGGCGTGGCTGAGGTTACGCTAGCTGCGCCCCCGGTTGTGGTTGATGTGCCTGTCCAAGCACTAAAACTGCCGGTTTCAAAACCATCGCTGAAATCGGGGGGTATTGGAGCGTCTTCTGTGAATACTGCGGTTAACATATAGTTGGCGTTCATTGTAATACTGTAGGGGTTTGTTGAGCCTATGTTGGTGCCGTCTATTAGCCAGTGGCTGAAAGCCCAGCCTGATGCGGCGTTTGCTTGTACGGATACGACTGTGCCTTGCGGGTACGAGTAGGTGCCTGAGTTGGGTGTTGTTAAGCCTGAGCCGCTTGTTGCTATGTTTAGGTTATAGTTTACTGTTTGTCCTTGGCCGATCGTTATGGTGTTTGAGGTTCTAGTTATACCATCAGTTAATCCGTCGTTGGGTGTTACTTGGCATCGCCAGTTATCGCCCACCGCTGTCTCCTGTGAGGACATTGTTGAGATGCTGCTTTGGCCGTTTCTTGTCTCAGTGTATCTTTGGTTTACTAAGCCTGCTGAGATTGCTGTTGGATAGATTCTAATTTCATCTAAAGCACCGACAAAAGATGGTACAGTTCCCCAGCCGCTTTCCTTAAAACCAATCTGTAGTGGGCTACCTGAAGTTGCCTGTATGTTTCCAGAAATCGTCGACCCCAGGTTTGTAGCTCTTTGTACGCCGTCAACGTATATTCGCTGTCCGATACCTGACTGGTAGGTACAGACAACATGATGCCATGACGTTAAGGCTGAAGTGATTTGGGCGGTTACTTGGTATATTGTTGAACCCGAATAAACAAGCCATGTCAATGTGATTGAGCTGGAACTTGCGCTGTAATCAACGCAGTAGCTTCGTATTGAATCGTCATAGCGGTCTGGTTTCCAGATGAGTTTTGCAGGCGCGTTAACGTTGCCGGTGTATTTCACGTAGAATTCCATTGAAATCTCGGACCATGTGCCTGCGCCGCCCAAGGTGCTGCTTTGTTCTTCCACTCTGATGAAGTCATTGCCGTCAAAGGCTAATGCTCCGCCTACAACACCGCTTGTCCATCTTGCGCCAAATATGTTACCGTTGTTGTTCCTTCCTGAGTAGTCTCTAGTAATTGCTAATCCACTGTATACTTCGTCAGCGTCGGGTTTTATGTCAAGCGGCAGGTTAAGATTTGCGATGGAGACACCGTTCTTTTGCCAGTTATAGA
This sequence comes from Candidatus Bathyarchaeota archaeon, assembly GCA_012515445.1. Taxonomy (GTDB): domain Archaea; phylum Thermoproteota; class Bathyarchaeia; order Bathyarchaeales; family Bathycorpusculaceae; genus Bathycorpusculum. The sequence continues at coordinate 2,872 of JAAYYI010000078.1, read as the reverse complement.
TGTTTGTCACCGGGTTTGCGTCTACGTCTTGGGTGTTTTGGCTGTAGCAATTTAGGTTTTCTGATGCAGTGCTTCCGCCTGTCAACAGTGGTGTACTGTGGGTGGGTGCGTTGTTGGGGTAATACGGCGCGGTTTGGAACCAGTAATCTTTGACTGCTACATGGCCGGATTGGTCTGTTACTCTGACGTTCCAATGGTAGGTTGTGGATGGCGTTAAACCGCTTATAGGAACACTGCGTTGACCGTTGCCGACGTTTGAGCCGCTGCCTGAACCCAAAATAATGTTAGGGCTGCATGTCACTGAATAACTCATGGTTTGGCCCAGTGGGTGGTTAAGGTTGAAGGATAAGGCGTTCAGCGATGTTGAAACGCCTACCGCGTTCATAGTTGGGTTGGTTGAGCGGATGTCTGGATATGGCCATTCGTATGGAACGTATTCTGAAGCGCCGAGTCTTGATTCGCTATAGAAATGTACTTCGCTGCGTGTACGGGGTAAGCCTAGTCGTTCCTGAGATAAACCCAGCGTATCAAAGCAGTAGATTATTCCGCCCTGTGTTTGTACCAGTAGCTCGTTTAAGCCGTTGTCGTTGCGGTCAATATCCTGTACTACTGAGCCTATTGCTCTGTGCCGTAAACCAGTAAAGGAGTCTAACAGTTGATAATTCTGGTTGTAGATGTGGACTCCGCCATTATTAGCGGTACTCCTATCAAACGTAACCACGATGACATCCATGACGCCATCGCCTGTTACTTCTCCAACGCTTGGACCTCTAAAGCAAACAACGTTATTGATTTGGCCGTCTAGTCGCCAGTTGTATAGGTCCCACACGTTTACTTCGTTGTAGCCGCCTTCTTTTCCGTCGGCGCATAGCACTTCGGGGTAGCCGTCGCTGTCTATGTCATAGATTGTTGATTGATAGTGCACTGGCAGCTGTAGTTGTTGATTGTAGAGTGTATTGCCCCATGCATTTGTCAGTGGTCGCCCATTAGTCGAGTTAAGCACACATACACCGGTACCAAGGTTCGTCGAAACCACATCGACAACGCCGTCTCTGTTCACATCGGCAAGCATTGGTATGTTGCTGCTTGCACCCCAATCGTAGATGCACCAGCGTTTTGTGAGGTTATTAGCCCAAAAAGAAGTCAAGCCTCTGCCCCAGCTGCCGTCTCCGAAGTAAACATCGCGTTCGTTCATGTACAATTCGTAGGTACCATCGTTGTCAGTGTCGCCGAGTGATAAGCCTCCTGCGCAGGGATGCCAAACGGTTGTACGTGCTCGCTCAGCAATTGTTGTTCCAGTCCATTCATAGCGTATCAGTTTTCCTGTACGTGGTTGAGTTTCATAGGCCATTACACCTATGTAGAGGTCCAAGTAGCCGTCGTCGTCTGTGTCTCCTATGACTCCACTGCCGTCTATGCGTCCACCGATGGGTGTGATGTAGCCGGGGTTACCATTATAGGTGCCGGATGCCCGCCACAGTATGCTGCCGTCTTCGGCATTTAGGATGTATATTCCTGCCGGATGCTGGAGTGTCACGAGGATTTCTAGTCTGCCATCGCCATCTATGTCCGCCATTTGTAATGTTGCAGTATCGCCGATCCCAACGATGCTTCTTCGCCAGATTTCGTTGCCGTTTCTACCGTTTAAGCAAGTTACCCGTCCAGGTGAAGATGATGGTTGGACTGGCCCGCCAGCGTGAATGACCTCTTCGCCTGCTATGTCTGGTCTTACATCTGCTGTAAGTAATGCTTCTCCGCCGCCTGCTACGTATCCTGTCCATTTGGGAGTTAAGTAGGGATGTGAAGCTCCACTGGGATTCCATATCGCTGCTAAAGTTATCTCCGTTGGTATAATCATAAGTAACAGAGTGATTGAAGCAAATATTGTAAGGTAACGAGTTGTCTGTTTTTTTAGAGATTTGTTTTCCAACAAAATTGTATTCGCCTTTTTAGTTGTTCTAAAAGCATAAAATAATGAGAACTTGTTAGCAATAAATTGAGTAGGAAGTTAAGCTATAGAACACCTCAACCAATGTTTTAGATGGTACCTTAGAAATAGGGTGGCGTGACCGAAAGAAAGCCGGGATGAGGTTGTAATAGTTTTTTCCCTCATAAAAAAAGGGTTTAGCAAACTTGCTATTGGCGACTAAACTGAAACAAAAAAGCAACTTACTCTTCGAATTAGAAATACAACAACAAACCATTGCCAACTTAAGTTAACTACTTATCGCTATTACCTCACCCAAATAGGAAAACAAGCAAACTATAATTCGCAAGCTATGCGAACTGTTTTTTTCAAGAATTGTTAAAAATTACCTAGCGTTTAAGCGGTAAGGAAGAGAGAAAAACCTTGAAAAAAATTGCAGTATCCCTGATAGCCATCTGTCTCCTCTTACCGATATTTTTCGGTTTAATAACCTCAGAGGCAAATGCAGCAACCACCCAATCAGCAAACAAGGTATTCCTTGGTCTAAGCGGATACCCCACAAGCACAACACAAATAGACAACATAATCGCCACCATGAAAGCAAACGGACTCAACACCTACCGTATGAGCGCAAATCCAACGTGGTCTAGCGGTCCACACCCATATCATAAGGAATTCATTCAGTACTTCCTTGACCATAGCGACTTCACCATAATCGTAGACCGTAACCATCTCTACCCACCTACCGAAGCATCAGCCACATCAGCACGAAACAATTGGGCATCAGCCAGGAACAGCGTTTTCGAAGTACTCCAAGCCTACCCTAACAACCCAAGAGTCATCGTTGAACTCGTAAACGAATATATCTCCAGCGACTTCTACTCAAGAATGCAAAGCCTCGTAACAGAAATCCGATCAGCAGGCTACACAAACGGCATACTATTT
>JAAYYI010000077.1 GCA_012515445.1 Candidatus Bathyarchaeota archaeon | reverse complement strand
CATCAACTAAACCCCTCAACTGACGAATTTCCTCTATATCCCAAGGTTTACCTTTCGTCATCTTTTCTGCCCCACAAACAAACCAATCACAGTACCGCTAGCGCGCGATAAAAATTTTTGATCTACTGTTAAAGGCAAGTTAGCGGAAATGGCAAAGATGCTGAGGGCTTATAATAATGGCAATATGCATGTAAAAAAATGGGCGATTCAGGCCTTGTATACAAAAGCATCGCCAAATCGCAGTCGACCTTTGCAAAAAAGGTCAAAATAGGCATAAAACATCGAAATTGCTCGAACCTTATATAATCATGAAATCGCAACTTGGTGCATTACTGTTTTTTTAGCGAGTTCTCTCTTGTTACGCATAGTTTGGTAGTTACGGCGACTTTTCAAAAAAGAATTTACTCGCTAGTACACGATGGGAGATTAAAACAATCGATAAAATAGTCGTCATTTTTGTGTTTCTCTACCCTAAGCGTCTCTGTGAAACTCGGATTGGAGCTTAAACAGTGTTATACATAAAGATTTTTAGCGTTGTGGTGCCTGATTTGAGGGTATTTACTGATGGGATCTTCGTATTTTTGCTAAGCAGATCCTTTGGATTCGTCCGTGTTCGGTCGGTATTTTACTTCTAAATTTCTTTAACCTATTGTTGCTAGTAAGTTCAGCAATAAACGGTTAACTTCCTCGACGAAAATTTTTCGAATGGTCAATTTTTACATTATTCAGTTAAAAAGCAAGCTGCGCTAAATATTTAAAAAACATAAAAAAAGTAATTTTACAGCAAATCGAGGCTAAAGGATTGCAGCGGACAACGAAAAAGTGAAAAGCCACATGAAAGATCACAAGTGAAAAAGTTTATCCTATAGTGCCCAAATAGCAGTATTAGAACGCGGACTGTCTTTTCTCAGTCTACTTTAAGGTGGAGCAATTGAGCAAAACAAAAATAAGTCTAAACGAACATGATGCGCTTCTAATTACAGATATACAAATCGATTTTTTACCGGGCGGCGCTCTCCCAGTTAAAGGAGGTGACCAAATCATCCCCGTTATAAACAACTATATCGAGCATTTTCAATCAGCCGATTCCCACATTATTGCTTCACGGGATTGGCACCCTGCAAATCACATTTCTTTTAAAAATCAAGGCGGACTGTGGCCTGAACACTGCGTTCAAGGAACAGGAGGAGCAAAATTCAGTCCGAAGATGAAACTACCGGATAAAACACTTATAATCTCTAAGGCTACTGATCCGGCGCATGAAGCTTACTCAGCATTTGACACTACAAACCTTGATCTTGAATTAGAGCGGTTAGGCATAAAGCGGCTCTTTGTTGCTGGTTTAGCAACTGACTACTGTGTGGTCAATACTGTATTAGATGCGAGAACCTTGGGTTTTGAAACAGTCGTGTTGATGGATGCTACTTTAGGTATTGATGTTAAGCCTGGCGATGTTGACCACGCTGTGGAGGAAATGACTAAGAGTGGGGCCAAGCAGGCTGTCGACGCCGACTTCGCTGAGTCTTTTGATAAGCTACCGATAGAAGAAACTGCGTCTGATGCGTTTGCTGAGGCGCCGTCTGCAGCTTTTGAAGCAAAGAAGAAAGCCCGATTGCGTTCCAAGACAGCTAAAAAGAGGCTAAAGACTGAGCAGTAAGGAAAGTTCGAATTGATGCGAAGGTTATATAATCATGCTAATAGAATGCTTAAGCCCTGATTTCTTGCTTAATTTATTTTTTTAATCAGTATTTCCCATATTATCTGGGCGTTTTCTCGTAAAAGTTTTCACTAAATCGGCAATTTTGACCCTCCCAAGCCCTCTCTGCACTTTATAGAACCTGAAGAGGAAGTCTAAACGGTCCTTTTAACGACTTTATGTTGTGCGAAAGCTAATCGAACGTACACTTTTTATAATTATATGTTAAATGCAGCGCTAAATTGTCCATATTTTATTACTTAACTGTTAAGTTACTCCATACCCTCAGTAATTTTTCACCTACGATAAACGAACCTCTAGATGCGAAAAAAATGGAAAAACGCCAAATAGTAAAAAGACTGCTTTTCGTTGATGCTTTTGTATACGGTAGAATTTATGGTCATTCACCCATGACTTGGAAGATCACAGTCCGTTCTCTAGGATAAACATCAGTTTCCACGTAAAACAGCGATTGCCAAGTACCGAAAGCTATTTTCCCATTAATCACAGGCAATGTTTTGTCTGGCGGCAGAAGCATAGAGCGCAAATGTGCATGCGCGTTTGATGGGTGATTATAGTTGCTGTGCCTCGGAACGATCTTTTCTAGGAGAGTCTTTATGTCTTGTAGCAGGGCGTCGTCGTTTTCCTGCACCATCAAGATGCCTGTTGCATGTGGGGCGAAAGCGTGTATTATGCCGTTTTTTACGCCGGATATTGATGCTGCTTCTTGGGCTTGGTCTGTTAGGTCTATAAACTGGATTTCTCCTCGAGTGGAGAACTTGATTGTTTTGTTTACGACTTTAAAATCTGACATGGCGATCCCATAGGTAATCGGGCGGTTTAGTTTGAAAAGCTTTTCTGATTAATGCAGGACTGTGTTTTGGTGATGCTTTTGTATACCGAAACTGTTGTGTAGTTTCTTTGTTGCTGTCTTGAGCCACCCACGTACATTTTAAAGTCAACAGGACTCAGTCAATCTTGAAGGAAATTCTAGTTGCAAGCCAGCCTTAGGTGAATTGGAGAATGAAGGCAGAAAAGTATATTGAGATTCGTCCGTTTAATTTAGCGAATGCTCTGCTGGATTATGAGGATTACATTGAGAAAACATCCAGTGGCAGATATCGATGTAGGGTTTGCGGCGTGGTTTTTGACACTTTAGAAGAGCATGATCTGCATTATAGGCAGATGCATGGAAAAGCTGAAGCCATTTCGCTTGCAGGTATGCCGCTGTAGTGTTGCTTTTAAAGCGCCGTTGCATCTTTTGGAGGTCACATACCGATAATAGTTATAGTAGACTCTTTAACCTCCGATGATTTTATGCAAAACATTGGTTCAACAACCCAAGGAATGACTCAGCAAAAACAGACCCGCGAAGCTTCCAATGTCTTCAAACCTTTTGAACTACAGGGCAAACCGATTGAGCAGCAGTTCACAAATTGGAATAATATGATTAAAACCCCTTATGACAAGGATAAAGTCGATGCCTATACGAGAACTCGCGTTATACTCTTAAATGGTATAGAGAATAACAGCGTCATTACGTCTCATGCGATTTCTCGGATGACTAATAATCCTGAAATAAAGAGGGTAATGTCAACGATAAGGCGCGCTGACTCCCAGCATCAGGAAACCGTAGACTGGCTCAACCCCGGCAATCAAAGCATCCTAGAAACAACTATCGCGTATGAGCAGGTGGCTGTTGATTTGACCTCTAATTTGGCGAAGAATGAACCTGATGATTATTTCCGGCAGGTACTTGATTATGCTTTACTTGAAGACTTTGACCATCTCTACCGTTACAGTCTGCTTATGAAGATGTTGGAGAATAAGGATGCTGAGAAAATTGTGCAGGGCAAAACCGAGATTAAGCCGGGCAGGCCCACGAGTGTTGAGCATCGCCACCCTGAAGATGAGATGAGGAAGCATTTTGATAAGGACTCTGCGCATATCAAGTCGTGGATGAATTACTATACAATCGTTTCGGGCGAGCAGCAGACGATGATGTATTACCGAACGCATGGCGCCAACTTGGAAAATGATCTTGCACGCAAACTGTATGCCGAAATCGCCGAGATAGAGGAGCAGCATGTTTCTCAGTACGAGGACGTTGGGGATCCTACTGCGACGCCGCTTCAGATGGCGACTCTTATCCAGCTTAACGAGGCCTACAATTATTACTCGGCTATGCAGACAGAAACTAACGAGCGGATTAGAAGCGTCTGGGCTGAGTTCTGTGCACATGAAATAGAACACTTTAACATGTGCAATGACCTGCTGCTGAAATACGAGAAACAGGACATCCGAGACGTCATCAAAACGGACAGCATAGAGCCATTAATTGTTTTTGAGCCAAACAAGGAATACGTAAACAAAGTCTTAGACACACAGGTAAATCTGCGACCCTACAACATGGAGTTTGTCTCTGAGGATCAGCTGCCGTCTAATTGGAAGTCGTTTGAGTACCAGAGCAAAGTTAACGCAGGCGGAGTGCCCTCTGAAATAGTTGAAGAACGCTTTAGAGAACGCCGCTAAAACCTTTTTCCCTTTTCCCTTTTTTGTCTGGTGAGCACTGGTGAACATCATTTTTTTGGTAATATGCACCCAACTTTAGCCACCGACCACGGATCTTTTAATGTTAACGCAACCGAAAAAGGGTCAACTTATCCTACCTAATTACATACACAAACTGGCGATCAAACGTGCAACCGCTTTTCTAGAAAGAAATTCACCCATAGCTTTGCCTCAGTCAGTTAGTGTGCAGGTCTTTATTTTAAAATATGAGGAAGAAGAGAATGCCGCCCTACTACTTCATCTTCTATAATTTTAAGCTAAAGATTACTTTTCTGAATCAGCAGGTGGAAAGCGTTGCTGCTGTTTGGTTGTAGAGTCTTTACAAGCAGCAGTTTATGGCAAGACAACGGCACCCATCCCCGTTCAATTATTCTACTAAAAGACGTTAGCAAGAGTTCCTGTTTTGGCTTCTGCAGCTAATCTGCGGTGCCTATTGGTTGAGGCGATTTCTGTAAGCTGAACAGACAAAACAGCTCCCTTTGACTAATTACCAAAGAAGGATTCACTGGTGGTGCTGGTGGCAACCCAAAGCCAAAAACACACTCACAAGACCTCACTACTTAGAAACGAAATTTCGACTCATAAAAAACCAGTTTAGCTACAGAGTTACCGTCAAGTTCAAACTTATGCGCGGTACCACCCAAGTTCTCTGCAGAAACAGAGCAGCTAAATTCAATCAAACAGGCAGTAAGCTGAAAATAAAAATCATCAAGCCCTAAGGAAAAACCTGACGCACTAAGTACACTTAGCTTAGTTGGCGAACGACAAAGTTGTGCCTTTATCTAAAATTGAGAAAAACAGCAAAGTTTACAGCTAAGCTCCAACAGACCCAAAAGTTGCCGGAGAATTGCGAAGGCTAGTCGAAAACGTCGACTTTTGCTTCGCATGGAGATTTTCATCACTAATTATAAGGGGCCACGATATTCTCCATGCCAAGCCCCTAGGGACACGCCAATGAGGCTCAAACTGGGATTGTTTTGGCGAAAGGGGCTTTTTTCATCAAAATTGTTTTTGTTTTTGGTGCAAAAGTTTGAGCTGTTCTTTAGCAAACCTTATTTCGGCGCTTTACAATCGTTAATTTGACCTGTTGGCAGTAAATCGCCATGAATTGGCATTATTTTAAAAAAAGGGATAAATCGGTGGTAAATCGAAATTAAGCGGTGCCTTGGCTCGTGGGTTTGCTTCATTTTCTTTGATACTCAACCCTTTTTTCTAGTAAAAGCATCTTTGGTTTGTAGCTGGCCAAAGCTTGATTTTCAGGCAGCGGAGCTTTTTTTATTACCCTATTTTTTGAGAAGCGGAACGCCTATCGCCGCTCTTTTTAGGAACTTTCAGTGAAGGTGAAGTGTGTTGGCGATGCTTCCGTATACGGCATCTTGTCGTTGAGATCAAGATCTGTGGTGAAGAAAAATTTTGGCTCAATGTGCATTGGTTGATCGTGACCATGGTCAATTCCTTGTAGCATTTGTAGCAATTATGATGAGTAAAACGGCCATTTTTTCATGTGCTTGAATGTTAGAGAATCCCACTTTAGATGCACTGGTGAGGTAAGTATTACTTTTTGATTTTACGTGCACCAGAAGGTTCCAGCTTCACCAAGCAGAACTTTGCGGTATACAGAAGCATCCCCAGGACACAGTTTTGCGCTAATGAGTGCAACAATTTTTTAATTAAACGGGTACCCAAAGTAGCAATAGCTAGAGGTACAAAGAGTTGAGTACTGAAGAGGACCGCATACGTCTTAGACGATGGCGTAAAAGAGGCTTCTACAGTGAAACCGCGTTGGTTAAGCTGTTGCAGAAGAACGGCTACTTTTCGGTCCGGGTGCCCGTGAGCAACCCTAGCCTCAACCCACTTCCGGACATCATGGCACGGCGTGGCCCGCATGTTTACGCGTTTGAAGTAAAAAACGCAACATACTACGCATACTTCCCTAAGATTCAGATCGATAAACTCTTCCGCTTCCTAGACCAATTCATCCCCTCTGTCAACGAGTACAAGCACGCCGTAGTCGCAGCTCACCTTGGCAAGAAATGGCTCTTTCGGGAAATTAACTGGGCGGATTGGCAGAAGGATAAGTTGCCAGACAAGGCCCGTATCCTAAAACGTGATCGCGGCAACCTAAACATAAAAACCTGCTACATTGATGACGCCGCCGGTAAATGACTGTACCTCAAGCTTCTTATTTACTTAAAAGGTAGACCACCCTAAACAGGTCTATAGAGGAGGATTAACCTGCAGGAAGCGTCGATGGTATCAACGAAGGGTCTTGAGAAGTACTATTTGCTAGGCACAAAAAAGATCCATGTCCTAAGAGACATCAACATCTCTATCCCTAAAGCTCAATTCATCGTAGTCGGCGGACAATCCGGCTCCGGCAAAACCACACTATTAAATATCATAAGCGGCATCGACCGAGCCACCGCCGGAGACGTCACCGTCGCAGGCGAATCCCTAACGAGCAGAGACGAAGAATTCCTCTCAGACTTCCGCTGCAATCACATAGGCTTCGTCTTCCAATCATACAACCTAGTCTCCACCCTAACAGTAGCGGAAAACGTTGCTTTCCCTATGGAATGGACTCGTAAGCCATCGCAGGAAATCGAAGCCCGCGTAACAGAATTGATAAAAACAGTCGGGCTGGAGCATCGGCTAAAGCATTTCCCTTCACAGTTAAGCGGCGGCGAACAGCAACGTGTTGCTTTTGCAAGGGCACTGGCGAATGATCCTGAGCTGATACTAGCAGATGAACCCACAGGTAACCTCGATGCAAAAAACGCAGCAAAGATTCTTGAAGTGCTGCAGCTGCTAAAAAGCAAGGGCAAAACCGTCATTGTATCAACCCACGACCTTGAAATCCGTCGCCTCGCAGACCAAGTAATTATCCTAAAAGACGGCAAATTGGCGAGTACCGATGAGTAGCGGCGCAGGTTTCCCCATAAACGACCTTATCCGTAGGCGCCTCCAGACAAGCTTAGTCATTGTTACTTTAACGTTGGGTGTTGCCGCTACATTATTTTTGATACTTTTCAGCAGCCGCCTAGGACTCGGTTTGACCTCTTCAACCGGAATTTTTACGCTTGGGTTGACATCGGTTTTTAACCAGTTCATTCTCTTTATAGGACTATTGGTGTTTTTGGTAGGAGCAATCTTAACGTCGTTTATTGTCATGCTGATGATGGCTCAGCGGACACGCGACTTCGGCCTCATAAAAGCAGCGGGCTGCCCCAACAGCTTAGTCGGCGGCTACTTCATGACCGAACTTCTTACAGTAACCACAGTAGGCTGCCTTCTCGGCACAGTAATTGGGTTTATTGCAGATTTAGCTGTCTCCACAGTTGTTTTCGGCGGTCTATCTTTAGGCGCATGGTGGTATGCGCCTCTAGTTTTTATTCTCTTCTTCGTTTTAGCCCTGTTTTTCGGCCTGCAACCCATCTTTAAAGCCGCAAAATTAACCGCTGCAGAAGCTCTCTCCCCAGCAAGCTACTACGGCTTAGTCGTAACTGGCAAACAAAAAGCGCTTTCACGCTCTGCGCTAACAATACGTGTAGCCTCAAGAAGCATGGTTAGACGCATTTCACCCGTCGCCCGTATTGTGGTGCTGCTCTCAGTTGTGTTTGTTTTACTCACGGTTTCGGTTGCAGGAGGAATAATCGCAAAAGACACAACAACTTCCTGGGTTGAGGGCACACAAAACAGCAATACAGTAGCCATAGCTTATAGTGGCATCGCCGATAATTATGAGGCATTACTAGCTAAATTCAGTGGAAGCAGTAAAGACATAAGTGATTTAAATTTATCAGACCCACGCTTTGCCATATCTGGTGCTGTAAGCAGTAAAATAGAGCCCTTATCATGCGTAGTTTCTGTTGATTCAAGGCTTGTTTTAGTTCAAAATGTCCGGGAAGTTAGGAGTTGGACGGTTTATGAGGGCAAAGAGGCATGGGTTGGAGGCCAAAGAGACGCAGAGATACTTGTAGTCGGTATGAATCCCGCGGAGATGGCGACGGATTTTGTAGGTAAAGGAAGGAGCTTAAATCAGAACGGTGCCATGGAAGCTGTTATTGGCGATTCAGTTTCTCTAACAATGTATTCTCCTGATCGTAATCAACAAATTAACCTTTCAGACCCGCTTGTTGAAGGGATGCAGATTGGCAGCGGAGAGTTTGACATTGTTGGACTCTGCGTGGGTTCGATAAACAACGGCTATGTCGCTTACGTACCAGTAGAAGGCTTGATTAACGTAACCAGTGCAGCTGGCCCAAACATGCTTGCAGTAGCTCTAAACGACTCCGTTGACCGAATTACAGCCATAGAAGAGATCCGAAGCACTGTACAATCCATTGACCCTAACTTAGAAGTCACCGACCTACAACCAGCAATCGCTGCAAATAAGGCTTTTTTGGGCGATACATGGCAAACAGTCATGTTTATTCCGCTTCTTAGCTTAGTCTCAGCAGCTATCTGCATAGTCAGCTACATGATGCTATCCATCGATGAGCAACGCCAAGAATTCACGGTGCTCCGCGCAGTAGGCGCAAAACCTAAAATAATCGTAAATATCGCCGCGTTTGAAAGCGGGATTCTACTACTTAGCAGCTTCGGCGTCGGTATCTCCTTCGGAGTAATCATTACGCTGATGATTTTGATGGCCAACCCCATTGTTACAGCTGCAACAGTTGCATCGATTGCAGCTTGGCTCGTTTCGGCGCTAATAATAATGTTCGTTTTGAGCCTCTATCCAGCATTTAAACTGTCTAAAACAGGCATCCTACAGATTGGAAGTTAACGTCGAGAACTTTTTAGAATAAACCTTAACGTTATCCAGATACAGCGGTAGCTGCCCGATGAAATCTTGGAGCGACATAACAGGCACTATAGGCACTTCATGATAAAACTTGTAGGCGCCCTGCATCAATGAGAGCACTGCGGGAACAAATTTGGCTCGATCCCACTTGCCGCATTCAAGCTGCAGCTTCGGGTTAGGAATCGAATCTGCCAAGGCTTGTGTTCGCTGGAATTGTTCCTCAACGATTTTACGAAGCGCAGACGCAGCGATTGCATGCTGCCAGCGTTTGCAATCGATACATACAACAAGGGGTTTCCTGCATCCGATTACATCTATCTCGTATCTGCGGTTGCCATGCTTAAAACGGACATTATGGTACACAGTGTATCCGTTGATTCTGAGTGCTTCAGCTGCGATTTCCTCGAACTCCTGCCACCTCAGCAGATCGCTTATGCGTTGCAAATCGGCACCTAGCTGGGCTGCTTTTATGGCGATTTTTAGTCTGCCATCGCTGTCCGCTTCGATTGTCTCGCCTTTGAAATAAATGAAATTTTCATTTTGCATTTTTTGAAGCAACATCAAACAAGCTTCCGATGGTATATGAGCGTCAATATTGACATCATTAGTTAAAGCGGCGCCTTCTTTGGTTAATTTTAGCACTGAAATTAACAGGTTACGCTCAACACTCATAACTAACACATCTCATAGTAAACACATTAATATCAAATTTGGACATATCTGCCCCAAGATGATAACAAAGGCTGCGAGCCCCGTATACAAAAGCATCACCAAAACAAAGTCGCCACTGCAGAAAACGCATACTCTGATCATCACAGGCCACAGGCAGCACCCACGGCAAACTACGTGCAGACGCAAAAATAACCTTTCCCTCAATTTCAAAGAAAAATGCCAAGCCCAGCAAAACCCGCCATACTTCGATATTCTAGACACCACTTTCGGCAGTCGAAAAGCCTTAACAGGCATACCTCATGGAAAAATTGCGACAATAAAGCGTTTAATCAGTCATCATATCGCATAATTTTAACACATATCTGTTAATTGTGTTCTCTGCGAATATTTTTCGAAGCTACTTCGAAACCACCACAAGAAACTTTGCCAAAAACACACCAGCAACACTTTCGACTGCCACTCCACAAGTCACTCATACAGGCACCACCCGCCAATTTTGGATCCGAGCACCGTTTTTGTAACAACGCTAAAATTTTTTAACCGATGCTGCTAGGGCCAAATTGTGTTTTTAGAGAGTAAAATCGTAATCGATTGTCGTTTTGACATTATTTTTGTACCTTGGTCAATTGTTTTGGCAGTGAATTGACGTATGACACGTGACAAATTGGAACGGTTTTTTGCCTTTGAAGCAGGATTAAAAAAATAGATCAACTTAGAGGGCACTATTATTTGAACTTTAAAGTATAACTAATTAACCAACAGTCCTCTGGCGACTCAGTCAACCCCAGGGACACATTCTTGCCCTTGCATGATTATATACAGTTCGAAAAATTTCGAAGAAATAACCTGTTTTTGGCAAAGATTTCCGCTGGTTCAGGGTCTGGGAAATTTTACGCGGCAAAAAGTGTGTTTGGGGGATGCTTTTGTATACGGCCCATGGATAGCCTTATCTTTAAATCTAAACAATTGGTAATAAGGCGTCACCATGAAAACCCAAAACACCCCTATTTCCAGCCGAGAAATGCGTGCACTCGAAGTCAATGCAGAATACTTCGGTCTCGACCTGCTACAGCTTATGGAGTTGGCCGGGCGAAACGTTGTACAGGAAGTCATCGCTCGGTTCCCGAAGGGCAAGAGCGTAGCGATCGTGTGTGGGCTTGGCGGTAACGGCGGGGACGGCTTTGTAGCTGCCCGGCATCTGCTATCGGCGGGTTTTGAAGTTGAGGTGTTTTTGGTGGGAAAAGCCCGAGACATTAGCCACCCAGCGGCACTTAAGAACTATGATGTTTTACGGTCACTCCAAGGCATGGTTCCAGTGGTTGAAGTACTGGATAGTGCAGCTGTACCCGCAATCCAAGCCGATGTAGTCATCGACGCCCTGCTGGGCACAGGAACAAAAGGTAAACTTCGTGCGCCCATAAGCCAAGTCGTGGACGCTATAAACGCAACCAAAGGATTCAAGATCGCCGTTGATGTTCCAACGGGAATTGACTCAGATACCGGCGAAGTTCTGGGCACAGCAGTCAAGGCTGATTTAACCGTGACTTTCCATAGATTAAAATTGGGCTTGGCAAAAGCCAAGAGACACACGGGCGACGTAGTTGTCGGCGACATTGGATTGCCCCAAGAGATGGAGCGCTTCGCAGGCCCCGGCGATGTCTCGTTAGTCGTTAAGCCGCGTAGCCCAACTGGCCACAAAGGCGACTATGGACGCTTGCTGATAATCGGCGGAAGCAACATCTACTCAGGCGCACCCACGCTGGTATCCCTCGCGGCAATGCGTACTGGCGTTGACCTCGTCTACTTAGCTACTCCAGCGAAAAACGCTTACGAAATCACCTCCATCTCGCCTGACCTGATAACCGTAAAGCTTGAGGGCGACAACCTAAATCCCGCCAACCTCGAAACGCTCAAGCCATTCATCGAAAACGTCGACGTAGTCGCGATGGGCCCAGGACTGGGTTTAGCACCTGAAACCCAAGAGTTCGTTAAAGCCTGCATCGATGAAGTTGAAGCCGCAGGTAAAGCATTGGTGTTGGATGCTGACGGCTTGAAGGCTTTCGCAAAATTCAAACGAGCCTTGAAGGTTCCGTTGGTGCTTACGCCTCACTCAGGCGAATACGCGATCCTTACGGGCAAGGCATTGCCTGAAAACCAAGACGAGCGAGTTGCAGCAGTTCAAGCAACAGCCAAGAAACTAAACGCCACCATACTAGTAAAGGGCAAAGTCGACATCGTCTGTGACCCTAAAAGAGCCAAGCTGAATTTCACGGGTAACCCGGGAATGACTGTTGGCGGTACAGGCGATGTGCTATGCGGAATCGTCGCTGGGCTGCTGGCGTTGTATGCTGACCCGTTTGAAGCCGCAGTTGCCGGAGCATTTGTGAATGGCGCTGCAGGCGACGCTGTAGCCTCAGAAATCGGCTACCATATGGTTGCAACAGACATCATCGACTGGATTCCCAAGATGCTTGAGTCGCCGATAGATCATCTAAAGGTGAAAAAGCCTGGACATTGAAAACGAACCTGAAAGCCAACCACAGCAGGCTTTTCACGTCAGGATCACAATTTACCATGCTGCTCAGGATGACCCGAAAAAGAACACTGCTCTTCGTCTTGGCCGACGAGGTTTTGCACGTATCGTCACTAAAATCAAGTTCTTACCAAAAAGAGCCATAGTCCTAAATCCATTTAGCGAGATCGCCTTGTCACCGGCTGACCATGAACGGGTTGAGCAATTCGGCGTTGTCGCGTTGGACTGCAGTTGGGAACACGCTCAGAAAGTCATGGGTGAACATGTAAGGGGAACAAGCCGCACCCTACCCATTTTAATCGCTGGTAATCCCGTGAATTATGGCAAACTAACAAAACTCTCAACCGCCGAAGCCATCGCTGCAACTCTCTACATTACAGGCTTCAAAGAGGAAGCACATTCGATGCTTGAGATTTTTCCGTGGGGCCACACGTTCTTCGAGTTAAATCAGATGTTGCTGGATAACTACGTGACCGCTAAGGACAGCACCGAAGTCGTGGAGATGCAAAAAAGGCTGCTTAAGCCTGAAAAGCGTGAGCCATCCAAAGGTATCGAGTGGGGTTAAATCAAGACTTGGCGTTTATCACTGAATTTCCAATGTTCCTTGCTTCCGTTCTTCTGATTTCGCTATCAGGAGTTCTAATGCCTGGACCACTATTTGCCGTTACGCTAAAAAGAGCGGAAAAAAACAAGTACTCGGGTCTCTTAATTGCGCTTGGCCATGGTATCGTCGAGTTCCCTTTAATGTTTCTGATTTACTTCGTTTTGAGCATGTACAAGATTCCAAGCACCGTGCAAGTGGCTGTGGGCTTAGTCGGCGGCGCAATGATGGTTTTCATGGGCATACAGATGTTTCGGGGCAGAAACAAACGCGAAACAGCCATGACGAGCCCAATGCGAGCCACCATTATGGCTGGAGCCTACACAACCGCAATAAACGCTGGATTCATCTTATGGTGGCTAACCATAGGCACGACTTTGATAATTAACGCTCAAATCTTCGGATTCATCGGCTTCGCAATCTTTACTGGAGTGCACTGGTTCACCGACTTCGCATGGTACACCGTTGCCGCTTTCGTGATCTTCAAATCTCAGCGCTTCTGGAACAACAGGGTGAGATACGGCATAACATTGTTCTGCGTTGCGGTATTCGTAGGATTCGGCTTGTACTTCATGGGGTCGGCACTCTATGCGCTGATGGCATAGCAGATAATAGCACCCATGTAATACAGGTAAAGTATGGAATTTAAAATAGCAAACGCCAAACTCGAACTAATCCACTCAGATATCACAGACGTAGAAGCAGACGCCATCGTCAACGCCGCAAACGGAACACTCATGGGCGGAGGCGGAGTAGATGCAGCCATCCATAACAAGGGAGGACCGAAAATTCTAGAAGAATGCAAGCGCCTACGAGAGAAAGAGTGGCCGGATGGTTTGCCAACGGGAAATGCAGTTGCAACAACAGCAGGCAACCTTAAAGCAAAAAAAGTTATTCACACGGTTGGACCCGTTTGGCATGGCGGGTTACATGACGAGGCGAAACTGCTCAGGCGGTCATATTGGAACACGCTTAAACTCGCCGCTGCTCAAGGGCTAAAGTCAGTTGCGTTTCCATCGATCAGCACGGGCACTTACCGTTACCCAACTGAAGAAGCAAGCAGAGTTGCGATAACAGCGATTAAAGATTACTTGGAGAAGGAAGGTAAAATCGAGAAAGTAACGATGGTGCTCTTCTCTGAGCGCGACTTGGGAATCTACACTAAATCTGCTAAGACGCTTCTTGGGGTTGCATGACTTCTTCTGCCTCCATTATTGACGCGACGGGAATGTCTAGTTGCTCCTGAACGATTTCGAGCACAGCGTCTTGGCTGGGTCCATCGATAAGGAATGCAACTCGGTTTTCGCCTGTGCAGCAGTAGCAGGCTTTAGCTTCTATGTCCTTAATTTTTCCGTGGGATAGCATTTTAGCGGCGCCCTCGGCGCATGTTTTAGGGTTCTGCCCAGATTCTAAAATGGCTGAATTGACAAGATATCGTGGCATAAACTTCACGTCAGAATAGAAGGTATTCGGGTTGTTTAATGACTATGTAGTAGTTACGGTGTAGCCACATATTGATATAAGCTGTCGAGTCGCGTTTAATTTAAGGTGAAAAATTTGGCTCAACCAATCTATTCATGCCCATTCTGTAATCATCCACCTTGGCGTACCCGCTACATGCTCTGGAAACATATCCATGAATGCCTTAGAATGCAACGAGAGTATATCCCAGATGTTACGCCACCGATTGCCGGGCTAGATGGGGAAATGGCTATTCCCGCATAACCATTTTTTTCCGAGTTTAAAAAAAAAGGCTGTTTAAACTATAGTCAGCGTTAAAGTTGATTTGATGCTGCTAATGTTTCTAATCTGCTTCAAAACCTCTTCCCGTAGAGACTCAAACGACTCTCCACTTACTTTAGCGATAATATCATAGGCACCATGCGAAAGATACACCTCTTCAACCGAATCAATCTTCTGTAAATCCTCGTAGGCATCTTTGCATTCATCGCATTGAGTGTTAATAAAAACAAAAGCGCTTCTCTTCTGCCTAACCAATGAAGCCTCTTCTACGACTGCGCTGATTTCCGGTAATGCTTCATGATTAATGAGTATACTTTCCAAAAAAATCAAACTCCTTATTAGATTAACTATCCGCCAGAATCTGTATTAAACCTAAGTTGCTAGCTCGCTACAACAACAAATCGATATAACAACGTAAAGAGTAGTATTTTATGCAGCTTCATAAAGCTGGGGCTTGGCGAAAACCGCTTTTAGCATCTGCGGAAAGCGTGACGATGGCAATGGTGCGCCATTCGAAATTATTTTTATCGCCGTCTGGGAGGAAGTGGAGGAATGGAGGCTTGAATCACGCTTTCTAGGCCAAGCCTAAAACAAAAAAGAAATTTTGAGGTTTAGACGTCAGCAGGCGTCTTATAGTTTACTAAAGAGAATACTTCGCATTTGTCGCCGAGTGCTTTTCTCCCAGACAGATATTCCAATTCTATCAAGAAACCCAAGCCAGCGACTTTTCCACCTAGTTTCTCAACCATCTCGATATTTGCTTTCACGGTTCCACCTGTTGCAAGCAAATCGTCGATGATCAGAACGTTTTGGCCTTTTGTTATGGCATCCTCATGAATTTGGATACTATCGGTGCTATACTCGGTTTTGTATGTGTAGTCTAGACACTTGTAGGGTAGTTTGCCTTTTTTGCGGATTGGCACAAACCCCACGCCTAACTCCAAAGCTAATGGTGCGCCGATGATGAATCCACGTGCTTCGTTAGAGACGATCACATCAATTTTTTTGCCACGATAGTGATCGGCTAGTTGCTTGATGGTTTCTTTGAAGCATGCTGGGTCTTTTAGGAGTGTTGTTATATCCCAGAAGACTACGCCTTTGAATTCGGGGATTCTTCGGATGTTCTGTTTCAGGTTAATCTTTTCTGAGTTGACTTTTTTGTCGACTTTTAGGTTCTTAACGCTTTTATCAGTCTTGTTCATTACAAATTACCTCTCTGTTTAGGCGAATGCTCCGGTTAATGCACAGTTACACTTGCAACTCTGCTGGACGGGTGTTTTCGCGATTGTCTCAGCGACGATTTTCTTGACATTCTCGATGCCAGTCTTCATGATTGACACGATGTCATCGACGCAGACGTTATGGTCTTTCCAGCAGTCATAATCTGTTACTGTCGAGATGTTAGTGTAGCAGATTTCCGCTTCACGTGCCAAGACAACTTCAGGCACCATTGTCATGCCGACGATGTCTGCACCCCACTTCTGGTACATACGTGACTCGGCTTTGGTTGAGAAGCGTGGGCCCTCAATACATACGTATGTACCTGTCTCGTGATGCTTGATTTTAAGTGCCTTCGCAGCTTGGATTGCAGTTTTGTGCAACTCAGGACACATTGGCTCCGCAGGTGAAATATGGCATACCCGTCCTTCGGCTAAGCCATAAAAGGATTGTTCGCGCTTGGTGGTACGGTCAATGAATTGATCCGCGAATACCACGTCGCCGGGCGCATACGCCTCTACCAGTGAACCAACAGTTGAGGTGGCGATTATGCGTTTAACGCCTATGCGTTTGAAAGCCCAGATGTTAGCTCTGACGTTTATGTCGCTTGGGCGTATGGTATGTAGTTTTCCGTGTCTGGGTAGAAACGCTACGGTACGTCCGCTGAGTTCACCGATGGTGAGTGCATCTGAGGGTTTACCGTAAGGCGTTTCCACTGTGATTTCTTGTACATTCTTGAGAAGTTTAGGGTCGTATAGACCTGTTCCGCCGATAACTCCAAATTCGACTTGCATGGTTATTAGAAGGCGAGCGTTTGGCTTATAAAAATAGCGCAGCAACACGGTAACAGGCACTAATCTCTCCAAAAAAGGACGTAATATTAGGATGTTCGAACTGCAAACTGGTTGACGCGTTTCCTACAAGCGCCATCCTAAATCACATAGTTAACTTTTGCTGCCGAGCCCCCCCTCCCCTTTAAAGCCGAATGGTTAGGTTTTTGTATCTGCACAGATTAAATTCAGAAGAGAACAACCTTGAAAGTAATCCCAGTAATCGACATCCTAAATCGCCAGGTGGTTCACGCGGTTAAGGGCAGAAGAAGCCAGTACAAGCCCCTTGAAAGCATATTGACCAAATCCACTGACCCACTAAGCGTTGCTGAAGCATTCAAGTTACTGGGATTTAGCGAAATCTACATCGCTGACCTTGATTCAATAATTGATTGTAGAGACGATTTTGGGCAAATAAGACAGGTCACTGAAAAAACCGGCCTTTCGCTACTTGTTGACGTTGGCGTGACTGGGATTGAGCGAGCCCACAGGTTAATGGATAGCGGCGTGCAGAAGATTGTCATCGGAACCGAGACGCTGAAGAGTAAAGCGTTCGTTGCTGAAGCGCTCCAGCATTTCGGCAGCGGCCATGTCTTAATCAGCTTAGACCTGAAAGATGGCAAAGTCCTAACCCAACCGGACTTCAACGGACCCACTGAACCAATGCAGCTGCTAAAAGAATTTAGAACCTTTGGCGCTTCGCAGGTTATCGTTCTGGATTTATCGCGTGTAGGCAGCGGCGAAGGTGTAGATTTCGCTTTTATCGAAGAAACAATTCCGGAAACAGGTATGAATTTCTACGTCGGCGGCGGAGTCAGAAACTTAAACGATTTAAAAAGGCTACAAAGCCTTGGCGTTGCAGGTGCCCTAATTTCAACCTCGTTGCATAATGGCAAAATCTCACATGCAGAATTAAAACGAGAAGGCTTCCTCTAAACGCGCCTCGTTAAGCATACAAGACCACCCAGCTGCGTTAACCGAGCTCCAGCGTTCGATTCAGCGTTGATAACACGTGTCTTGATTTTCTTATTCTGGGCGATCTGCATCAATCTGTGCACACGGTTCTTTTGGCGGCAGCTTGACAGATAATCGTTTGTAAGCAGGAGGTACTCGGGTTGAGGTTTACCCGGCGACTGAGATGAAAGAATCAGGTTTTCAGCTTCCTCAAGCGAGAAAACAATGAGGTTCTCGTTTAGGCGCTTCTCGAGCAATTCTAAGAAGTTTTCTGTTTCCTGAGCCGCGTTCTCCTCGATCAGCTGCTTAAACGCAGGTTTCTTCGTTAAAGCCGAAACGCCCGTAGAATTATTTGCCGACCCAGCCATAAGCGAGATTGTGGCTTTGTTTGCGCCCTGGGTTAACCAGCTGTGATGGCCCGCTATGTGGCTTTGCAGGTCGGCGGCGTAGCTTGTACGTGGCGGCGAAGCGATTATGAGGCTTTTTACGCCCTCTTTGAATGTGGGCCGCAGGGCATTTATTATTGCTTCATGAAAGTTGTAGATGGCTTTTTGGTCTCGCCTGTCGCCATTTAACGGTATATTCTGCTGTGGTTTAGCGACTTGGCTGAAGATTTGCCATAAAGCCGCATGATCCGCTTCTATGCCAATTAGAACCGCGACTGGGTAACCGCGTCGGTAACCTTTAGGTTTCATCTTAGCTTAACTGTTGGCCGCGGAGTTATTTTAAACGCGTGGTTACAGGCATCGGCAAGTTTATGAAACGCAAAAACCGAAATAATATGAGGATTCTGATGAAAGAAATCGATACCAAGCAAGAGCTAAATGCAGAACTCTCCAAATCAAAAAAGGTCATGGTGCTTTTCTATGCAACATGGTGCCCCTTCTGTATACGTTTCGTCAACGTTTTCGACGAAGAAATCAAGGTACTAAAACTTGACCATGTGATTCATGTGCTACTTGACGATTACGATAACCCTCTCTGGGATGACTACGAAATAGCTGCGGTTCCAACAATAATCTTGTTCGAAGACACCAAAGTCAGTAATCGTCTCGACGCAAAACTGGGCAGAGGACTAAAAGAAGAAGAATTCATGAAATGGCTTGAAAAACTAAAGTAAGTTTATGCTCTATACCCCTACCCTTTTTGAGTAAAAACCTCTTAACTGTTACATTAAATTTTCGCTAAAAAAGAAAAAGAAGTAGAATTAGCTACTTTTATGCTGGCGGTGGAGGCGGCGGTGGATAATCTTGTTGTGTTGCTGCTGCGAAGGGTTGACCTCTTTGCACAACAACTGCGCCTGCAACGCGGTCAAGGAATTTTTGCTGCTTGTTGCCTGTTGATATAATGCCTATGAGCCAGTCGAGGAATAGTATAAGCCAGAAGAGTTTGCTAAGGTTGCGGATGAATGCTTTGCCGAATGTTAATCTTTGGCCGTCTGTGCCCTGAACGGTTAAGCCCATAATACGTTTGCCCAACGTTGCACCCCAAACTACATCCAATATGCTGTAGTAGAGGAAGTATAGAACGCCCATGATACCTAAGATGATCAGTGAGCCCCAGCCTAACGCGAAGACGCCGAAAGCTGCTGCGAAGGATATTATAGAGGCGACTATTCCGATTATTATGCTGTCGATGATGTAAGCGATTAAGCGGTAGATCCAATTGTTCCAGTTTATTTGATTTGTTACTGCCATTTTAATCGAACTCCTATGTTACTCATTTTCTGAATAACAGACTATTAATTGTTTCGATTTAACGCTAAACCGCTAAAAAAGTTAAGGCTTAAAACCTGCAATAACCGCGATTTCAAGCCACTTCCAGAAGCAGTCAACATCCACAAAACCGATTTCTCTAAGCCACTGCAGCTGCGTTTCTACATCCAGCAGCTTGTTTGAGGGATCCTCTTTTTCGGGAAGTTGTCCAATTGCTAAGAAAAATTTTCGGTGCAGATTCTCGGTGGGTGAAGATACATGCTCGAAGTTGCAGAAAACTCCGAAGCTGTTCAGGTGCCTGAATACTTCGAGGTAGAGTTGCCGTTTTCTTTCGTGGGTCAAATGGTGAATCGCAAGGCTGGAGACTATGGCGTCGAAGCAACCTAAATCCTCTGGCAGCGGCTGACTAAAATCATGCCTAACTATTCTAACGCGCTTATCTTCCTGGTACCTGATTGACGCTTTAGCAAGCATGGGTTCAGAGAAATCCAGCGCGACAGCCTCTTTAACGGATGAGTGCCTATCTAAGACGAGAGAAAGCAATCTGCCGTCGCCAGTACCCAAATCCAAAACACGCTGCACACCATGCGGTATCTGATCCAGTAGCACATTCTCGGCTTCGGTTCTATGTGGCAGCTTATGAGCTCTAGACAGATACCTTAAGGCATGCTTCTTTGTTTGCCACTCGCTTGGATTCGGGTCTTCTTTAGACAATCAAAGCACCATTTTAGTGCATTTGAAAAGGGGAGTTTTAAGGATATTGTAGCTTTAACCCAGAATCCATGAATCAAGGGAAAATAACCCTTATATCTTATCAGTTAACACTATAGGAGAATAAAGAGAGGATTTTGCCACTTGGAATTTTGTCCCACATGCGGTACACGCCTTGAACCCAAAAAAACCGGCGAAGGTAACGCTTTCGTCCTATGCTGCGCAAAATGTAACTTTACCAAGCAGCCAATAGATAAGAGAGCAACCACAGGAGCAGTTCTCCAGCCTAAACCTAAAGCATTCATGACTGTCGTCGGACAAGAAGACGAAGTCAACACCATGTCTAGAATCAAAAAAATCTGCGAAAAATGCGGAAACGACGAAGTCTTCGTCTGGATGGTTCAGACACGTGGCGGCGACGAAGCCATGACTCAGTTCATGCGATGCACAAAATGCAATCATACCTTCAGAGAATACGCCTAATTACCGCTCACTTAGCTGTATCCTTCGAAAGATATTAAAGCATAGCCCGTGTAAAACATGATCTTAGATGAATAGCTATGCCCAGCAAACAAAGTAAACCTTTAACAAAAAAAGAGAAAGACGAAAAGAGAAAGGCTAAAAAAGCAAAAGGCAGCAAAACACAAAAAAGCTAAATTAGCCTAAACCTATTCGACTCTTTCACATTCATTTTTTATCTTTAATTTAAACCAGATTACCCCCTCGGGCAATTTGGAAAACCTTTTACCCATCAAAGCATACTTTGCTTGCTAAGGAACCAAGAATGGCATTGAACACTAAAATTCTATTAGCGTTAGCATTAATCATAGTTATTGCTTGCAGCGCAATCTTTGTTGGGTTGCAA
Source organism: Candidatus Bathyarchaeota archaeon (assembly GCA_012515445.1). Taxonomy (GTDB): domain Archaea; phylum Thermoproteota; class Bathyarchaeia; order Bathyarchaeales; family Bathycorpusculaceae; genus Bathycorpusculum. Next base: position 12,091 of record JAAYYI010000077.1, on the reverse strand, counting down.
TACCAAGCTGATTCAGTTATACCCGCAGACAAGGATACGCTGTTTCAGTTGGCTGCGTTTAACACCTTCTCAACTGGCAAGTACGCCGGCTTAATGCCCTACAACGAGTTGGAGAAGCACGGGGACTTCGGCATTGGCACCCTGGAGGGCTTAGACGGCGAAATGATAGCGCTAGACGGCGAATTCTACCATATCCCCAGTAGCGGCCCGCCAGTAAAGGTAGAGCCGACGCAGACAGCCCCGTATGCTACGGTCACCTATTTTGAAGCAGACAGAACCTACAACGTTGCAGGCTTCAACTACACTCAACTTAAAAGTTACCTCGACGGGCAATTAGACACATCAAAAGACGTAATCTACGCTATCAAATTAAGCGGCACCTACGAGTATGCGCAGACACGCAGCCCCCAAAAACAAATTGAACCCTACCCGAACCTCACCCAGGCACTGAAAACGCAGGCGGTCTTCAACCTGTCCCAATTCGCAGGTACAGCGGTTGGTTTCTGGTTCCCGGCAAGCATGGACGGCGTCGACTACGCAGGATACCACATCCACTTAATCACCGACGACCGAACCGCAGGCGGCCACCTTCTCGACTGCATAATAAGCAACGCCACCGTAGAAGTGGACATAATCAACAGTTACAGGCTCGTACTGCCATAAAGGGCAGTTCCTGTTTTTATCCTACATCCCTTATTAGTAGCTTGCCGATGACGAATTACACGTTAGTATGACCTGGAATTCGGTTTCCGGAAATGATTACAGTTAACAAATTCTGAGGCGCCAGTTTTTAAACATCGCTTCGCCACTATTGTGTGGCGTCGATGAAGACAATTGCACAATACAACTGAACACTGTTCAGAGTGACTGGAAATGCATTAGTGTACTGAGCCGCTAGCACGATACCTATATAAATTAAAAACAAAGTCTATCAAGCTGATATTTATGCCCAAGAACCCTACAGGCCCTTTCTGGTTCATCCGCGAAGGAGACAAATCAATCCAGTGCAGCAAAGCCGACTTCGACAAAGCAATCACAGAAGGCAAAAGCATACGCTACAACGGTTACCCAGATAGGCGAACCGAAAAAATCGCCGAGGCACTTGAAGCTTCACGCATGCTAATTCTCTCAAGGCCCGACCTGCCAGCGAGACTGCGAAAAATAATGACTGACCCCGCAAACGTGGTTCAAGTAGAAGTAATCAACGCTGACGATCCGGAATTCTGGATAAAGGAATCCAAGAACCCAAAATATCAACAGTAAATACGCTAAAACTTTTATGCGCAAGCACCGCAAAGAAGGAGGTAGGGAGATATTGGTGAAAACAATTATCTGCTATGCCTCAAAAAGCGGTAACACAGCAAAAATCGCAGAGGCAATGGCTACAGAGCTAAATTGCACGGCAGTCAAAGTCACCAACGATACCAAACCTGCATCACTAGACTTAGATAGTTACGATTTGATTTTCCTCGGCTCAGGTCTCTACGCTGGAACACCCAACGAGGACCTAGTAAAATTCCTAAACAGCCTCAACCTTAAGAGCTCAAAAACTTTTGCGCTTTTTATAACGTGGGGTGGAGCGCCCAGAAGCGACAAAATGGCACTTGGTAAACTCCGGATGCTGCTTGAAGGTAAAGGCCATAAGGTGCTTGAGGAGCATTACGCGGCGTATGGCGGCTGGAAAGGAATCCTGATGAAAAGGGGCACCCTAAACATGAAGAAATTCAAGCAGCTGCTACATGGGCAAAAAAGATCGCCGAAAAGAAAGATTAAAGGCTCCGCCTATTTTGTTGCAGATTCCCTGAGCCTCAAGGCGAAATTCGGCACGATTTTTACGCTTTGGCGTTTGTTTCTGCGGCTAGGAATTTTTCCCACTTCTTACGTTCGCTTTCGATCTCCAGAGGGCAAATAACTTTAGCTATTCCGTCAACCACGCCCTCGTTGCTTCCATACCGGCAAATTAGGTTTCCGCCGTCGTCAATGTGGACATCGCAGGTTTTTTGGTCGAAGCAGAGGCATTCAATCGCCATTGTAGGCTTGGGTAAGAGGCAAAGCATTTCCGTCATTATCCAACCTACCTGCAATCATTATTCAGTTCGGATTGTTTATAAAATTTTGTTGTTTCTGCCTGTAGCAACCTTTCAGGTGGTTGATTATACCATTAGCCCGAAGGGTCCGTATGCTAGTTTTGCTGGTTAATCTGCTCTATAACGTGTCGAGCAGCCAGTTCCTGTCCAGGTGGTACAGGAACGCGAGTGCAATATTGCTGTCTTCCAGCTCTCCCCGTGTACTGGCTATACTCGAAGATTAGCACAGGTATTCGCCGATTCGCATCAAATGAGGCATCCTCAAAATTGGCCAAAGCTGTCTTCCAAGTAGTCAACCGGTTATTCATGAATATGGCATCTCGTGTGATAAAGACCTCCTTTGAGCCTGAAGAGCGGTTGCTTCTATAGTTACTCCAAACAGAGTACTGCCAGGCAAGAAAACAAAGGCCAATCAACCCCAACATAACCAGAAACACAAAGAAGCCTGCTTCCTCATCAAACACCCAAAAAAGCACACCAAAAAACAAAGCAATGGCGGTTATAATCAGAAAAAGACCTTTCTTCTCAGAGTATTCTTCCTGATGTTCTTCCTCAGTGTATGCAGCCCAGAATTCAGGCGTGTAAATCCAATGTGCAAGTATGCCTTCGCCGCGCTGGATCCCTGACACCTTGGAAGCCCAACCCAAAAAAATGAAACCGACGATTCCAAAGGTTAAGGCAATAACTATGCTAATGAACGATATTGCAAAGCCTCCGTTGAAGCCATCGATGCCTACTGATTCGGGGACAAATATCATTACAGCGGCGGCTACAGCTATGATGAATGAAATTGTGGCATGTCTCTTCGGCGGGTTACTGCTCAACTGAGGGGTACCTGCTGTTCAACCAAGCAGAAGTGCAATATTACCGTTGTTATCGGTTTGCCGCTAAAGGGGCACTCGGCCTATCCGTCGAAGCACAAGGTTAGCAATACCCCAAACGATTACGTCGAGGATGAGCATAATAAGGAAAGGAATGTAACCGGTGAAGGATAAGATGAAGAAGACCGTGATTAGAACGATAGCGACTATGCCGACTAAGCGTTTCTGGTTTCGAGCTTTGCTAGTTGCATATTCAGATTGACCCAAAGGTAACACTCTGTAAGCTTCAAACGCAGAGGCCCCTAAAAAGCATTACAATCCAACACCTACAAAGTAGCCTGAAAGGGCATAATTTAGCGATCATTTATAGAACATTTTCGAGTTTTGTACATTTTACTGATTCAATCATTATTAGTCGTATCCAACAAACAAGCCTTGACCTCTCTATGCTGAGCCTAAAAAGCAAAAAAAGGAAACAACAAAAAAGCAAGCATGCCATAGCCGCGTTTATCTTTGTTCATCATGCACCTGCTGGTTTACAAGTCAGTACGTGTTAACGCTACATCAGAGGAACTAGTGCAGAAAGCGTTAGAACCGTTTAGGCATAAAAAGGCACCCATACCAGTCGTTTCATGTTTATACAAGAAACGCTTTGAAGAGTAAACTTGAGGCAGCAGGGCTAAAAGGGGTAAGCCTAAGCTACGCAGGCATCGGTACGCCGCCTTTTAGAAATCACATAGCCATCTGCATAAAAGGGCAGAACAACAGTAAAGAAAAGATACCTAAATTAAGCAACTCGTAGGCATCTATAAGCTACCTTGAACACTCCAAAACTTAACTTACCCAAAAACGTTGGGTTTTCCTGCAAAAACTGCGGTGTCTGTTGCCGCATGCAACCGCCCGACGTAGACCTAATAGAGCAGAAACGGATAGAAGATAGAGGGTTCAATGATTTTATTGAGGAACCAGACGAAACAGGTATGCAGTGGATAAAACGCAAAGAAGATGACAGCTGCTGGTTCCTCACCAAAGACAACAAATGCCAAATCTACGAGGTTCGACCCGCTGTATGCAGGCTTGAACCGTTCACAATCGTTGACTACGACTACGAGAATAACACCGTTGAGTTAGAGCCGAATTTTCCTTTCTGCGAAGCCTGCGGCGGTTTTAGCGAAGACGGTACGGTCGAAAGAGCCGAATTAGTTAAGGCGGTACAGGTTCTAATTGGAAAAATATTGGATTTGACGGCTTACGATATGGAGTTGCCGGTAACAGATAAACGGGTGCAAGCCGAGGCACGTTCAAGGCTGCTTAGAAGAACAGCTGAAGCCGCCGACCTAAACCTATAAGGTAAATATTAATCTGGTATCTAGAGATTAAGCAGCTAAACACTTTTAACAAAGCCGTATACCTTATTGTTCGACCCATACATGGTTGAATTAGCCTCAACAGTAACCAACACGCTATTCTTACTCGGAACAGCATCACTAGTAATAATCATCGCTTACCTAACCGTTGCCTTCAACAACAAAAAACTAGCAAACAAGAACCGTTGGCTCCCAAAGATAGTAATCGGCGTAGTATTCGGCTTACTCTCCGCCTATGGTACACTGATGGCTGTTAAGCTCGCAGACGGCACAATTCCCAACGTGCGGGAACTCGGAGCCATGATGGCAGGCGTTGCAGGCGGCCCAGTTGGAGGCTTAATTGCGGGGTTGATCGGCGGAATCCACCGCTTCAGCGTAGGCGGCATAACAATGATCCCATGCGGAGTAGCAACAATACTTGTGGGCTTAATCGCCGGTTTAGTAAGCATGAAACTAACTGGGAAATACTATCTACTAAAAGCCGCAGTAGTGGGGATTGTTTTGGAGTCTTTTGCAATGGGACTAGTTTTCGTGTTCGTGCCCTTTGAAACAGCCTACATGGCTGTGTATCAAGTTTATATTCCAATGGTCGCTGCCAGCACAATCGGCTTAGTACTCTGGACCTATTTCCTCAACAAACTAAAAGCACCCAAAAACTGAGCATTTCGTGAACCTCTAATTACTGTTTAGGGCATTGTGACAGCTTGAGGCTTAACAGACTTTAGAATATCAGTGTTGATGTAGTTGCTGATTGTGGGCATGCTGCTTTGTGTAGTTAAGTAATTTTCAATCATCCATGCGGATTCATCTGACATTACGGTTTGAAGCTTCGCAGTTAATGTTAAGGTGCAGTTGTTTCTTGACCAGACGGATGCTATGTAGGAGTCGGTGTAATTGAAGCGGGCTTTGATTATCTGCTGCGTTTCGGCTGGGTGACTTTGGATGTATTCTTCCGCATCCCAAAGAGCAGAAAGAAGCTTATTGGCTGTTTGGACGTGGCTACTCAGCCAATCATTCCTGCAGCTCAGCACGCTAAAGAAGGGTTCAGTTGTTTGCAGCGGCCAAGAGATGTAGCCTTCGCTTAATTCCATTTTTACTTGTTCACTGTAGAGTTGCCAAGCTACGACAGCGTCAACTGTGCCGTTGCTGATTGCGTTTGCTAATTGGCCGGGTGGATAGTAAACAAGCGTAATGTCGGATAATGAGAGATTGTTTCGTTTAAGGAATAATCCGAGGTCGAATTCGCCGACTGTGTTCTTTGGAACCGCGATGGTTTTGTCCTTCAAATCTGCTGGCTGCGTTATGCCTGTGTGGTTGCCTACGATTAAGTCCACGATTTGTGCCTCTCCAATAGAGCCAATTATGCTGATGTTCTGGCGCTCGACAGCATTGTATGCGATCACATATTCAGATGACCCAGCGATATCTACTGAGCCAGCGGTTAGGGCTTTTACTGCGTCTGTCCCCGTCGGGTAGTCTATAATCGTCACGTTCAGGCCGTGCTGCGTAAAGTAGCCTTGATTCTGAGCTACGTATAGGAGCGCAAAAGATTCAACGGGTACATGCCCTAAAACTATTGAGTCCACCTGTGCTGGAGGCATAAAGTTTTGGATGTTTAGGGTTCCTGTGACGATTACGATAATGAACAATGCTAATGCTATGGTGACGGTTGATTTCTTCAACTACTGCTGGCGCCTCTGAGGTGTTCACGTGTTTTCGATATAAAAAATTGATGTATAAATATGCTAAAACTAATGAAGAAAGGTGCCTAAGATAGTTATCAACCGAATTAGGTCAAATCAGCCTCTTTTTTGGATTCCTCCAAATATTGTTCAGAAGAGAACATACTGTATCCTTATATGAGCCGCGGAAACAGTTAGATTGTTAGTACACCAAAATTGAGGTTACATAATGTCAGTGTTTAGGCAACCTGGAGCATACGATCACACAATCACCGTTTTCTCACCAGATGGACGACTCTTCCAAGTAGAATACGCAATGGAGCTAGTTAACCGAGGAGCAACCGTCGTAGGCATCGAATGCAAAGAAGGCGTTGTACTGGCAGCAGAAGAGAACGTCGAGCCACTTGAGGACGCAAGGGATTCATGGAAGATTTTCCGCGTTGACAACCACTTCGGAGCAGCCATCGTCGGTTTAAGCTCAGATGCAAGAGTCTTAATCGATCAGGCACGCATGGATGCACAGAGCAACAAACTGACCTACGATGAACCAATCGATATAGAGGTTGCTACTGAGAAAATCTGCAATATCCAGCAGACCTACACTCAGCACGGCGGAGGACGACCCTACGGTGTATCAATCCTCTTTGGCGGCGTAGACAGCACAGGTCCACACATCTTTGATACTCACCCAAGCGGGACCTATCGCGGCCACAAAGCTACCGCAATCGGTGCGGGACGCGAAACTGTTCTGGCTATCCTCAAAGAGCAATACCGCGCAGACCTCTCATTTGATGAGGCAAAGGCGCTTGCAGTAAAATGCCTTGTTAAGGCGTTGCAGGCCAGACAGTTGCCGAATAGGATTAAGGTTGCAGTAATTCCAACAACAACCAAGAAATTCGAGATGCTCCCAGACCAAGCTGTTGAAGGCTTGGTTAAAGAAGCAACTTAAAACTTTCTACCTTCAATTTTTATTCAATATAAGCCAGCGGATTTCGTGGTAAGTTTTGGCGGTCAACGGAAGCAAAGGTTACCCTCATTTCCGGTTGTTTCGATGTTTACGCTTTTGGGTCTAGAGTTGGCTATGGGCTTAACTGAGGGTGCATTGAAAGCAGTCGGCAAATCTAGGCAAGCTTCTGTTAAAAGTGCAGTGTTAAGTCTGGAGTAAGCATGCAGTATTTCTATTTTTTGATCTTTTATAAAAAGGTATGAGTGCTTATTTGTGGCGATGTTTGATTGCCCAGCCTAATGTGTAGCCGGCTATGGTGCCTAAAGCCAATCCGACGGCGACGACGCGCATCTCTTCCCAGCCTAGTCTGGGTTCACTGCCCATCGGTAGCAGCAGGGGAATTAGCCACATTACGCTAAATAGGAAAACTGCGCTTATTACGCCTGTCAATGCGTTTTTTGGTTTTGGTCTGGGTATAGAGGCGATTGCGAGGCCAAGTGGCGTTCCGATGAGGATGCTTATTATCAGTACACGCATTTCCTCTAAAGCGGCACGTTCTAACCCGAAGGTGTATAGAAGCGGTAACTGCCACATGATTAAAAATGCATATGCTAGGAAGAAGCCGATGAACGCTGCTGTTAATATCACGATAAAAGTTTTTATTAAAGCCATGATAAGCCAACAGAAAACTCTACTCTATAGAGTAATTTACGGAGGTATTAAAATACTCCAATACGGGAATGTGTGGCTTAAATAAATGAGGTTTAAGCAAAATGTTTATTCATTATCCAATATTACACTATCTTGTTCTCGGTGACGGGTTTTATGTTGAATTTAACTAAAGGGGATAGTTCTGTGACGAAGAATCGGGTTCTACTTGTTGACGACGATAAAGCCATACTTAGAAGCATCGGATTGGTTTTAGATAGAAACGGTTTTATCACGGATAAAGCTGAAACCGGGAAAGAGGCGCTTTCTAAAATTAAAACCCAAGCCTACAACGTGCTATTAGTTGACCTTAAGCTCCCCGATATGGAGGGAACCGAAATCCTGTCTCAGATAGAGTCGCCGGAGACTGTTAAGATTATGTTCACGGGTTTTCCTTCGCTGGTTTCAGGTATGCAAGCTATGGATAAGGGTGTGGATGCGTATTTGCCTAAGCCAGTTAAGCCTGAAGAGCTTGTGGGGGTTATTAAAGCGAAGCTTGCTCAGCGAAAAAAGTAGCCTATACCTTTGTTTTAGTTTTAAAATAAACAGGGCAGTTGAAAGGTAAATTTTATTCCAAATTGGGGTTACGTTTATATAAATTTAATTTTACGTTGATATGATAGCAATGGCTTGGTATTCCCTTCTGGTACTTTTCGCCGGTATAGCGATAGTAGTATACGGTGCAGATGAAGCCATTAAGCGTCTTTTGAACCTCTCGAAGCTCTTCCGCATCTCCGCCTTTGTCACAGGAGTAGTAATTGCGGGCACCCTCGCGGTTTTGCCTGAGCTATCCATCGGTATATTATCAGCTGTTGAAGGCACGTCCACGTTTGGTTTAGGTTTAATCTTCGGTGCTAACATAGCGGATTTGACGTTGGTTATCGGCGTTGTTGTGCTTATTGCGGGAGAACAGAAGATCACGTCGGGTATGCTTAAGAACCTAAAGATCGCTTTCATAGCTGTTTTGCTACCGGTTTTCATGTTGCTCGATGGCGTTATCTCCCGTTTAGATGGAGCGCTATTAGTTGCCGCTTTTGTGGTTTACGTGTTTTGGCTGCTTAGAAGTGCACTTGGCGAAAAAGAGGTTGCTGAACGTATGCGCTTATCTCGGTCAGTGGTCAGGTTAGGAGTTACGGTTTTCCTCCTAATTATCGGTATAACAGTGCTGTTCATAGGCAGCGAACTCGTGACGACTTCAGCACAGGAGTTAAGCTCAGCAATAGGTTTACCCCTCTTCCTAATAGGTACCATCGTGGCTATTGGGACATGCTTGCCCGAGATGGCTTTCGCGATCCGCGCATCCGAGAAAGAGGGTTCTATCGGCATCGGCAACATATTAGGCAACGTCTTAGCTGACTCTATGCTGACAATCGGCATAATAGCCATCCTTTCCCCAATCAGAATACCCAATATGGCGTCGCCGTTAGGAGCTGGAATATTTGTCGCTGCAGCCGCCGTATTTGTTTATATGCGCTCAAAAGATGGCGTTATTAATAAAAAAGATGCATTGCTTCTGCTTGCAGCCTACGCGGCTTTCATCCTACTTCAATACGTCTTTCAAGTAATCGGCATCTAAAGCGTACGTCTCTTAGCAGGTAATCCACTGATATTATGCAGGCATCGGCGCAGGCGTTCATTATTGAGATGTGTTTAGCTCCTGCGTGGTCGCCGCTCATTTTTAGGCAGTGAGAAGAGGTTTCTGCGCATTCTCGGTAACCTCGTTGGTGACGATATGCTGCACAGTCGCAGAAGAATAGCTATGTTTTATCCCGATTGTAGAGTGTATGTGATTTGGGTTATCTTTCATTAAATTAAGTTGCTTTTGTTCGAATCACTTATAGCTTTGTTGACTAATGATTTCTAATAAGGTAAATTTAGTGAATAGCATTCGTGAAACGCTGAGTCGCCTGCTTGATACCCTTAAACTTGAAGGCGTTGGCCCAATAATTCGCAGGTTCTTCATCAACACATTGTTTGATTCAACTTTTATGCTGCTTGGCATAATTGTGGGTTCAGCATTAGCAGCAGAGGCAGGATTAAGAGTAATAATGGTCACTATGTTAACGACCAGCATCGCGTTAGGCATCTCTACCGGCGTCAGCGTCTATGAGGCTGAGAGTCTAGAGCAGGAGAAAAAAATTGAGGACCTAGAAAAAGCGCTTTTCACCGATTTAACGGATACAAGCATCCAGAAAACCGCTAAGAACACGATATTGCTTGCAACAATCATTAACTTTGGAACTCCGCTGCTTTCTTGTACTATTACGATAATTCCCTTTATTCTTGTAGGGGCAGGATTACTAGAAATCAGTATCGCTGGATGGATTTCGGTAGCATTAGCGTTAGGCACATTATTTGTCGCGGGCGTTTATATGGGTCGAATAGGGCAGACAAACCCCTACAAAAAAGGGGTGAGAATGGTGGTTTTCGGAGTGCTCGCGTTTACAGTGGGTTATCTCTTGGATTGGCTCATTTAAATAGAGCTAAGGAGGTACTCTCTGAGCTTGCTTAGCTTTTGAGACACTTACTTCATCCACTCCTTTAACGGAGACACCATTATCCTGCAGTATTTTTAGTATCTCGTTGTATTCGATGTTGCTGCCTCTTACGGTGATTTTAACTGTCTCTGTCTTGACGTCTACGTCTGTAACTATCATGTCGCATTCGTCGACGCCGTTGGCTGAGCACAGTGCCTGCGATAATTCCACAAGGGGGGTTTCACGGGCTTTCAGGGCCTCGATTAGTACACGGCGTATGTTAATCATGGGTCATCGCTCAAATTAACGCGGGTAACCTTAAAACCATTACCATTTTAGACAGGGTTAAATACGCACACATAATGCTTTTTTCGGTTGTCCAGTTATCGATTGCAACATAACCTTTTATTTACGTTCATTAATAGTTTAACTCAGTGAGCTTTTGTATGTTTTTGTTATTAATAGCTTTAGTGACACTTCAGGAAGCCATTGATAACTTTTTGAACACAATACTAACCGCGCTACCAGGAGCAGTCGCTGCAGTAATCGTAATAATCGTAGGAGCAGTAGTTGGCTGGTTTGTAGGAAAAGTCGTGAACAGAGTCGTCGATAAAACCGTAGAGGGACACTTTGACAAGAGCGAAGTAGGAAAAGTATTCAAAGCATCAGGTTTTGACCTCTCGAATTTCGTAGGCGGAGTCATCATGGCCTTCATCGTTATCGTCGCTATCACGATAGCTATAGGCTTACTCAATATCCCCGGAACCACAGGCGAATTCATACAGCAAATCGCAGCTTACCTTCCAAGATTGATCGGCGGTATACTAGTGATAGTCTTAGGCATTGTACTGGTGGATTTCTTATCGACGCTAATAGGTAAAGTCATCAGACCTATGTTCGGTGAAGCTAAGACAGAAATCGCTGATATGCTTAAGAATCTAATATTCCTCGGCTTAATCGCTGTAATCCTAAATATTGCATTCGAATTGCTGCTTCTTAACACAACCGGACTTGTTTACTCACTGATACTTGGCTTTGTCATAATCGGCGCAGGCATAATCATAACCGATACTGTGATAAAATCAATCACTGATGACCACCAAGAATTCAGCAGCATAGCTGGCTACGCAAAATTCGTGCTCTACAGCATATTCCTATTGATCGGCGCAGGAGCAATCTTTGCATCGTTTACTGGAGTTACAGGAATAATCAGTACAGTTGCATGGGGCTTTGCAATAGCATTCGCAGTTGTTTTGATACCGATCGTGTACAGTATCGCAAAAAAGATGCAGACAGAAACCAAGTAATCCCCCACCTTCTTTTTTTATTTTTTAGACCACCATAGAAACATACTTTTTTAGTAGGCAGTACCTCGGGTTTGTCCGCCCATAGCTTTTCAATTTCACTAACAGCCCGCTATATTATGCCCAATCCATGCAGAATATGGGTAACTATCACGATATAGAAGACAAGGGCTAAACCTACATGCAGGAAACGGGTTGTGATCGGCTTAACAAAACGTTTTTGATTAAGCCTGAAAGCTAAGCCTGTGAAAACCTGTAGAACCATGGCTATGTATAATGCAAGCCCTGTTCCCAATTCAGGGTAGAAATCTGCGGGTCTTCCCAGTTGTCCGGCGAAATGAAGGGAAATCAAAAGGAAAGCTACGAGGTTCATGAACATGTGTATTCGGGTGAGGGTTTGATACTTTTGTGGTCGGCGGCGCTTAAGATAGGCTATTATGGGTACGCTGAATGCGATGTAGAGGGTTCCCGCGAATGCAAGGTAATGTATGGCTCTGAAAGGGCCGACTGTGTATGCAAGGCTAAACCAGCGGTTATAGTAAGCAAACATTAGGATTGCTGTTATTATAATTATTATGATTGAGAGCAGTAGCTCTGTGCGTTGTTGTTTTGCCAAAAGTTATCGATTATAGTAGAGTAGGATGCTACTATTAAGAATTATAACTTTTCATCACTTACTATTCTGTTCAGAATCAGAAT